>JBGPDC010000091.1:0-21295 GCA_041482115.1 Terriglobia bacterium | reverse complement strand
CCGCCAAGGAATAGCCAGCCGGAAACTCATCCAGACGATGAGCGGGGGCGTTGGCCGCACGGCTGGCGCCTCCATCGGATGGAAAGATTTCCGGATGCCTCGGAAAACTCATGAAGCAAGCTGCCGCGAAGCGGCATCCTTTCGGTGTTGTGCGTCGAACTCGGCCGGGGGCAAGTAGCCGAGCGCGGAATGTAGCCGTTTTTGGTTGTAGACCTTCTCCAGGAACTCGGCGATGGAGGCACGAGCCTCGGCCAGATCGCGGTATTCATTGCGCAACACCTCTTCGTACTTCAAAGTCTTCATGAACGATTCGCAGGCCGCGTTGTCCCACGGATTGCCCTTGCGCGACATGCTGATGTCGATGCCGTTGGCTTTCAGCAAATCCGTATAGTCGTTGCTGGCGTACTGGGAGCCACGATCGGAATGATGGACCAGCCCAGTCTGGACGACGCGGCGCGACAGCGCCATGCGAAGCGCCGTCAAGGTCAACTCGTCTTCCATCGTGCGATCCAGAGCCCAGCCGATCACGCGGCGCGAGCAGGCATCCAGGATCACCGCCAGGAACACGAACTCGTCGCGCAGGCGGATATAGGTGATATCGGCCCTCCACAATTGGTCGGGCGCGGTCAGGATCAGGCCCGGCGCCAGGTTCGGATAGACCTGGCGCGTGTGGTTGGAATCGGTGGTCACCACGAACTTGCGCTTGCGCACGCACAACAGATTGTCCTCGCGCATCAGCCGGTACACCAGTTTGGGGTTCACGGTCCAGTCCTGGCGGCGTAGCTCGGCTGTGATCCGCGGGCGGCCGTAGCTGGGCCATGCCAACGCGATTCGCTGGATGGCGTCGCGTAGATCCATGTGGGGATTCGGACCCGGCTCGGCGCTTTCGTGGAAGCGATAGAAGCCGGACCGGGAGACCCGGCCCAGCTCCACCATGCGTCCAATCGTCAGTCCCCGGTCGGCCTTCACTTCTTCTTCGACCTTCCGGTAGACGGCGGATTTCCATTCAACGCCTGCAGCATCCGCTGTTCCTCGATGCGCTGCAAGCTGTCTTTCAAAAAATCGATCTCCAGGGCCTGCTGGCCGATCTTGCGCTCCAGCTCAGCGATGCGGCCTTCAGCCCATCGCTGCTTTCCGTTGCCGGGGAAGGCGTTGCCTGGCCCGGTCCGAAACTCTCGCCGCCAGCGGTGCAGCACGTTGGGATTCACCTCCAACGCCCGCGCCGCCTCGGCAATGGAAACCCCCTGCTCCAACCGCCGCACGGCGGCCAGCTTGAACTCCTTCGTGAACAACCTGCGTGATAAACCCATGACTCAATTCTCCTTTAAATGGATTTTGAGTCTTAACTGGTTGTGTCAAAAGTGGGGGCAAGTTCAGTTGAGCTCAAGGGAATCACGCCACTTACCGTCTTGCTAGGTCCTAACGGCAGCGGCAAGTCCACGATCTTCGACGTGTTTGCGTTCCTTTCGGAGTGTTTTTCTGTTGGACTTCGCAAGGCATGGGACCGGCGCGGTAGGTTCAGAGAACTTCGAAGTCGAGGAGCCGACGGTGTTGTCGTAATTGAGCTAAAGTACCGTGAAACCTCGCAGTCTCCGCTAATTACCTATCATCTCGCAATCGACGAGACGCCCAAAGGCCCCTACGTGGCGGAAGAGTGGCTCCAGTGGCGGCGGGGAGAGCATGGAAAGCCGTTCCGCTTTTTGGACTTTCGGTCGGGTGCAGGGGAGGTTGTCAGTGGCGACATGCCGGACGAGCAGGACAAGAGAGTTCACGAGGAGCTCGACTCCCAAGAGATGTTGGCTGTTAACACACTCGGACAGTTCGCCAAGCACCCAAGGGTCAGCGCCCTACGAAGGTTTGTGACGGGTTGGTATCTATCCTACCTCACCGCAGACAGCACAAGGTCAATTCCGGAGGCTGGCCCCACAGAACGACTTTCCGCCACAGGAGACAACCTGCCAAATGTGATTCAGTACCTAAAGGAGCAGCATCCCGACCGCCTCCGCCATATTCTCGATACGCTGTCGCGCCGCGTGCCACAGCTCGAGAGAGTGAGCGCAGACTTGATGGCCGACGGTCGCCTGCTACTCCAGGTCAAGGATGCACCTTTTCAGCAGCCGATTCTCGCCAAGTATGTTTCCGACGGTACGTTGAAGATGCTGGCATACCTGACAGTGCTCTATGATCCAGACCCTCCTCAGTTGATCGGCATCGAAGAACCCGAAAATCATCTTCATCCGCGACTATTGCCCGAACTGACCGAAGAGTGTCGCAATGCATCAGCACGAGCTCAGTTGATGGTCACCACACATTCGCCCTTCTTTGTGGACGCGCTCAAAGCGGAGGAACTATGGGTCGTCTACCGCGACGGGCAGGGTTACACACAGGCGCGGCGAACGGCTGACATGCAGGGCGCCCAAGAGTTTATGGGCCACGGCGCTAGGCTTGGGCATTTATGGATGGAAGGACATTTCGAAGCAGGGGACCCACTCACGGCTTCGGGGGGGCCCAGAAAGCGTTGAAATGCACATTGAGCTTCTGGTAGAGGAGCCCTCCGCCGAGGTAGCACTCCAGAACGTGCTGCCAAGGATCCTGGGAGATCAGGCATCGTTTCACATTCACCCGTCTCACGACAAGTTGGACCTTCTGGACAAGCTGCCAGCTCGCCTCAGCGGCTATCGAGCCTGGTTGCCGGCGGACTGGCGAATCGCAGTCTTGTTGGACAATGACCGAGACGACTGTGGTCAGCTCAAGCAGCGCTTGGAGGCCCATGCCTTGCGCGCCAACTTAGCTACCAAATCATCACCGAGAGCGGGAGCGTTCCAGGTCTTGAACCGCATTGCCATCGAAGAACTGGAGGCGTGGTTTTTTGGGGACATCGCGGCCATAGTGGCCGCCTATCCGGGAGGGCCACCGACATTAGCTGCCCGGGCACCATACCGAGACCCCGATAGCATCAAGGGTGGCACTTGGGAAGCCTTGGAACGTGTTCTCCAAAGGGCGGGCTATTTCCCTGGTGGTCTCGCAAAGATAGAGGCGGCGCGTGCGATTTCCAGCCACATGAACCCTCCGCTCAACCGGTCCAAGAGCTTCCAAGTCTTCCGGAGGGCTCTTATGGAGATAGCTGCAGGCCGCTAGACATCCACCTTCGGTGCGGGGCTGTCGCGCGATCTGGCCCCGACGCGGTCCAGTTGACATGGCAGCCGCTCTCGCTCACACTGAACGGCTTGCCCACCGCATCCCAGGCCGCCTTCCTTGCCCTCGGCATAGCCGCCGTCCTGGCCACCGGAGACCATTTCGCCCTCCTCGCGATTCCGCCCGTCATCCTGCAAATCAGCCGCTGGCTGGTGATCGCGGCCCTGGTCGCATACGCCTACGGCCGGAAGTCGCTGACCGCGTGGATCCTGGTGTGCATGGTGCTGGGAGCGGAGCTCGGGCACGACTGGCCGGCGCAAGCCGTGAAACTGCGGGTGCTGAGCCTGATCTTCCTGAAACTCATCAAGACCATCATCGCCCCGCTGTTGTTCGGCACCCTCGTGGTCGGGATCGCCGGGCACGCCGATCTGAAGAAAGTCGGGCGCATGGGGATCAAGGCGCTCGTCTATTTCGAGGTGGTGACGACGCTCGCACTCTTCATCGGCCTCGCCGCGATCAACATCAGCCGGGCCGGGGTGGGGGTGAAGCTGCCGCCGGGGGCGCCGCAGGAAAAGCTGACCGCCGTGAAGCAGACCGCGCAGGACGTCATCCTGCACATCTTCCCTGAAAACTTCGCCAAGTCGGTGGTCGATGGAGAGGTGCTACAGATCGTGGTGTTCAGCATCGTCTTCGCCATCGCGCTCGCGATGCTGAGCGAGGAGAAGCGGCGGCCGATGCTGGCGTTCGCCGAGAGCCTGGCGGAGACGATGTTCAAGTTCACCAACC
Organism: Terriglobia bacterium; assembly: GCA_041482115.1. GTDB lineage: Bacteria > Acidobacteriota > Terriglobia > Bryobacterales > JACQDG01 > JBGPDC01. Next base: position 17,374 of record JBGPDC010000091.1, on the reverse strand, counting down.
TGGTGATGCTGTTCGCGCCGATCGGGGTGGGCGCGGCCATCGCCTATACCGTGGGCCACATGGGACTCGGCATCCTGGTGAACCTGGTCCAACTGCTGGCCACGCTCTACGCGGCGCTGACAGTGTTTCTGCTGCTGGTCCTACTGCCCGTCGCGAAGCTGGCGCGGGTGCCGGTGCGGCGGTTCATCAAGGCGATCGCCGAGCCGGTGTCCATTGCGTTTGCGACCACCAGCTCGGAGGCCGCTCTGCCCCGGGCCATGGAAGCGATGGAGGCCCTGGGGGTGCCGCGAAAGATCGTGGCGTTCGTCATGCCCACCGGGTACAGCTTCAACCTCGACGGCACCACGCTCTACCTATCGCTCGCTTCAGTTTTCGTCGCGCAAGCCGCCGGGATTCACATGGGCTTCGGCCAGCAGCTCATCATGGTGTTCACGCTGATGCTCACGAGCAAGGGCGTGGCGGGGGTGCCGCGGGCGTCGCTCGTGATCCTGCTCGGGACGGCGGCGTCGTTCAACCTGCCGGTGGAGCCGATCTTCATCATCCTGGGAATCGACGAGCTGATGGACATGGCCAGAACCTCGGTGAACGTGATCGGCAACTGTCTCGCGACCGTGGTGATCGCACAATGGGAGGGCGAGTTCGGGAAGGAAGCAGCTTCCGAGGCGGTGCAAGAAGCGATGGCGCAGTAGCGGTGAACCCGCTCAGGCGGTGCGGGCTTGCGGGAACGGCTCGACGAAAATATAGAAGCCGAAGGAGGGTGTCGTGGGGCCGACGCCCCAGCGGGCCACCTTCCAGCGCGCCTGCAAGTGGCGCACGTCGGGCTTGGCGCCGAGATCGAGCAGGATCGTGTAGACCCCCTCATAGAACTTCTGCGGAAACGCTGCAAGGGGCTTGGTGCCCCAGTCCTGACCGTCGGCCGAGCCCCAGATGGCGACGTCGAGGCTCTCCTGCTCGAGGATCTTGTTGATACCTAACGTGAGCGCAATCGGCGCGCCGGCCGTGGACCCGAGTTCCAGGGCGGGACCGCTGCCGTCCTTCTCGACGTGGGTTTCGGGAAGCAGAAAACTGTTGGGCATAGATGCAGTGTCGTGCTATTGCGCCAGCTCCGGCGGGACCGGTATGGTGACCTTGCCGGTGGCCGCCCACTCCGCGCCGCGCTGCAGCGTGGTGATGAAGCCGGCGCTCTTCATGGCGGCGGCGTCGTGGCCGAGGGCGGTGACGAAAATGCGTCCCTGGCCGTAGTTGAGGGTCCAGAGCATGGGCTCATCCTTGCCGGGTCCCGGGATCGGCTGGCGGGCGTTGACGTAGAGAGCATGGTCGTCCCAGGCAGTGGCCAGGACGTGGAAGGTCTCGGGCGGCTGCCACTTCAGGTTGGCGTAGAGCTCGTCGTTCGGCTGCGCGAAGGACTTCTTCAGGCCGCGCGTGATGGGATGGTCGCCGTCGCGGATGTCCACTTTGTAGTCGTGGCGGGCCGAGTGGTGGCCCTGGTTGGGACGCCAGTTGCCGCCCGACATCTTCTCAAACTCCGGCCACTGCTCGAAAGAGGCCAGGGCAAAATGATACTGCACCAGTCCTTTGCCGGAGCGCACGAAATTCACGAGTGCCGTTTCGCCGCGCTCGCCCCACTGCAGGGCGGGTTGGCGGCGGTCGCCGTAATTGACCAGGACGAGGTCGTAGGGGGCCAGGGTCTCCGGTCCGGCGCCGCGAAACTCTTCGGTGACGCGGACTTCGAACTTGCCGGTGTCCTCGAGGTATTGGCGCAGGAAGGGCGTGGTCCCCTTCCAGTCGTGGCCGTGCTGGCCGGTGATGATGAGGGTCTGAATTTTGGGCGGCCCGGCGGGCGCCTTCGGCTGCTGCGCGCGCAGTGCGCAGAGGGCCCCGCACAAGCACAGAAGCGTAACGGCTTTTCTCATTGGACGACCTCCGACCCGGTCTGGAAGAGGAGATTATAGCGCAGTCGTGATAGGATCGAGCCTCTACAACCACAAGGAGGTGGCTCATGGCGAAGTACATGATTCAAGCGGCTTACACGGCCGGCGGGCTGAAGGGGCTGATGAAGGACAAGGCCTCCGGTCGGAAGGCGGCGGTCACGAAAGCGGTGGAGGCGGCCGGAGGCAAGATGGAGGCCATATATTACAGCTTCGGCAAGGCGGATGTGGTTCTCATCGTCGACTTGCCCGACAATTCAACTGCGGCGGCCTTCGCTCTGACAGCCTCAGCCACCGGGCTGGTGCGGTGCACGACGACGCCGCTGTTGACTATCGAAGAGGCGGACCGGGCGCTGACGAAGAAAGTCGCGTACAAAGCGCCGGGCAAGTAAGGGCTAGGCGCGCAGAAAATCGAAATCGCAGCCCAGGTGGGCCTGGGTGACGTGCTCGAGGAAAAGTTTGCCGTAGCCCCGCGTGTAGTGCGGCGCCGGCGGACGCCAGGCGGCGCGGCGGCGGCTTAGCTCTTCTTCAGGGACGCACAGGTCGAGGCGGCGGGCCGAGACATCCAGCGAAATTTCGTCTCCCGTGCGGACCAGGGCGAGCGGTCCGCCGACGGCCGCTTCGGGCGAGACGTGCAACACGTCGGTGCCGAAGCTGGTGCCGCTCATGCGGGCGTCGCTGATGCGGACCATATCGTCCACACCCTTTTTCAGCAGCTTTGCCGGGATGGGCAGGTGTCCCCACTCGGGCATGCCGGGGCCACCCCGCGGTCCGGCATTCTGCAACACGAGCACCGTGTTCTCATCGACCTCGAGCGCGGGATCGTCGATGCGAGCCTTCAGCTCGTCGTAACTCGAAAAAACTAGGGCGCGGCCGCGATGCTCCAGCAGGCGCGCGGAGGCGGCCGATTGCTTGATGACCGCTCCATCGGGAGCCAGCGAGCCGTAGAGGATCGCCGTGCCGCCTTCGGGGGCCAAGGGGCGATCGAGCGGCCGGATAACCTCGGGCCTGCCAGGCTCGACGCCGAGCAAGTTCTCGGCGAGGGTCTTGCCGGACACGGTGGGGACCGAGCCGTCGAGCAGCGGCTCGAGAGCCTTCATCACGGCGGGCAGTCCGCCGGCATAGAAGAAGTCCTCCATAACGTATTCGCCGGAAGGCTTGAGATTGGCGAGGAACGGCGTCGAGCGCGAGAGGCGGTCAAAGTCGGAAAGCGGCAGTTCGAGGCCGAGGCGTCCGGCGATGGCCACCAGGTGAACGACGGCGTTGGTCGAGCCGCCGATCGCCATGTCGGTCTTGATGGCGTTCTCGAAGGCCGCCTTGGTCAAGACGCGGGAGGGACGCAAGTCCTCGCGGATCATCTCGACGATGCGGCGGCCGCTGGCTTCAGCAAGCTGGTAGCGGCGGGAGTCGACGGCGGGGATGGCGGCGTTGCCGGGGAGCGTCAGGCCAAGGGCTTCTGCCATGGAAGCCATCGTCGAGGCGGTGCCCATGACGGTACAGTGTCCGGCGCTGCGGGCAATGCAGCCTTCGATTTCGCACCACTGCTCCTCGGTGATGCGCCCGGCGCGGAGCTCCTGAAAATACTTGCGGCCATCGGTACCGGAACCAAGGACGTTCCCTTTCCAGTTGCCGGCCAGCATAGGTCCGCCGGTGACCATGATGGCGGGCAGGTCGGCCGACGCCGCGCCCATGAGCTGCGCCGGCGTGGTCTTGTCGCAGCCCGCCAGCAGGACGACGCCGTCAATCGGGTTGGCGCGGATCGACTCCTCGACGTCCATGGCCATGAGGTTGCGGAAGAGCATGGTCGTCGGCTTCATGAACAGTTCGCCGAGCGAGATCGTCGGGAACTCGAGCGGGAAGCCGCCCGCCGCCCACACGCCGCGCTTGACGGCCTCGGCCAGGCCGCGCAAGTGGACGTTGCAGTTGTTCAGCTCGCTCCAGGAATTGCAGATGCCGACCACGGGGCGGTCTTCGAAGACCCCGGGGCCGAAGCCTTCCGAGCGGAGCCAGGCGCGCCGGACGGTGCCTTCGTAGCTCGAGCCGCTGAACCACTCCTGACTGCGTAGTTTCTTAGGAGCCACAGGAGTTCACATTATCAGATCGAGGAGAGCCTCGGCCCAAGTATGGGATAAGATAGAGCATGATCTCCATGACCATGGCCTCGGTCGAGGAATACCTCCAGACCAGTTACGACGGCGCCGATCGCGAATACGTCGATGGCCGGATTGTGGAGAGGAACGTGGGCGAATTCGATCACAGCGACTTGCAAACCAGCATCGCGGCATACCTGCGCCTTCATTACAAGCAATTCTGGAGCGGCGTCGACCTTCGCGTCCAAGTGAAACGGACCAGGTTTCGCGTTCCCGATGTTTGCGCAGCGCAGGACCCCAGGCCCGAGCGGGGCATTCTGACATCGCCGCCGTTCCTTGTAGTAGAGGTCCTTTCCAAGGACGATCGAGTGGATGACTTGCAGGAAAAGATCGACGACTATCTGGCCTTCGGCGTGAAGTATGTTTGGGTGGTGAATCCCCGTACCCGCCGAGGCTACGTCCACACTTCCGAAGGCAGCCACGAGGCGAAAGACGGTGTGCTGCGGACTAAAGATCCGGAGATCGCAGTCCCGCTTTCCGAAGTCCTCAGCCCGCAGAAACCGTGATACGTAAAGGCATGTTGTCCCGGCGCGCAGTGTTGAGCCTCCTGGCGGGCGCGCCCCTGCTGAGTGCCCAGTCCCAGCCACCCGGCGAGGTGCTCTTCAGTTGCCCCATGGACCCGGAGGTCCGAGCCAAAGTCCCCGGAAAATGCCCGGTGTGCGGGATGGACCTCGAGCCCGGCATTCCCGACATGGTCGAGTATCCCGTCGACTTTCAAGTCCGTCCGGCGGCGCTGCGCGCGGGACGGCCGGTCGAGCTGCAGTTCGAGATTCAGCGGCCCGAGAAGCCGGAACGCGTGGTGAAGTTCCAGACGGTCCACGAAAAGCTGTTCCATCTCTTCATGGTGGGCGAGGACCTGGAATATTTCGTGCACACGCACCCGGAGCTCGGCCGCGACGGAATTTTCCGGCTCAAGACGCGCTTCCCGAAGCCGGGCGTCTACCGGCTGCTGTGCGATTTCTATCCCGAGGGCGGCACCCCGCAGATGACTCCCAAGACGGTCATCGTGCCAGGCGAGCACGCCCCGCCCTCCATACCGGCTGCGGATCTCCGTCCGAAGCAGGCTACGAATCTCGAGGTCGAGCTGGCCACCGAACCCGCCTCACCCATTGCGGGACAGAAGACGCTGCTCTTCTTCCGCTTGAAGCCGGCCGACGGACTCGAGCCCTACCTCGGCGCCTGGGGACATCTGCTCGCCGCGAGCCACGACCTGGTGGACCTGATCCACGAGCACCCCACGTTCGCCGACGGGGGGCCGCAGGCGCAGTTCAACCTGATCTTTCCGCGCGAGGCCGTCTACCGGATCTGGGTGCAGTTTCAGCGGCTGGGCAAAGTCAACACCGCGTCTTTCACGGTGCCGGTTTTCCAACTAAAATAGTTACCGGTGTTCCAGTTGAAGTAGGCGCGCGCCTCAGTTGCGCTTACGCTTGGGATCGCGCAGGATCGTCTCGATGTCCTGGCCGACCGGGAAGCTCACGTCCATAAAGCCGATCATCATCTCTTCCCAGCTCTGATCGCCCCACTTGACGTCTTCCTTCGGATTGGGGTTGGCAGGATTGTTCGCAGAGTTGTCGAAGTGGGCCGTACACTCGATGCGCGTGCCCTTGGTCAGCAGCTTGGGCTGCTGGAGGTAGTAGGAAAGCTGCCAGTTGAAATCGTACCGGGGCACGTTCAGAAGGACCTCGGATTCGCCCGTCGGATACACCACCCGGTACTCGAACGACTTGCCGCGCAGGTGCATGTGGGGAAAGAGAGCAGTGAGGGTCGCGTCGCCGTAAAGAGTAAGTTGCGCTTCCACCTCATGATTCGCGGCGCCCGCCGGGATCACGAACTTGCGGTTCTGCGTGGCGATCGTGACCACCTGCTCCCGGGGCTGGTTCGCGAAAACGAGCCCGACGCGGCTCCGGTCTTCTGCGGCCTGGCCGTTGGTCGTGTAGTGCATCTGAAAGACGATATCGGAACCTGCTTTGACCAGCTTGGCTTGCCCCGGCTGGAGCGCCTCGGGGACGGTGCCGGGGGCGTAGCCGATCAGGAACTCGCGGCGTCCCTCGCCGCCATCGTTGTCCCCTTTCTGAGGCACGAAAGGCACGCCGGGCTTGGCCTCGCGCAGCCATTTCGAGTCCGGCGGCCGCACGTACGCGATCACGTGGTGGACCACAGCCCGATTCCCCGGCCGCACCTCAGCCCTCTGGATCCACTTGTCTGCCGTAAAACCAGTGGGGACGACGAAGTAGGTGTATTCGATGGTGCCCCGCGCGGGAACACCGAAATCGATGGGCATCTCGAAGGTCTGGTCGGGAGCACCGATGTTCCAGCCCTCCACAAACGTGCGTGGCGCCGGACGGTCCTTCGGATCGCCCTCCGGCGCGCCGGCCTCGGCCCACGCCACCAGCGTGTCGATTTCCGTGCGCGAAAGCGCCCGGTCGTTCAAGAACTTCCCGTGCGCGGGGTCGGCAAACCACGGCGGCATCCTCTTGAGGAGCACCGCTTCCCGCATGGCTTTCGCCCAGGGCCGCGCGTCCTGATAGGTCATCAAGGACATCGGCGTCGCTTCTCCCGGCCGGTGGCACGACTGGCAGTTCTTCTGCAGCACCGGCAGCACGTCCTTCGTGAACGTCACTGGCGCAGAGGCCGCGGCGCACGCCGCACCAAGAAACAGTCCCAGAATCAGCCCGCGATACATACTCTGATTCTACGCCCAGCCACCCCCAGAGAACAACCGCTGTTACCGAGCCGCGCGCGTCAGCGAGCGGTTTCAAGAATGCCTTTTTCCCGAAGTGGGTGCAGGCGGGTGTATACTTGGCGTCACCGCAGGCGAGATTGGAGGGGCGCTACCATGCCTTGCAAACGCCACACCGTAATCTTTCTAATGGCCGCATCCCTGGCCGGTACCGGTAGACTCCAGGCGCAAACCGAAGTCCCCCTACAGCCCTTCGCGCAGCAGGTACGGCGGCTCGAGGATGCGCTGAGCTACCTGGGGCAGCCCTTGCCTCCCCAGGTTCACCAGCAGATCAACCAGGCCATGGCTCTCGAAAACGAGCGGGAGGCCGTGGCTCGCATCGAGAAGCTGCTGGACCCCTTCGTGCTGCTGGTCGTCAACATCAACGCCGAGAGCCGGGTCAAGGTGTCGCAAGGGGAGGCAAAGCCGGATCTTATGGAAGGCGGGACCCGCCAATTCCTGGTGAAGGTGGAGAATCAAGCCGCCGTCACCGCACCTCTGCAAGTGGAGAGCCCGAATAGCGGCCCAACGTCTCTTCGATCCCAGGGTGAGTCCGAGCCCAAGATGGAGCTGACGCAGCAAGAGGTCAAGGAGCGCTGGGCGAACATCGGGATTTACTCGAGCCCTCCCATGACCCCGCGCCTGTCCGGCCTAGCTATCGAATACCAGATCCTCGAGATCTACAGCCGCGATCGCGGCCAGCGCTCCGCCAAGATTGCCTTCAACGTCGGCCAGGGCACCCAGGACATCGGATTCCGCAACGACATTCTGATCCTGTTCAACGCCCGGCCGGCGCGCGAGATCACGCTGCGAGTCAAGAACGAAAAGGGTGAACCCTCCTTTGCGTCCTTTGTCATCAAGGACCGCCAGCAGCGCATCTATCCGAATCCGTCCAAACGTTTGGCCCCCGACTTCCCCTTCCAGCCGCAGATCTATCGCACCGACGGCGAAAAGATCTATCTCGCGGACGGCTATTATGCGATGGAGTACTCGGGCGGCCCCGAATACCTCACCCGCACCAAGGAGCTTCCCGTCGAGGCGCGCAGCCCGAGCGAGCTGTCGTTTCAGTTGGAGCGCTGGCTCGACCCCGCGAAATACGGCTGGTGGTCCGGCGATCATCACGTGCACGCCGCCGGCTGCTCCCACTACAAGAACCCCACCGAAGGCGTCCGGCCCGAAGACATGATCCGCCAGGTCCTGGGTGAGAATTTGAATATCGGGGCGGTCCTTACCTGGGGACCCTCCTGGTATTTCCAGAAACAGTTTTTCAGCAGCACCGATCACGCCCTGTCGAAGGCCCAGCGAGTCATGCACTATGACGTGGAGGTGTCCGGCTTCCCCTCCAGCCACGCCGGACATCTCGTGTTGCTCGGCCTGAAGAAAGATGACTACCCCGGCACGACCCGCATCGAGCAGTGGCCCTCCTGGGACTTGCCAGTCTTGCGCTGGGGGAAGTCGCAAGGCTCGGTCGTGGGCTTTTCCCACTCGGGCTGGGGATTGCAGGTGCAAACCGACAAGCTCCCCAACTACGAGATGCCCGGATTCGACGGCATCGGCGCCAACGAATACATCGTAGATGTCACGCACCCGAATACCGTCGATTTCATTTCCGCCGTGGACACACCCTCCGTCTGGGAATTGAATATCTGGTATCACACTCTCAACGTCGGATTCCGCACCCGCATCAGCGGCGAAACGGACTTCCCTTGCATCTACGACGGCAAAGTGGGCCTCGGCCGCAGCTACGTCAAGCTCGACAAACTGACCTATCCAGGGTGGATCGAGGGCATTCGCGCCGGCCGTAACTACGTCAGCGACGGCAAGAGTCATTTAATGGACTTCAGCATCAACGGCCTCGATCTGGGCGCCAAGGGGAGCGAATTGCAGATGAAGGCTGGAGCTACCGCCAACATTAAGGTCAAGGTTGCCGCGATGCTGGACCGCTTCCCCGATCCGAAATTCCATAACCTGCGCTATGACCAGAAGCCCTATTGGGATATCGAGCGGTCACGCCTCCCCAGCACGCGCGAGGTGCCGGTGGAGGTGATCGTAAACGGCGAACCCGTAGCCAAGAAGAATGTGCTCGCCGATGGGCAAGTGCGCGATTTGGAATTCTCCGTCCCGGTCACCAAGAGCAGTTGGATCGCTCTGCGCATCTTGCCCTCCTCGCACACCAATCCCATCTTCGTCGTGGTAGACGGGAAGCCGATCCGTGCCTCCCGGGCGAGTGCCGAGTGGTGCCTGGGCGCCGTCAATCAGTGCTGGACTCAGAAAGCGCCGCGGATCCGGGAATCCGAGCGGGAAGAAGCGCGCCGGGCCTATGATCATGCCCGGGAGGTCTACAAGCAGCTCCTCGCCGAAACTTCTCCCTGAACGCCGTCTGCAAACGAGGGTCCTATGCCGAAGCTCGCGCTGATTTATGGTTTACGTATGTTGCCGGCCGAAGAACTGGAATCGGTGGGATCTGCGGAGATCGTGCTTAAAGGCGACCGTAAGGCGGCCGTCACCATGCATCTCCTGGAAGGCGACACAGAGGAGGATATCCGGAAGCAACTGGCGCGCTCGCTCGAGGCCTTCTTCGAGTTTTATCCCGAGGTCTGAACCAACAGCGTCGCGCCGCCCACACCGACGATGCGGAGGCGTGTACCCTTCGGCAGCTTCAGGGGCTCTCGGAAATAGTAACCCGGAGGGCCGTGCTTGCCCCGATTGCGCACCCACAGCAGTGGCACCACCGCGCCATCCGGCAACTCGGCCGTGATCCGGAGATTTTCGGCCGCGGGGTTGATTCCCAGGGCGACCACGGGACGGCTGAGCGTCGAGACGCCCTGCAGAGGAATCTCGTCCGCGGCGGGGGGCGCGAACTCGATCGGCGTGGCATAAGGCGGCGGTATCAGGTAGAGCTCGTCGCCCTTGGGCGCCCCGCCTTCTACCCACTGCACAATGCGGTCGATCTCCGGGTCCGAGAGGCTGATTTCGTTGCGGAACTCGCCGAACCCTTTGAGGGCGCCCCAGGGCGGCATGCGCCGGTCGAGCACTTCCTCTTTGATGGCCTTCGCCCAGGGACGCGCCTCGTCATACGTAGTCAGCGCGAACGACTTGCTGTCGGCCCGGTGGCAGCCCACGCAGCGCTTGTAGAAGATGCGGGAGATCTCGCGGGTCCACGTGAGTTGCGTGGTGATGGGCTCGTGCGCGCCGGCGAGGCTCGCCGTCCCGGCCAGCAGCATAAGGATGCGAAGCCGCATACCGGCTTCCATGCTAGGCGAATTTACCGGCTCCCGCAAGCTTTGGTATCTTGGAGTGCCCGCTTCCGAGCCGCGACCGTGAGGGAGCGGTTGTGCGCGCCTTTCGACGGACCGCTCCCTCACGGTCGCGGCTCGGATCCGGCAGACGGCCCTATGGATCCCTACGAGCTGAGAAACAAGCTGAGCGGCGTGATCGCCCTCCCGGAGACGCCCTTCAACGCCGACTATGCGCTCGACGTGGAAGGCTTGCGGCGCAATATCAAGTTCCTGATCAAGTACCCGGTTTGCGCGCTCGTGGCCGGGGGTGGATCCGGCGAATTCTACACCCTGACCCCCGAAGAACACCGCGCCGTCCTCGAGGCGACCGTCTCGGAAGTGGCGGGCAAGATGCCCGTGATCGCCGCGGTCGGCTTCAATACCGAAATCGCCTCCGAGATGGCGCGCCAGGCCGAAGCCCAAGGCGCCAGCGGCATCCTGGTCTTTCCGCCCTACTACACCAATGCGGTCGATGACGGCATCATCGATTACTATACGCGCATAGCCGCCGCGGCGCCGCGCCTGGGCCAGATCGTTTACACGCGGGACTGGCTGGCGCTTTCCTCGGGCCAGGTGGACCGCCTCTCGAAGATCCCCAACATGATGGCCCTCCAGGACGGCCAGGGCGACATCCGCCGCCTGCAAACCATAAAGGCCCGCCTCGGCGACCGCCTGCACTGGATCGGCGGCGCCGGCGATGACCTGTTGCCGGCCTACCTGGCGCTCGGCATGCGCTCCTATACTTCCTCGATCGCCGGCATCGCCCCGCGCCTGGCCCTGCAGTTGCACGACCGCGGCTGCGCCCTCGACAACCCCAGCGTCGCCCGCCTGATGCTCAACTACGTGATCCCGCTTTACAACATCCGGGCCCGGCGGCGCGGCTACGAAGTGGCCGTGATCAAGGCCTGCATGCAGATCCTCGGCCTGGCCGCCGGACCGGTGCGGCCCCCGCTCGTTGCCGTACGGCCGGAAGAAGAGAACGAGCTCCGCTCGCTGATGGAGCGTTACCAGCCCGTCCTTTCGCCCTTGGAGTAAGCCCTCTCAGGCGCGCGACTTCCGGAACGCCTCCCGATTTTTCTCGATCTGCCGGGCGTGTCCCTCGGGGTGATTGGCGTAGTCCACCAGCAAATCCTGCAGCGACATGGGACCGCGGATCGAGTGGGTCCCCAGACGCGCGAAGACCGGCTCCGGCAGGGGCCCGAGCAGGCTCGCGCTGAGCGCCCGCGTGCGCCGGAACAGCTCCAGATCCTCCAGCGGATGCCGGCGGGCGTAATCGAGCCGCTCGGCCCACGCGTGCTCGTCATAGTTCACCAGTGTAGGATTCTCCTCGGCAATCACCCGGCGGAAGCGGTCGGCGCCCACAATTTCACCGTCGGTCACATGCGCCATAACCTGGCGGATCGTCCAGCGCCCCGGCCCGGGGACATAATCCCACTCTTCGGCGGTCGTGTCCCGCACGGCCGATTCCAAGACCTCCGCTCCCTTGCGAAAGCGCTCCAGCAGTGCCGCGAGTTCACTCATGGCAGCATCATAAGCCCCGCCCCGGCGTACGCAAGTGTTAAATCCTCGTTCCTTACCGTAAGAACACACCGCGCGCTTACGACATCTCACTTCTATAGCCGTCCAACCCGGAGCAGGCTATCAACATGGACACCACATTCAGAGGCGTCATCGGAGTGTTGCTGCTGTCGGCCGGCAGTCTCGCCGCGCAGGAAGGGGTCTGGGATAAGGAAATTCGCGACGGCAACCTCCTGCGGCGGCAGGCGCACTACGCGGAGGCGGAGCAGTCTTACCGGGCCGCGCTCGAACAAGCGGAGCAGTTCGGCGCGCGGGATCCCCGCCTCGCCAGCACGCTCAACAACCTGGCGGCGCTCTACCAGGAGGCGGGCCGCTACGGCGAGGCTGAGCCGCTCTACCGGCGTGCGGTGAAGGTGTGGGAGTCCGCCTACGGACCGGACCACGCCGAGACGGCGCGCGGGCTCATCAATCTGGCCTCGCTCGACCGCGCCCAAGGACGCTACACCGCGGCAGAATCACTCTACCGGCGGGCGCTGGCGATCCTGGAGCGGCGGGAGGGCCCGTCGCATCCGAGCGTCGCGACGGCGCTCAACAACCTGGCGGAGCTCTACTGCGCCCAAGGTCAGTGCCCGCAGGCCGAGCCGCTGCTGAAGCGGGCGCTCGCGATTCGCCGCCAGGCGCTCGGACCGGAACATCCGGAAGTGGCCGACACGCTCAGCAACCTGGCGCACGCTTACGCCGCCCAAGGCCGCCTCCGCGAGGCGGAGCCGCTCTTGCACCAGGCCCTCCAGATTCGCGAGAAGGCGCTGCCTCCGGAGCATCCCGAAGTGGCGAAGGCCTGGAATAACCTGGCCTCGCTCTACGTGGCGCAAGGACGGCCCGAGGAAGCCGAGACCCTCTTCCGGCGGTCGCTGGCGCTCTGGGAAAAAACCCTCGGCCCGGACCACCCCAGCGTCGCCGCGGGCCTGAACAACCTGGCCGAGCTGCTTGCGAAACAACAGCGCTACGCCGCAGCGGAGCCGCTCTACCTGCGCTCGCTCCAGATCTGGGAGAAGACGCTCGGGCCGGAGCATCCTACGGTCGCGGCCAGTCTCAGCAATCTGGGCGCCCTCTACTCGGCCCAGTACCGTTACAACCTGGCGCACGAGCGGTACCGGCGCGCGCTCGAAATCCGGGAGAAGGCCCTCGGGCCGGACCATCCCGACGTGGCCACCACGCTCAACAACCTGGGCGTGATGTTCTATGAGCTCCGGCGCTATGACGAATCCGAGCCTCTCTATCGGCGGGCCCTCGCCGTCCGGGAAAAGGCGCTCGGCCCCCAGCATCCGGACGTCGCCAACAGCCTCCAGAACCTGGCCGAGCTGCTGGCCGTGCAAGGCAAGTACCGCCGGGCCGAGCCGCTATTTCGCCGGGCGCTGCTGATCCGCGAGAAAGCGCTGGGGCCGGATCATCCGGAAGTAGCCAGGAGCCGGGAAGCCTACGGGGCGATCGTGCGGAAAGCCAAGCACACCCCGCGGCCCTCCGACGATGTGACGTCGCAGTCTTCCCTGCTGCCGCGGCTGTAACACCTGTCACGGTGCTACAATCCCGGCTATGAAACGACTGCTGCTGTTGACCCTCGCCTGCTTCACCTTGCAGGGAGCCCAAATCCCGGAGAAGGACGCCCGGCTGACCGTCCTCAACTCGCGCTACCACTACAAAATGCCGGAGTTCGCGAGCCGTGAAGCCTGGCTCGAGCGCGCCGCCTTCCTGCGCAAGCAGATTCTGTCGAGCGCCGGACTCCTGCCCCTGCCCGAAAAGACGCCGCTGAATGCGCAAGTGTTCGGCAGGCTCGAGCGCGAAGGCTACACCATCGAAAAGGTGTTGCTCGAAACCCTGCCGGGCTTCTACCTGGGCGGCAATCTTTACCGGCCGCGCGGCCAGCAAGGTCCCTTCCCCGGCGTCGTCTCGCCCCACGGCCACTGGCAGTACGGGCGCCTCGAGCACTCGGAGCAAGTGTCCGTCCCCGGACGCTGCATCAACCTCGCGCGCCAGGGCTTCGTCGTCTTCTCCTACGACATGATCGGATACAGCGACACAAACCAGATCCCGCACGACTGGGGTGGGCCGCGCGAGGACCTATGGAGCATCGGCCCGATGGGCGTGCAGCTCTGGGACAGCATCCGCGCCGTGGATTTCATTACCTCGCTCGCGGACGTCGACGCCAACCGGATCGCGGTCACGGGAGCCTCGGGCGGCGGCACCCAGACCTTTCTGCTGACGGCCGTAGAGGACCGCATCAAGGCGGCCGCGCCGGTCAACATGATCTCCGCACAGCAGTCGGGGGGCACCTGCGAGAACGGGCCCAACCTGCGGGCGGGGTCTGATGATATCAGTAATATGCTGATCGGAGCGCTCGCCGCGCCGCGTCCGCTGCTGATGGTTTCGGCCGCCGGCGACTGGACCCGGAACACGCCCGCCGACGAGTATCCGGCCATCCGGAGTATTTACCACCTGTTCGAGGCCGAACGGAATGTCGAAAGCGTGCAGTTTAACGCCCTCCACAATTACAACCGCCAAAGCCGCGAGGCAGTCTACACGTTCTTCAACGCCCGGATGCTCGATAACCAAGGACCCGTGCCCGAGAAAAATTTCCAGGTCGAGTTTCTCGGCAACATGCTGGCGCTGTTCGGCCGCGAGCGTCCGGCCAATGCCGTCAACCTCGAGCAATTGATCCAAAACTGGATCCGCGAGGCCCAGCGCAGCACCGAGAGCCTGTGGCCGCGCGACGCCGCCAGCCTCGCCGCCGCCCGCGCCGCCTTCGCCGAGCGCCTGACTTTTTCGCTCCTGGCCGTACCGCCCAAGCCCGGCACGATCCTTTCTGAGACCAAAGGCGAGACCGTCGTTTTGGGCCGCGCCGGCAAGGGCGACCGCGTGCCGGCAGTGTGGCTCGCGCCGGCCAACCCGAACCCGCGGACTCCGCCCACGCTAGTCGTGCACCCGGCCGGGACCTCGTGGGCGAAGAGCTCCGCCCAAAGCGGCGCCGGCCTCGTGCGGACCATCCTCAACCGGGGCGGCGTCGTGCTGAGCATCGACGCCTTCGAGACCGGCTCCGCGAAGGTGCCTCGCAACACCCAGGCTCGCCTCTTCGACAATTTCAATTCAACCGATGACGCCAACCGCGTGCAAGACATCCTCACCGCGCTCGAATATCTGCGCGAGCGCACCAAGGCGCCGACCGTCAACCTGGTAGGACTCGAGGCGGCCGGCGTATGGGCCTACTTCGCGCGCGCGCTCGCCGGCGATCAAGTCGTGCTCGCCGCCGACCTCGGACAATTCGCCGCCGCAACCGACCAGGCGTACATCGACAAGTTCTTCGTCCCCGGACTGCGCAAGGCAGGTGACTTCCGCGCGGCCGCCGTACTGAACTCGCGCAGCCGCGCGTTCCTCTACAACGCCGCGCCCGAGTTCCCGGCCGATTGGGCGCGTGCCGCCGCCGATGCCTCGGGTAATCCCATGGAGGTCCGCAACTCGCCCGCCTCCGAAGCGGAACTGGCCGCTTGGATCGCGCCCGAGCCGGCCGCTCCCCGCCGGACTCGCCCGTAACCGCGCACCCGCGTCTGGCACCGTTACGCCACCGGCGCCACACGCGTCTGGCACCGTTACGCGTCTGGCGCCACACGCGTCTGGACGCCAACACGCCACTGGCGCCGAGCCGCGACCGTGAGGGAGCGGGCCTTCCCCGTTACCGTACGATCCCAATGCGCCGCAACAAGGCCCCAAACCGCGGGTCGGAGCGCAAGGCGTCCCAAGCCGGATAAACCGAAATGAAAAGCACCGAAGCTTCCCGCTCCGTGCAGGCCTTGTCCAGCCAATGGAACGCCTTGTCAGCTTCACCCAGACCCACATAGATGAGCGCGATGCTCGTAGCCTGCACGTACAAGCCATCCTCGCGCAAACGCTCCATCTCAGAAGCCAGGTGGCGGGCGGTCTCCGTCTCCCCCGCCATCGCGTAGCTTTGGCCGAGGCCCCCCGCCGTGTAGAGCGCCCCGCCTTCGGTGCCCAGCTTCAGACGGCTGTCGCTGAAGGAGGGTCCCCGGTTCCAGGCCGAGAGCACGCGGCCTTTCCGGAAGTAGCGCACCGCCTCGTCGTACATGCCCTTCTGAAAGTACGACCGGCCGAGGCCCGTGTACGCTTTGTAAAACCCCGGGTCGAGAGCGAGCGTCTTCCGGTATTGCTCAATAGCGCGATCGTACTCCCGCCGCATCAGGAAAATGCCGCCCAGGCTGGCGCTGATGATCATCGAGAGCGGATCGAGCTGGTGGGCGAGCTCCACGTGAGCCATCGCTTCGTCCAGGTGTCCGAGAATCGCCAGGTGGTCGTACCCGTACCAGTGGTGCGCCTCGGCGTAGCCCGGGTTCAGTTCGAGCGCCCGGCGGTAATGGCGATCGGCCTCCTCAAACTTCCATTCGTAGGTGGTGTAGACGAAGGCCAGCGAGACCTCGGCCTCGGCCAGGCCGTCGTCGATCTCGAGGGCCCGCAGGGCCGCCGCACGCGCCTTCGGCATCGCCTGGTCCGGAACCTGGAACCCGTATTCCGCGAGCAGGCTATAGGCATCCGCAATACCCGCGTAAGCCGGCGCGTAGTGGGGGTCCGCCGCCAGGGCCTGCTCGAAACACTCGACGCTCTTCTTGAACCCTTCTTCGGTGCGCCGGTTGAAGTAATGTCGTCCCTTGAGGTAGGTGCTGTAGACCTCCAGGTTGTCGCTGTAGCGTCGCACCAGCGGCGTCTGGCGCCCCGCCGCCAGTTGCAAGCGCAGCGTATTGACAATGGCGCGCGAGATCTCGTCCTGGATGACGAAAACATCCTGCAGCTCGCGCTCGTACGTCTCCGACCACAGGTAGCAGCCGTCTCGCACGCTGATAAGCTGGGCGGTGACGCGCAGCCGCGTCCCGGCCCGGCGCACGCTGCCCTGCAGCACGGCGCTCACGTGGAGCTGCTCGCCGATCTGCTGCACGTCCTGCGACTTGCCCTTGAACTGGAACGCCGTCCCCGGCGCGACCACCCGCAATCCTTCGATTTTCGTGAGGGCCCGGATCAGCTCCTCCGTAAGCCCGTCGCTGAAGTATTCATTCTCGGGATCGGGACTGCGGTTGACGAACGGCAGCACCGCGATGGTCTTGATCTCCGGCGGATCGACCGAATTCCGCTCCTGGAACACCGGCACATAGCTGCCCTTCGGGAAGTCGATGCGCAGCGCGTCCTCCCGGCCGTCGGTCTCGTAATAGCGCTTCAGCTTCGACCGCAGCCGGCGCGCCTCCACCCGCACAATCGGATCGATCTGGGGGTCGTAGGAGGTCTCCTTGTCGAAGACCTCGACGCCCAGCAGATACTCCTTGATCCCGTCCCCGCGCCCCTGCATGGTCTGCTCCACCGTAAACCGCAAGAAGCGGCTCATCCTCTGCGAGTGGGTAAAACCGGCGCTGGAAAGGATCTTCTCGAGATGGGAGCGTATGTGGGCCGGAAGAATATCCATCAGCTTCCGGACGCCCCCCGCCGAAGACACGTATACGCGACAGGGCGTAAACAGAGCATGATGACGACCTCGGTGCTCCCCATTCTAGCCTGATAAAATAGTAACAGGCGTTAGTTCTTTCTTATGGACAGCATTGCGATTCGATATAAGGCCTTGCAAGAGGCCCTCGAAACCCGTGTCGTCGTTCTCGACGGCGCCATGGGCACCATGCTGCAACAGCGCAACCTCACGGCTGCCGACTTCGGCGGGCCGGCGCTCGAGGGCTG
>JBGPDC010000090.1:0-21457 GCA_041482115.1 Terriglobia bacterium | reverse complement strand
CCTGGAACCTGGCCATCCAGCGGGCACTGCCGAAGCAATTCACTTTCGAGGCTGCTTACGTCGGCAACCACGGCGTGCGCATCAACTGCAATCCGAACATCAACGCCGGGCTGGTGCCTGGAGCTGGCGCCGCCGGCCAGCCTCTATACCAGAAGTTCGGTACCACTGCGAATGTGAGCCTCTACTACGCTCCTTGCGGCAGCAACTACCACTCGTTGCAGGTGAAGTTTGATCGCCGCTTTGCGGGCAGCTTCACCATGACGACGGCCTACACGCTGAGCAAGTCGATGGACCAGATGAGCCAGGACAACGGCATTCTGCCCAACCTGATCTATACCCGCCTGAACTACGCCCGGTCCGACAACGACATCACGCATGTGTTCGTGCAGAGCTACGTCGCCCCGTTGCCGTTCGGTAAAAACCGCCGGTGGTTCCACGACGGCGCAGGCAAATCGCTCCTGGGAGGCTGGCAGCTCAACGGCGTGGTCACCGCGCAGGGCGGGCTGCCTCTGAACTTCACCTATAATGCCACTACCCTGAACGCGCCCGGCAACGTGAATCGTCCTAGCATCAACGGTCCGATCAAAACCCTGGGGGGACTGGGGAGCGGCGCCTATTGGTTCGATGTGTCGAACTTCTCCGCGCCGGCGGCGGCGACCTTCGGGAACTTAGGCCGGAATATCCTGAGCGGGCCGGACCTGGTGAATGTGGATTTTTCCGTCTTCCGCAAGTTCGCGCTCACCGAACGCTTCGAGCTGGAATTTCGATTCGAGTCGTTGAATTTTTTCAACACGCCGCACTTCGACCGGCCGATTACAGATCTTACGACCCCGAACTTCGGCCGTGTGACGACTGCTCTGGTCGGCGTCACGAATGGTGATCAGCGCCAGAACCAGTTCATGCTCAAGATAAAGTTCTGAGCGCGGAACGGGAGTCCCGCCATGCTACATTAGCCGCATGCGGCGCATCATCCTGGTTCTACTCTTCCTGGCGGCGGCAGCGGGGACGCGGGCCCAGGAGTGGTCCTACTACAGCGGCGACACCAGCGGCAGCAAGTATTCCCCGCTCGATCAGATCAATCGCTCGAACGTCGGCACGTTGAAAGTCGCCTGGACCTACCACACCGGCGACATGAGCGACGGCAAGAAGTACCCGAACAAATCGGCGTTCGAGGCGACTCCTCTGATGGTCGATGGCGTGATGTACCTCACGACGCCTTTCTGCCGGCTCATAGCCCTCGAGGCCGAAACCGGCAAAGAGCTGTGGGCCTTCGATCCCGATCTGCGGAAGGACCGCCCATACAATCTCTTCATCAGCCGGGGCGCGTCCTATTGGACCGACGGAAAAGAAAAGCGGATCTTCCTCGGCACGCTCGATGGGCGCCTCTTTGCGGTGGATGCTGTGACCGGACGGCCCGCGCGTGGCTTCGGGACAAACGGATTCATCAACCTGCGCGAAGGTATGGCGGATGATTTTCCGCGAGCCTCCTACGGCTTGACCTCCCCGGCCCTGATCTACAAGAACCTGGTCATCACGGGCGCGCTCGTCACCGACGGCGAGCCTCAGGGACCGAGCGGCGACCTCCGCGCCTTCGACGCCCGCACCGGCAAGCTGGTATGGCGCTTCCATACCGTGCCGCAGCCGGGGGAGTTCGGTCACGAGACGTGGGAAGGCGACTCCTGGAAGAATCGCGGCGGGACCAATGTCTGGTCGATGATGAGCCTGGACGCCGAGCGCGGCATCCTGTTTGCCCCGCTGACCTCGCCTTCCTATGACTACTACGGCGGCGACCGCAAGGGCGCGAACCTGTTCGGCGACTGCGTGCTGGCGCTCGACGCCGCGACCGGCAAACGGATCTGGCACTTTCAGACCGTCCACCACAACCTTTGGGATTGGGACCTGCCCACGCAACCCAACCTGGTCACCTTCAATCAGAACGGACGCGAGATCCCCGCCATCGCCCAGGTCACCAAGACAGGCTTTCTATTTGTGCTCGACCGGCTAACGGGCAAGCCGCTGATTGACGTCGTGGAGCGGCCGGTGCCGCCGTCGAAAGTGCCCGGCGAGCAGAGTTGGCCGACACAGCCGTTTCCTGTGCGGCCACCGCCTTACGCGCGGCAGACGTTCTCGTTCGACGAGCTGACCGACGTGACGCCGGAATCGCGCGCGGAATGCCAGAAGCTCATCGACGGGGCGGTGACCGGTCCGATGTTCCGCCCGCTCGGAACGGATTTCACCATCATGTTCCCCGGCACCAATGGCGGCACCAACTGGGGCGGAGCGTCCTACGATCCCAAGACCGGCACTCTTTACGTGAACTCGATGGACGTGGGCGCGTTGTTCCAAATGATAGAGCGGCCGGAAGGATCGATCATTCCGTTTCGCACTCGGGGCCGCGGCACCAACAGCTCCCGCTTCTGGGATTCCCGGCTGTGGCCATGCCAGAAGCCGCCCTGGGGACACCTCACAGCGATCGACGTCAGCAAGGGCGAGTTCCGCTGGCGGGTCACGCTCGGCGTGGTGGATGAGCTGCTCGCCAAGGGTCTGCCGCCCACCGGAACCTCCAACCTCGGCGGCTCGATCGTGACCGCCGGCGGGCTGGTCTTCATCGGCGCGACCAACGACAGCCGCTTCCGGGCGTTCGACAAGGATACGGGCAAGGAACTTTGGGTGACCCGGCTGCCGGCCAGCGGCCACGCGACACCGATGACCTTCCGGGGGAAGAAGACGGGCAAGCAGTACGTCGCCATCGCCGCCGGCGGCGGGAACAAGTATAACGACGGGGTCAACGATACACTGGTCGTGTTCGCGTTACCGTGACGGGTGACCATGCGGCTCTCCAGCTTGCTAGTGGTGTTGGGCGGTCTCGTGCTTCAGGCCGCGAGCGAGGCGCCCCCCCAGCCAATTCCTTTCAACCACAAGCTACACGTCGGGGCCGGCTTGCCGTGCAGCGTCTGCCATCCGAACGCCGCCAAGACGGCGCGCGCCGGTCTGCCCACGGCCGCACAGTGCATGGTGTGCCACGCCGGCATCAAGAAGGACAGCCCGGCGATCCAGAAGCTGGCCGCGCTCCAGGCGGAGCCGAAGCCCATTCCCTGGGCGCGCGTCTACAAGCTTCCCGACTTCATTTTCTTCAGCCACGCCACGCACGTGAATGGAAAGGTGGCGTGCGCGGAGTGCCACGGTCCGGTCGAGCAGCGCGAGGCGCTGGCCGCCGAGGTGACCCACAACATGAAGAACTGCCTGGAATGCCACCTGGTCCGCAAAGTCACCAACGAGTGCAACGTGTGTCACGAGCTGGGGCAGTAAGGGCGCTTAGACGAAAAGCTCGTCCACGGGGATCTGGAGGCCCGCTAGCAGTTCGCCGCCGTCCAGAATCTCACCTGCCACGAAGGTACGCGGCGCCGCGTGCGGCGCAAACACCAGGACCGAGCGCTCTTCCGGCAGGATCAGCCAGCCGAGCTTCGCGCCGCTCGCCAAGTAGTCGCCCATCTTGCGCGTGAGGTACGCTATGGTGTCATCGGGTGAGCGGATCTCCACAGCCAGATCCGGTGCGCGATCGAGAAACCGGGCCTCCGGAGCGTCGTCACCCAGCACTACAGCGACATCGGGCAGGTAGAAGCGCGTCCGGCTGCCTGCTGTTAGGCGGCAGTGAAGCTCGGGGGCGACGTAGCCGCCAGGATGTGTGTCGAAATACTCGTCGAGTTTCCGGCCGCACTTCATCTGTACCTTGGAGTGCAATTTACTTCCCATCGTGCGCTCCACGATCTGCCCATCGATATATTCCGCATGCTCGTAGGCAGGGTTGGAAAGATATTCTTCGACCGAAATGGGCGTGAGGGCCGCCGGACTCCCCATGGCCGCAGTGTAGCACGAGCCTGGAACGCGCCCCGTAGTACAATCACCTCAGTAGTTGTTTTGGCGATGCCGGAGCCGGGACAGGCCTCGAGATCTTCGCGGCGCTTGCTGGTGGCGCTGCTGCTCTCGCTCGCGAGCGCGGCGGCCGTGCTAGCCCTGCACCAGACCCGCTTCTTTCGCCTGCTCGATCTGAAGGCCTACGACCTGCAATACCTGGCCCGGGGACCGCGGCCGGTGGCGAATCCCGTCTTGCTCATGGTCGACCAGAAGAGCCTGGACCGCTACCCGGAGCCGCTCATCTTCTGGCATCCGTACTATGCCGAGGCAATCCGAGCTGCGGCGCGCAGCGGGGCCAAGGTCTTCGGACTCGACGTCTTCTTTGCCATCCCCGTCGGGCAGTGGGAGAAAGATCACGACCGCATGCTGGCGCAGGCCGTCGTCGAGACTTCGACTGTGATGCCGGTGGTGTGCGGCTTCGTCTCGGGCGGCTCGAACCGCCAGCACGACTGGACCGTGCCGCTCTACCTCTTCGCTTCGGCCTCCGGCCTGATCGCCTCGGCGCACCTGAGCGTGGACCCCGACGATTTCATCCGCCGCCAGCAGTTGCTCGAAGACGGCGCCGGGCCGGTCGAAGGACGCGTGCGCTCCCTCGGCCTGCGCCTGGCCGAGAAATTTGTGGGGCAGGACGTCCACGTCGCCGGCGACGGCCTCTACCTGGGCGAGGAACGCATTCCGGGTTATAGCAGCGGCGCGATGGTGATCAACTATGCGGGACCTGCCGCCACGATTCCGCACGTTTCACTCGCCGATTTCCTCGACGCCGCGCGCGCCGGGGACGACGCCAGACTGCGGGCGTGGGTAGCGGGCAAGATCGTCCTGCTCTGCATCGACACCATCACCAGCGAAGACCGGCACGCGACGCCTTTCTACACCCTGGCACCCGGACTACGCGCCAATACCGCCGGCGTCGAGATCCAGGCCAATATCGCGAATACGATTCTCTCGCGGGCCTTCCTTCGGGAGCCGCCGCCGTGGGCCGCGATGGCCCTGGTGTGGCTCGCCGCCTGCGGCGGAGTCGCCGTGTCGTGGCGTCTCAGGCCGGGCCGGGGACTTCCGGTGCTTCTGCTGCTGGCCGCCGCCGTGCTTCTCATCACGCATCTGGCTTTCCGGTCCGGCGTGGTGCTCTCCCCTTCCCGGCTGGTCCTGGCGCTCGGTGTAGCAGCGGTCGTCACGTCCGGCTACCGCCTCGAAAACCGCCGCGCTTTCTTCGAGCGGGCGTTTTCGATTTTTGTCGGCCGGCGCGCCGCCCGGAGCCTCGCCGAAGCGGATCACATCTCGGTCGCTCCCGGCGCCCGCTGCGAGGTCACGGTGCTGTTTTCCGATATTCGCGCGTTCACTTCTTTCTGCGACCAGAAAGAACCCTCGGTCGTGGTCCACGAGCTCAACCTGTACTTCACCCGGATGGTCGAGATCATCGTGAAGCACGGCGGGGAAGTCAACAAGTTCCTCGGCGACGGCATCCTGGCGGTCTTCAGCGACCTCGACACCGGCTCCGTGCCGGGAGATCACCCGGTGCGGGCCGTCGATTGCGGCTTCGAGATGGTCCGGACGGCGGGCCGCTTTCGCACCGGCGTCGGCCTCCATACCGGCGAGGTCATCATGGGGAACGTCGGCTCCCTCGACAAGCTGGAGAATACGGTGCTCGGCGCTACGGTCAACGTGGCCTCGCGTCTGGAGTCCCTCAACAAGACTTTCGGGACGCAAATGTTGGTCAGCGAGGCAACCGCCCGCCGCCTGCCGGGGTCTATTCCTATGTCGGACCTCGGACCGACAGAGGTGCGGGGCGCCGCGGCTGCCACCCGCGTCTTCACACCCACGGTTCTGGCGCCTGGAGCCCACGAGAGCGAAGTCGGAGCGCTGCCCCCGGCCCGGAGTGGCCCTCCGGTTGCGTCTAGCTGAAAGGAGGCCTATGAGAACGAGCCTGATCGCGATCTGGTTCTGCGGCGCCGTGGCGCTCGCCCAGTCGGGCGGCGAGCCGGTGGGGCTGCTGCTCACGGCCGGACGAGACGCTCGGATTACCCGCCGCGATGCCAAGGCGTCGGGTGCCGCGCGGGTCGGGGAGATCCTCTTGGCGGGCGACCGGCTGAACACCGCCGGCAGCACCGCCTCTTACCTCTATTGCCCGGAAAAGTCCTCCCAGGTGCTGGCGGCCAAGAGCGAGGCGGTTTTCGAAAGCACTGGCGTTCAGGTTCGGACGGGCAAGATTGAGTCGCGTCTGCCGGTGAGCCAATGCTTCCTGCCGCAGGTCGTGCAGCTCGCGGTCGCGAGCCAGCAGCATGCCGGGGCCCTGGTGGCGCGCGACGTCCCCCCGGTTCCGGCGTTGCTCTATCCCATCGGCAGTCCCAGCCCCGTGCTCGACACGCCGCCGCTTTTTGCCTGGGAACCGGTGGAGAAGGCCGACACCTACCGTCTGGAAGTGTCGAACAGCGCTGGAATCGTGCTGTGGACGCAGCAACTCACCGGAACGCAGGCGCAGTATCCGGCCCACGCGCCGCCGCTCGTGGCGCCCTCCGTCTATACCTGGAAGGTCACCGCGCTCGCCGGAGGCAAGCCGCTCGCGGCCACCGAATCACAACTGCGCATCCTGAGCGTGGCGGACCGCCGCCGGATCCGCCAGGAAATCGCCGACGTTCAGAAGATCATCGACGAGCCGGGGTCGAGCCCCGCAGCGCGGCTGGCCAAGGCCGTGATGCTCGAACGCAACCAGCTCCTTCCGGACGCCCTCGACGAGTACAAGACGCTGCAGGCCCGGTGGAAGGAAGCGGCCTGGCTCCAGGCGAAAGTGGTCCAGCTCCAGGACGCGCTGCGGGCGGCTCAACGCACGGTCGCGATCCGGTAGCGTTTCATTTTGTTGATGAGCCCCTGGCGGCTCAGCCCCAGCTTTTTCGCGGCCTGCACCTGGTTGTGGGCGCACTCCTGCAACGCCGCCTCGATAAGCCGTCGCTCGAGATCGGCCACCGCCTCGGGCAGGTTCCCCTCGCTCGGCCGGCCCGCGGGCGCCGCGGCGGCGCCCTCTAGGACTTCCTCTTCACCAATGACCTTCCGGCGCGCACACACCGCCAGCCTCTGCACTTCGTTTTCCAGTTGCCGTACGTTCCCCGGCCAGGCGGCGTCCGCGAGGCGCCGTACCGCCCCCGCCGAGAACTTCAGGGGCTCTTTGCCCATCTCGCGGCAGCACCGGTCGAGGAAATGGCTCGCGAGCAATGGGATATCCTGGCGGATATCGCGCAGCGCCGGCGTGTGCAGGTGGATCACGCGCAGGCGATAGAAGAGGTCCTCGCGAAAGCGGCCCTTGGCGATCTCGCCTTCGAGATCCCGGTTGGTCGCCGAGATCACGCGCACGTCCACCGGAATCGTCTGACGCCCGCCCAGCCGCTCGATCACCCGCTCCTGCAGGGCGCGTAGAATCTTGGCTTGCGCGGTGAGGCTGAGGTCCCCGATCTCGTCGAGAAACAGCGTCCCGCCGGTGGCACGCTCGAAATGGCCGACGCGCCGCTCCACGCCCGTCGCGACACCCTTCTCAATACCGAACAGCTCGCTCTCGAGCAGCGTCTCGGGCAGCGCCGCGCAATTCAGCGCCACGAAGGGCTGCCGCGCCCGGGGGCTCGTGTAATGGATGCCGCGCGCCACGAGCTCCTTGCCCGTGCCGCTCTCGCCGGTGATCAACACGGTGACAGCGCTGTCGCGGATTCGTTCCATCATCCGCACCAGGTTCTGGATGCGGTCGCTCGACCCCACGATGGCTTGCGTGGCGAAGCGTCCCTCGACCTCGCGCCATAGCTGCGAATTCTGCTGCTCGAGTTGGACGCGGTCCCGCTGCAGATCCCCGACCAGTTGCGCCGTCTCGAGCGCTGCCGCGGCGTGGGTGGCAAGCGCCTGCAAGACCTCCTCGTCCGGCGCGGTGAAGGCCCCGCCTTTCTTATTCAGCACCTCGAAGACGCCCCGGATTTCCCCGTCGGGCCGCCGCAGGGGCACGGCCACCAGGCTCCGCGTCCGGTAGCCGGTGCGCGCGTCGATGCCGTCGTAAAAGCGGGCGTCGTTGTAGGCATCGGCGGTGCGAACCGTCCGGCCCGAGAGCGCCACCGCCCCGGCGATCCCCAGGCGCGCGTCGAAGCGCAGGATCTCGTCGCTGCCGAGCGCCACCTTCGACCACAGCTCCTGCCGCCCGGCGTCCAGCAGGAAAATGGTGGCCCGTTCGGCGTGCAGCAGCCGGGCCGCCTCGCGCGCCACCAGATCGAGCAACGCCGTCAGGTCGTGCTCGGCGCTCATCCGCTCACAGATCTTCAGGATTTCCGGGAGTTTCGCCGCGACGCCCGCCGGCATGCCCCCAGTCTACGCCCGGGCGAGCGGTCTGTCTACTGCGTGTACAGCGCTGTCCATTTCATAGGCAGATCTCTCGCCGCCGGCTGCCGTCAAGCCGTTGATTCCCGCCCCCGGCTCGGGGTGGCACGCCGCCTGCTTACCTCGCTGGCATGGACCCCGCCGCCGCCCAGGACCAGGTGATCCGCTGGATCGATGGCCGCGTCTTGCCCCTGCTGCCGGGCGCCGTGCCGGACGGGATGCTCCCCAGCACCGCGGGCTTGTTCCTGCGCGGATCGGACTTCCACGGTCCGATCTTTCAGGCCGAGCTACGGGACTGGCTCGCGCTGGTGGCGAGATAGCAGCCCGTGTCGAAAACCGCTCCCTCCCGGTCGCGGCTCGGTTACGGTGCTCGTCTTGCTGAGCCGCGCGCGTAAGCAAGCGGTCATCTGGCACTTTCGTCGCGGGCTGTTAAGCCGCCACGTTCCAGCCTATTGTGGGGAACAAACGGAGTTGTAAACCGCGTGCAATTGCGCCCCTACGATCTCGGGAGAAAAGCGCGCCGCGGCGTACTGGGAGATCTCCATGCGCGAGTATAGATGCAAATGATTCAGCATATAGTCCAGTCCATTGCATAAGGCCTCCGCATCGCCGGGGGGCACCAGCAAGCCGACATCTTTTGTCACAAAGTCATCTGGCCCTCCGCAACGGGTGACCAATACCGGAGTGCCGGTGGCTAGAGCCTCGATAGCCGGAGCGGAGAACGTCTCGTAAAGGCTAGGCAAGACAAACAGGTCCGCCCGGCGCATAAACTCCGCCACCTCCCGCTTAGGCTGGAGTCCGTGAAACGTCACCTGGGCGCTCAGCTTCAACTCCGCAGCCAGGTTCTGGTACTCTGCCCGCGCCGGTCCATCGCCGACGATGTCCAGATGCCAATCCTCGCGGCTCTGGCTCAAGCGGGAAAGAGCCTGCAAGAGATACGGGATGCCTTTGACGGGCACCAACTGCCCGACATAGAGGATCCGCTTGGGAAGCGTGTCCGCTCGAAGGCCGGAGGGAGGACAAAACAAAGCCGTATCGGCGACATTCGGGATCACTTGAAAGCGGGCCTGAAGTCCATAGTTCTCAATTGCTTTTTGAAGCGCCTGGCTCACGGGCAGAACCCTATCGGCCCACCGGAATGCGAACCAGGCTTTGAGAAGATCCAGGCGGCCCAGTAGTGCTCTGGGAAAAGAGGAAAACTGTTCCGTAACCACGACCGGGATGTGGTTGAGCTTGCCAATCAAGATAGCGGGTCCGCCGGCGTCGTACACATGAACATGAATCACATCCGGCCGGAAACCTTCCTTGACGATCTGCTGGAACGTTCGGAAGATGCTCCAGAGATAGACAAGATAGGAAAGCCTGGCGATCGGCAAGGGGCGATACCAGACCCGGCGGGTGGGAATGCCGTCTAGCAGGCCTTCGTTGCTCTCCTCCTCTGTCCTAAAGAGGCTCTTGAGGCTGGGGTCAGTCCCGGGACAGTGCAGCACGCGCACGTCGTCATAGAGCTTTACGGCCTTGGCATGCTCGCGGGCCCACACTGCTTTCGCCGGCTCTTCTTTCGTGGGATACCAGTTGGTAATAAAGAGAATTTTCAGGCGGTCCATGCTGACTTTGGGCTACATCTTGCCGGCGTGTGAAAACAGTAGTTCGTAGCCGAAGCCAGCCGCGTTAGCCACTTGCCATAATCCCAGGAGGGGAACAATCCGGGCCAACTGCGATCGCTCGAGGCCCTGCGTCGCGACCCGCCAGGAGCGCGGCAACGCCGAATAGAATCCGAAGTGATCCCGCAAGTGCCCCGACTTCCGTGCCGCGCAGGTGTGGTGGAAACGTGCCGCTCCGCGCCCATAGCCGAAGTGCTGGCGCCAGAAACCTCCGAAGGTCAGCGGATGACGATGCTCGACGACGGCCTCCGGCTCATAGGCCAGCGTTAAGCCGCGATACTGCCAACGATTGCAGAATTCGCGATCTTCCGAGATGCGGAAGGTCTCGTCGAAGCCTCCGCAATCCCGAAACAGGCCGGCGCGGACCGCCAGATTGTTGGTGGCGAAGAACAGGGAGTGTTCCGGATCTCTGTTGTAGTAAGAGTAAACCATTTCGACGATGCACTGGCTCGCGGCCGAGTAAGGGTTCTCCTTCAGACCGTTCACCGTCCGGCCGCCAATCAAGGACTGGGGCGAGTGCTGCAGACGACGGGCCAGCGCCCCGAGCCAGCCAGGTTGCGGCTCGCAGTCGTCGTCCGTGAAAGCGAGGAATTCATTCCTCGCCGCCTCCACGCCCTTGTTCCTCCCCCGGGCGGGGCCGCTGTTGACCTGTCGAATCAACCGGACGTTCAGGGCTTCGCCGAAACCAGCCACGATGGCGTCCAGCGGCTCCGATCCACCGTCGTCCACCACGATCACTTCGAAGTTGCGGCGTGGGTAGTTGGACCGGGCCAGCGCCGTCAGGCTACGCGCCAGCGCTGCGGGGCGATTGAAGGTGGTGATGATGACTGAAAAGCACGGGTCCGTCACGCCGCTATCCCCCGCCGGCACGTGTCAACAGCGCCTGGAGCGAGCCCCAGTCAGACGGCCTCCGTGGGCCGGTCCCGCTTCCGAACATGCCGATAGCGGTGAAACTCGAAGCAGAGGAGCTGCTCGCGCGCCGCTCCCGCGCCGAGGGCGCACCCCATCATCTGGCCGGCGCCATCCACCGCTAACCCCAGCAGCAGCAGGGGCGCCACACCCGGCAGCAGGTGAATCGGACGACCGGGGCGGCGCAGCTCCGCCGCAATCCGCCAGAACCGCACCAAAGGGATCAGCGGCGCGGCCGCGGCAAACAGCAGGCGGCGTCCCAGCGACCAGCGCTCATTTTCTGCACGGAAGGCCGCAAACTTGCGCCCGGACTGGTAGAGCGCCTGGACCCACGAAGAGAGCAGCGTAAAGTTGACGTGGTTCGTCGCCGCGGCCGGATCGAGATAGAGGCGATGGCCGTTCCGCCGCAAGTCCCAATGCAGCACGCTCTCCGCTTCCATCAGGGAGTCGAGCTGCGCGCCGTAGCGCATTAGAATTTCACGCTTGTAAGAGCTGTTGTGACCCGGCAGGTGCTCCATCTCTTGGGCGGGCGTAGGTTCCTGCCAGGGACCGTAGCCCATGAAAAAATCGGCCCAGCTCATCTTGCTGCCCGGGTTCGCATTCCGCACCACCGGCCCCACCGCGGCCCAGGGTTGCTGGTGCGCCCTAAGCAGCGCGGCGGCCCAGTCCGGTTCGGGAAAAGAATGATCCTCCCCCAGGACCACCACCGGCGCCGCCGCCTGGCGAATACCGGCCGCATAAGCGGGGCCTACTGAGGTGATCGGCCCGACTTCGAGCAACCGAAACTGCCGGAATTCCCGAAGCTCCCGTTCGTCCGCGTGCAGAGAGCCTACCGCGGGCGTCACGATGACGATTTCCATCTGATCGTACACACTCTGCGCCCGCAAATGCCGGATGGTTTTGCGCAGGCTTTGATAGGTATCGGGAGTGATCAGGATCACCGAGATCGCAGGACCATTCGCGTCATTCACAGCAGGCTCTCCCAACGGCACCTCCGGCCAGCCAAGCTTCATGGGACTCTCTTACAAGGTAGCATGCGGCGACTCGATCGTCGCCAGAACAATCCGCACCGCTTCCCGGCCATCCTGGAGCGTAGCCGGCGGTTCGCCGCCTCGCATGCTTTCGAGGAACCGCAGCCAATGGATCCGGTAGGAATCCGCATAATCGCCGCCCCGCCGCGCCGCTTGCGCCGCTCCCGGCAATTGCTGCAACCACCGAGTGAACTGGCGCAGCCGCCCGGCCGGCCGGATCTCCAGGCTGTCGGCTCTATACAAGGAGAAGCGCAGGCTGGCCGACTCGCCGATAACTTCGACCTCGTGCGCCGCCGCTCCGTGGAGCGCGAAGACGGAGCAGGCCAGGGCGCCATTCCGCAGCCGCGCCGTGACCGCCACGTTCGCGTCGTCCGAGTCATTCGAGAGGCTTTGCGCCTCGACATGCGCCACTTCGGTGTCGAGCAGGAACCGCCACAGATCGAAGTGATGAATGCCCAGCTCGTAAAGAGCTCCGCCACCTTCCGCGCGGCGGCACTGCCAGGCGGGCCGTTCCTGCTGTCCACCGACCAGCACCGTGCGTACCGAAACAATCGGCCCCAGGACGCCGGCACGAATTAGCTCTCTCGCTTTCTGGACCAGCCGATGCGACCGCAGGTTGAATCCGACCACGGTGCGCACCGCAGACTGCGCCGCGGCAGCCAGCATCCGGTCCGCCGCCTCCAGATTCATAGCCAGGGGTTTTTCGATGTAAATGTGCTTGCCCGCGTCCACCGCCGCGAGGAAGACCTCGCAGTGGAAAGGCGTCGGGACCGTGATCAATACCGCGTTCACCGACGGATCGCGAAGCAGCGCCCGATAGTCCGCATACCGGCGGTCAACCCCCCACTCGGTCCCTGCGGCGTTCAACCGCCCGGCATCCGCGTCGGCCAGGGCGGCAACCTCGACCTCCGCGAGGCGCGCCAGCGCCGGCAAGTGCAACTGCATCGCCGCTCGCCCGCATCCAATCACGCCTACGCGCAAAGTGTCCGTCCCGGCCAAAGCTGATTGAACCAAATAGGCGCACCGGCGGCAACTCCGCTCAGCACTCGTCGGTGACGACCGTACCGTACTGGCGGGTGGCGATCACTAGCATTTTGCCAACACCTGGATAAGTGCAATAAGCTGTACCTGGATGCCACGCATCGGTTCGGCGGCTGAGTTGCAGGCCTACTACAGGTCGATTCGCGCCGCGAACAACGGCCAGTGGATCGACTTCGAGCCGATTATCCAGAGCGTGTACGAGCGGCTCCTGGCGCCGGGCGACACGGCCATCGACGGCGGCGCCTCGGTGGGGCGGCACACGTTTCCGATGGCGCGCAAGGTAGTGCCGTATGGCGCCGTCTTCGCCATCGAGCCTCTCCGCAGGTTTGCTTGGTTGTTGCGCGCCAAGGCGCTGGTGCGGCACCCGCAATTGAGGAGGGTAATTCGCATTCGCGAGGTGGCGCTCTCGAATTCGAGCGGCACTGCCGAGTTTCTCGAGGCCGAGGAGCCGGCTTATAGCGGGCTCCGGCCCCGGATTTACCCGCGGTCCGACATGCGTGTTCGTAAGCGCCGCGTGCGGGTCGATAGGCTCGACAATCTCATCCCGCCGTCGAGCCCGGTGAGGTTCCTCAAGCTCGATCTGGAAGGCGGAGAGTTCGACGCGATGCGGGGAGGAATTCGCCTCATCGAGACGCATCGCCCTGTGATCGTGTTCGAGTATGATCGGCGCTACACACCGGAGTTTTACGGGTTCCAACACGCCGACCTGCTGGAGTTTTTCGAACACCTGGGCTACCGCCTGGTGGACATTCTCGGCATTCCTTTCGACGATCGCTCGTTGTGGGATGCCGCCGAGGTTTGGTATTACGTCGCGCTGCCCCGGGAGCGGGAACTCGAGTCGGTGATCTGGGCTAGCGAACCTAAAGAGTGACCTTTTGGCAGCCCGCCCTGCCGAGGCCGCCACCACGAGTAACACACCGTTCGGACACCATCCGTCGCCCCGGCCGGCGTTCTCTCGCTCTCCCTGTGTTACGATGGACTCTTGCCAGGTTCCGGGCTCCGTGCAGCGGGAAGCTGCAAACCCCGCCAGGTCCGGAAGGAAGCAACGGTAGTGGCCCAGCCCGCGTGCCGCGGATCACCCGGAGCTTGGCATTGAACCGGTTCCCGCCGCAGCTCCTCGATGTATCAGGTCATAGCCCGCAAGTATCGGCCGCAAAACTTCCAGCAGGTGGTGAACCAGCGGCACGTCCTGCAGACGCTGGAAAACGCCCTGACCCAGGGACGCGTCGCCCACGGCTACGTCTTTGCCGGCCAGCGCGGCACGGGCAAAACCACGGTCGCGCGCATCCTCGCCAAGTGCCTGAATTGCGTCCAGGGACCGACCGCGGTCCCCTGCCTCGAGTGCGCCAGTTGCCGCGAGATCGCCGCCGGCAATGCCATGGACGTCATCGAGATCGACGCCGCCTCCAACCGCGGCATCGACGACGTGCGCGAGCTGCGCGAGAACGTCCGCTACCGGCCGACGCGCGACCGCTACAAGGTCTTCATCGTCGATGAAGCCCACCAGATCACCGAAGCCGCGTTCAACGCCTTGCTGAAGACGCTCGAAGAGCCGCCCGAGTGGGTGGTCTTCATGCTGTGCACCACCGAGGCGCAGAAGATCCCGGCGACGATCGCCTCCCGCTGCCAGAACTTTACCTTCCAGATGGTCGAGTTCGCCCAGGTGGTGGACCACCTGCGCTCGATTTCGGAGCAGGAGGGCATCGACGCCGAGACCGACGCGCTCTCGATCATCGCGCTCGCGGGCGACGGCAGCATCCGCGACTCGCTATCGACGCTCGACCAGGCCATCGCGAGCTTCGGCAAGACGCTCCGGGCCGCGGACGTCCGCCAGCTCCTCGGCGTGGTCGGAAGCGAGGCGCTCGATGCGGTCACCGAGGCGCTGCTCGAACAGTCCCCTGCGCGGATGCTCGAGCTGGTCGATCAACTGACCTCCCAAGGACAGAATCCGCAACACTTTTGCCGCGATCTGGCCCGGTACTTTCGCAACCTGCTGGTGGCGCGGGTGGTGGGGGCGGAGTCCCGCCTGATCGCTGCTACCGGAGAGGAACGGCAGAGGCTAAGCGATTATAGTTCAAAGTTTTCCGAAGAGGACCTCACTCGCTACTTACAGTTGGTGCTGAACCTCTATCGGGACCTCCAGCACGCCCCGCACCCCCGCTTTCACCTGGAGGTGGGACTGGTGAAACTGGTCCACGCCGGACGGTTGGTCTCGATCGAGGAAGCGCTGGCGGGTAGCGTACCCGCTCCCAAGGGACGCGGCCCGACGCCGCCACCGGCGCGGCCGAGCAGTCCGCCGCCGAGCCGTCTCGCTGCGCCGGCGGCCCCGGCCACGGACGACCTCCGGAGCCGGCTCATCGACGCCCTGCGCGGACAAGGCGATGAGTTCACAGCCGATGCGGTGGAACACTCGCGCGTCGTGGAGGCCGCGAACGAAGTGGTTCTAGAGGCGCCCGCGGACCAGCAGTTCTGCCTCGAGTCGGCTGCCGCTGCGCTCGGGCGCCTGTGCGAACAACTCCTGGCGCGCCGCGTGAAGCTGCGTATCGCGATGACCACCGAGGCCGCGCCGCTTCGCCCCGCGGCGGCCAAGCAGGATACCCCCGGTACGGGTGCGGCCGCGCGCGCCCTTGCCCATCCGCAGGTGCAGCGTTTTATTTCGGCCTTTGGCGGCCAGGTCCGCGAGGTCCGCGATTTGAAGGAGACGGAACGATGAAGATGCCCGGCAACATGCAGAACATCATGAAGCAGGCGCAGCAGATGCAGGAGCAAATGCAGAAGCAGATCGCGGCCGTGCGCGTGGAGGCCTCGACCGGCGGCGGCATGGTCACCGTCAAGATGGACGGCCAGAAGCACCTGCTCGAAGTGAAGATCGACCCCGAGGCGGCGAGCGACGTCGAGATGCTGCAGGACATGGTCCTCGCAGCCGTCAACGAGGCGGCGAAGAAAGTCGATGACGAAATCCAGGGCAAGATGGGCGGCATGCTGGGCGGCATGGGCCTGCCGCCGGGGCTGATTTGACAGGACAAGCTGTGACCGCGCGATTTTCCGCGCGACCGGGAAGTGCTAAGATCGAGTCATGAGCGTGACCGCCACGCCGCTGACGGTGGAAGCCTTCCTCGAACTACCCGAACCGGAAGGCCAAAAGATTGAGCTGATCGAGGGGGAGGTAGTCTCGATGGGCCGCGGGGGGTACAAGCACGAAAGGGTGAAGGCAAATATCGGTAGGATTCTTAACGCCTGGCTCACCCAACATCCGATCGGTGTGCTGTTCAGCGAGACCATGTTCCGCCTCGACCAGCATAGCTCCCCGATTCCCGACGTCAGCTTCGTCCTGCAACATCGCGTGGCGCCCGGCTTAGAAGGCCATATCCAGGGCGCTCCGGACCTGGCCATCGAGGTGGTGTCCTCCGAAGCAGCTTCGACGCTCGAGAGGAAGATCGACCTCTACCTCGCCCACGGCAGCAAGGCCGTTTGGGTGGCCTTCCCGAAGCAGCGGCTGCTGCGCGCCTACGATGCGACCGGCGCGTCCCGCAAGCTCGCTGCCGGGGATACTCTGCAAGTGCCCGAATTGCTGCCCGGTTTCTCCGCTCCCGTCAGCGCGATATTCGAAGGCATCTGACCCTCAGCGTATAATCGGGCTTCTGGTCCTTTTTCTATGAGTGATCTCGCCGAACCCCTGGCTCGTCTCATCGATGAGCTGAAACACCTGCCGGGCATCGGGGCGAAGTCGGCCCAGCGCATCGCGTTTCACATCCTGCGGGGCAGCCGCGACGACGCCGCCCGGCTCTCGCAGGCGCTGCTCGACGCCAAAGACCGCATCGGCCTGTGCGTGGTTTGCAACAACATCTCGGATGGCGAGTTGTGCCCCATCTGCCGGGACACCAGGCGCGACCACAAGATCGTCTGCGTGGTGGAAGAGCCGCACAATATCATCATCATCGAGAAAACCGGCCAGTTCCAGGGGACCTACCACGTGCTCCACGGCTCGCTCTCGCCGTTGCGGGGCATCGGGCCGGACCAGTTGCGTTTGAAGAACCTGCTCGAGCGCCTGCACCAGGGCGGCATTGAGGAGATCATCGCTGCCACCAACCCGACCGCGGAAGGCGAAGCCACGGCCGTGTACCTTTCCCGCCTGCTCAAGCCTCTCGGCGTCCGGGTCACGCGCATCGCCATGGGCATACCGGTGGGCAGCGATCTCGACTACGTCGACGAAGTCACGATGCTGAAGTCCATGGAAGGACGCAAAGAAATCTGAAGAACGCTCAGCTATAGAGGGAGTCCCTCGTCAACGGCAGGTGGTTGTTGATGCCGCGGGTGAGGACAAACTGGTGCACGTCGAGCGCCCCTGCCGTCAACTGCGCCATCGCCCCGCGCAGGTAGAGCCGCCACATGCGGATGAAGGACTCGTCGAGTCCCAGAGCCCGCACCTCGGGCAGGCGAGCTTCAAAACGCTCCGACCACTGGGACACGGTAAGCGCATAGTGGCGGCGCAGACTCTCTACATCCAGGAGACGGAAGTCGAGTGCGGGTAACAGGTCCGTAATCTCCCTCAAAGAAGGGATATACGAGCCTGGGAAAATATTCTGTCTCATCCAGCGGCTCATTTGCACTTCCCGCGGGCGAGTGAGGGAGTGCAGGACGCAGACGCCCTGCGGCTGGAGCAGGCCTCGCACGGCGCTCAGAAAGACCGGCAGGTTTTTGCGCCCCACATGCTCGAGCATCCCCACGCTGACAATGCGGTCAAAGGTCAGGTTCTGAGATGCGAACTGGCGATAATCGAGCAAATCGACTTGCGTACGGTCTTCGAGACCGGCGCTGCGGATCGCCTGGCGCGTAGCTTCGTATTGGGCACGGCTGACCGTAATCCCGTGTGCGCGGACCCCGTAGTGTTGCGAGGCCCGTAAGATCAGAGCACCCCAGCCGGATCCGATATCGAGAAGGGACTGACCGGGTTCGAGCTGCGCCTTGCGCAACACGTAATCGATTTTGGCTTGCTGCGCCGTTTCCAGGTCCTCGGCGGGGTCGCGAAAATAGGCGCAGGAGTACGTCAGGGACCGATCCAGCCACAGGGAAAAGAAGGCATTGCCGCGATCATAGTGGGCCTGAATGTCTTGATACTGCCGGGAGACGGGCGTCGCGGCAGGAAGCCACGGTGAAACCAAAAGCCGGGACAAACCCGAGGGTGGGAGGCGCGCGTGGGCTTCCAGAAGACGATCCAAGTTGTCCACTTCGACGTGCCCGGTGACATAGGCGTGGCCCCATTCCGGATCGGGCGCGCGGAGGATCCGCCAGGCCGTGCCGGGATCTTTGATCCGGATGCAAAACTCCGGCCGGCGGCCTCCGTAGCAGTCACTGGTCCCATCCCAATAGATAACGCGAAATGGGACAGCTCCTGCCAAATGGCGGCAGGCCCAGCCAAAGAGATGGCGAATCAGGCCATGGCCATCGCCCCGCGGAACGGAAGTGGGCTTAACGGACTCGACCGGCCCTTGAACCGTTGCGTATCTTGGCATAGGCATCTGTCACCCGGTACCCACAGTACTGCGATGCCCGTTTGCTTTGGCACACGTACGTGACAGCTTCCAGTCGGATTTAGAGCAAGTGACGTGCCAAATGGGAGCGTTGCGCTTTCAGCAGCCCGCCAGCCTGCCTACCACAAGACCTTCAACGCCAACTGAATCACCCGTCCCGGCTGGGCGGAGCGGATCTGGCCGAAGCTGTTCGAGGATACCTGCACATTCGGCGCATCGAAGTTTACCTGATTGAAGGCGTTGAAGAATTCGCTGCGCAACTGCACCCGCAGCGGCTCCCGCGCGACGATCTCCTTCATCACGGTAAAGTCGGTGTTATTCTGCGCGGGCCCGCTGAGGATGTTGCGTCCCGCGTTCCCATACAATCCCAGTGGCAACAGGTTCACCGGAACAAAGGCCTTCGTATTGAAGAACTGCTTGACGAAGGCATCGCGACTCGGATGATCCAACTGGATATCCGGGTAGGTGATGCCATTGGCGAGCTGCGCGTGCTGCAGGGCCTGCTGGCCCGTGCCGTTGATAGCCACATCGGTGCCCATGTTGAAGTTCAGCGGCGCCCCGCTCTGAATCGAGTGGAAGCCGGCGATGCTCCAGCCCCCCAAGAGGCGCTTCTGCCAGCCGGTGTTGAACCGCAGCCCGGGGCTCCACAGCCAGCTCATGGAAAACGCATGGCGGCGATCGAAGTTACCCCGTCCCTTATCCAGCCGGATGTTCAGGGGGTGGTCGACGCCCGGCGTCAGGCCGGGGTCCGGCAAAACGACATCGTCCAGGTTCTTGGAAAGCACATAAGCGCCTAAGAGCGAGAATCCGCGGCTGAAACGTTTGTCGGCGCGGAACTGAGCGCTGTGATAGGCCGACCGATAGTCGTTCCCCAGCACACGGCTCTGCGGATTCAATAACCCCAGCGTTTGCGGATAGAGCACCCGCTCGTTCACGTTCTGGGCGGAAGGCGGAGCGCCCGTCACCAGCGAGTTCTCGAAGATCGCCGGATTCCAGTGGCGATGTCCCTCCAGCTTCTGCGCGAGCGACCCCACGTAACTCACTTCGACACGCACGTCCTTACCGATCTGTCGCTCGATGGTCAGGTTTATGGACTGCACATACGGCGCCACCAGGTGCGGATCAGTCGTCACCAGATTGGCCGGGAGCGGGAAGGCGCATCTCACGCCGGGGAAGGAGCTGATCGGGACGCAGCCAAAGTTGCCGGGCAATAACCCCGAGGGCGGCAGGGGCCGGTTCAAAGAGCCATACGGATCGTCGAGCCGGCCGTTGCGGAGCAGGTCGGTCCCGGCAAAGGG
Source organism: Terriglobia bacterium (assembly GCA_041482115.1). Taxonomy (GTDB): domain Bacteria; phylum Acidobacteriota; class Terriglobia; order Bryobacterales; family JACQDG01; genus JBGPDC01. The sequence goes on along the minus strand of JBGPDC010000090.1, from coordinate 1,724 downwards.
CGCTTCCGTCGTGTGCGCATCATTCGCGCTGATTTGATTGAAGAAGATCCCATAGCCTCCGCGCACGCTGGTCTTGCCGTTGCCAAAAACGTCCCAGGCGAAGCCCAGCCGGGGGCCCCAGTTGTTCATGTCATTGAACGTCAGCTTGCCGTTGCTGGGCAGTCCCGGATCCCCCGAAAACAGCACGCCCGGGATCGAGTCCGGATGCTTCACAGAGCGGGCCTTGAGGCCTCCGCCGATGTCGGTCACCGTGAACTGATGAAACTTCTGGTCCCAGGCGAAGAACGGTTCCCAGCGCACCCCCAGGGTGAGATTGAACCGGGGATGGACCTTGAATTCGTCCTGGCCATAGAAGAAGTGCTTCCAGCCCACTGGATAGCTGCCCGGCTGGCCGAAGGTGACGCTCACCGAGTCGAAGGCTCCGAGCAGGAAGTCCGCATTGGGGTCGCCCGATCGGGCGCCTGTGAACGTCGCGCTGCGGGTCTGGGTGAGCTTGTCGTTCAAGACCCAGTCGACGTAGTGCATCTCATAGCCCCACTTGAAAGTGTGCCGGCCCCGGATCCAGCTCATCGAATCCCGCAGGTGCCAGTTCTTGTACTTCTGCTGATTCGGGTTGACCGCCCCCAGATTGAAGCCCCCTTGCGCGCTGATGGAGATGCCTTCTCCATTGATGCCGTCGGGGATAGGGATGCCCAGGCTCTTCGGAGTGTACTGTACATCCGGATCATCCAGCGAGGCGCTGTGCAGGAAATCGAACGTCGCTTCGTTCAGCAGCGTCGGGCTGAAGGTGTAGGTACTGGTGACACTGAAATTGTGACTATCGACGGTGCGATGGCCGGTCACGAAGGGCTGGATGTTGCCCGACGTGATGACCTGCCGGTAACTATCCTGGAAATAGTGGCCAAAAATGGTGTGGTTGCGGCTCTGGAGCAGGTCGACCCTCGTCATGTAGCTGTAATTGCTGGAGGGCTGCGGACTGAAGCTTACGTAGTTGCCGGTAGCCGACCGCGGAATGAATCGATCGAGGACGGTCTTCGTCGCCGGGCTGATGCAGCCGGGATTTATGATGTTGCTCGCCACGCAGGGCGCACCGCCAGGGGCGATAAGGGGCAGTCCGGTAAGTCCGTCCGTGGGATTCCGCAAAGCGGTTTTGGAGGCTGAAAAATCGCCCAGGCGCTGCGCGTCGGTCGGCACGATCGTGACAGTGGATCCGACCTCCGGGCGATTCCAGAGTTTCTGATAGTAGCCGAAGACGAAGAGCTTGTCCCTTTTGATCGGTCCGCCCGCCGACGCCCCGGCCTGGTTCTGCCGGCTGGTGGGACGTCGCGTCTGAAAGAAGCTGCGGGCATTCAGTTGATCGTTGCGCAGGAACTCCCAGCCCGTCCCATGAAACTGATTGCTGCCCGCTTTGGAGGTGACCGTCACCTGGCTGCCGGCATTGTTGCCGAACTCGGAGCTGAAATTGTGGGTCTGGACCCGGATCTCCTGGATCGCATCCGGCGGAGGATAGTTCATCCCGGTGGTCTGCCCGAAATGCGTGAAGTTCGCGCCGTTGAAGCTGTAATTGTTATCCACCGAGCGGCCGCCGTTGACGCTCATGTTGGGGCCGCCGCGCGTGTTGGCCAGTTCCTGCGGGGCATTGACGGCCAGGATCCCCGGCAAAATCCTCGCCAGCGACATGACGTTGCGGCCGTTCAGCGGCAGATCCTGCACGCGCCGGTCGT
>JBGPDC010000089.1:0-21950 GCA_041482115.1 Terriglobia bacterium | reverse complement strand
CTCCGCACGCCGGCCCTGCGTTTCGAGCGCCGCTGCCAGCCCCAGGTGAGCGCTCCCCAGTTCGGGCTGGAGCGCGAGCGCCCGGCGGTAGTGCTCCACTGCCCGGACGGCATTGCCTTGCACCGCCAGCATGTCGGCCAGGCCGGTATGCGCCTCGGCCAGGGCCGGGTCCAGCCGGACCGCCGCTTCGAACTGTTCGCGCGCCTGGTCGAATCGCTCCACACCGGCTAAGGCGGCGCCGTAGTCCTGGTGGAACAACGCGGACTTCGGCTCCTGCGCAATGGCCTTCCGATAGTGAAACTCAGCTTGTGCGAAATCATTCCGTGCCGCCAGCAGGTCCGCCAGGTCCCGGTGGGCGCCGGCGAAATCCGGCTGCGCCCGGAGGGTATTCCGGTAAGCTCGTTCTGCTCCCGCGGCGTCTCCCGTCTCTCGCAGCGCCCCTCCGAGATTGCTGTTGGCCTCGGGATGATCGGGATCGACGGCGGCGGCTCTCTCGAGGACCTTCACCGCCTCGGCCGTGTGCCCCTGCCGCAGCAGCCCAAGGCCCAGGTCATTGAGGATGGTCGCCTCCTCGGGACCCAGCTCGAGCGCCTTCCGTAGCGTCTCCACCGCGCGCTGGTGCTGTCCCGACTTCGACAGGGCTCGTCCGAGTCCGAGCCACGCGGGCCGGAAATCGGGCCGGCGCCGGATCGCCTCTTCGTAGAACCGAATGGACTCCTTCTCCTGCCCGGCGTGGGCGCACGCTTCCGCCAGCTCGAAATAGAACTCTCCGGTCTTGGTAGGGTGTTTCTCCAATGCGGCGGTGAGCCGTGGAATGCCTTCCGGCAGGTTGTTGAACTGCTTCACCTGCGCGACGGCCAGGTACAGCTCGCTTTCCGGCGTCGCAGGCAGGCGCGGCGGGTAGTACAACACGACTGGTCCACGGTAGAGGGTCTCCTCGGTTTCCTGGCGCTCCTGGAGTGGAGCCAGAAGATCGCGAGCCGGCTTGCGCCGCTGGATGTAGTGATCCGTCATGACCACATGCGCGACGTCTTCGGTACGGCGTTTCGGCATGTGGCACTCCAGGCAATCGGACGCGCCCGGGTGGCGCTGCGAAGCCACGAGCCCGTCCAATTGCGGCGCGTGGCAACCGCGGCACACGCTGGTGTAGCGCTTCACGGCCTCCTCTCCACGGGGCGCGGCATGCGGGTCGTGGCACGTGGTGCACGTCATCCGCCCATCGCTCTTTTGAAAGCAGGCCGATTTGCGAAGCCGGTACGCCTGGTGAGCAATCTCAAACTTGTCGTCGTGCCCGGTTCCCGGCGCGTGATCGAAGTGCAGCACGAAATCCGCCAGCGGCTCCCCAGGCCGGTAGGAGAACGCCCCGCGATCGAACCGCAGAATCGTGTGCGGCAAGCGGGCACTAGTGGTTTCGAGATGGCATTGCATGCACAGCTCGAGCTGTCGGTCGCCTGAGAGCCGGCGGGGATTCACGATCGTGGCGCGGATCGCCTCCGGCTTGCCGGCGGCTGCCGCTTGCAGGTGGTTGCGGCCGGGGCCGTGGCAACGCTGGCAATCGATACCCTCCGGAAGGCGTCCCGGAAAAAGCGGCTCACTGCCGCTGCCGTCAGAGCCGGAGGCGATCTCGGGGTAGCCCGTATGACAGAACACGCACTCATACATCAACTGGCGGCGAAAGTCGGAGTGGTGTCCACTATCGAAGCCGGGATTCATCGCCCAATACCCGCCCTTCTCGGTGTACCAGGCGACTGGCAACTCGAATAGCTTTCCCTCCGGCGTGCGGTGCAAGTAGGTCCGGGCGTGATGGCCCGACCCCATCACGTAGTGGATCTCCTTTTCGACCACATTGGTTTCCTTCCCATCGAAACCGATCTGGTGGCGGCGCTCGTAGTACCTGCCGTCCTTGCTGTACATCGTGTAGTGACGGTCGGATGCCGCGTGGTAGAAGGTGTTGTCTGTGGCGAAATTCCCGCCCAGTACGTCAGGCCGTGGCCGCGACAACGACCGGCCCATGCCAGTCTGGCGGTAAGTCTCCCAGATCTCCCGATGACAGCCGCTGCATGCCGCGGCGTCGACATAGCCTGCGTCCGAGCCGGCGATCAGCAAGGCCGCTGTCGGCTTTACGCGTGTGCTGCCGCTCTCAGACCGCACGTACCACCGGTATCCGGCGAACAGGCCGGCTACCAGGAGCACGGCCGCTGCAATCTGGAAGGGTACTCGGGTTCGAAGGGTATGGCGTGAGTCTGGGCCGCCCGCCATCGGTGCGATTCTAGCATGGAGGTGCGGGCCGATCCTTTACGCGTGAGTGGTGACCGCCTCCAGATCGGTGAGCTTGTGTGGCCGGTGGATGCTGAAATAGGCCGCCAGCGCGACCACCAGCAGCAGGCCGCCGAAGGACATGGCTAACGCCCGGTTGGTCACACGGGAGATCGGAGCGCGGGCTTCCTCCAGGTCCTGGCTGACAATGACCTTCCAGGTGACCTCCGGGAACGCCTGCGAGAGGCCCGGATCGGCGAAGGCGACGAACTTGCTCTGGCCGCCCTTCAGCGACGTGGTGAGATAGCCGCTCGCCCGTTCCGCCACCAGCGGGGCCACGACTTCCATCTCTTCGGCTTTCTGCTTCATGAGCAGCGCCGCATTACGGGAACCGATGATGGTGCCGTCTCCTTTCACCAGCAGCGCTTCCCCCTTGGCGCCGACTTGCACCTGAGCCGTAATCGGTTTCATGTCCTCGACGTCGATAATGGCCCGCAAGACTCCGATGGCCCGGTCCCGGCGGGCGCTCACGATCGGCACATCGACAGCTACAAAGTTGGTGCGGCTGATGGGGTCGTAGAGAACATCGCCCACATGGATCGCTCCGGCTCCGTCCCGAAACGCCGCCAACCACCAGTCTTCTTCACCCTCGTAATAGCTGGCGGGGGCGTGAGAAGCCCCAATGACGGCGCCCCGGGAGTCCGTCAGCACCAGTCTCCTGACACTCAGATTGAGGGCCAGATACTCTCGCAGATAGGCTGACGCCGGGGTGGCGAGCACGCGGGCGGCCAGGGCGGTGTCGCGGTCCCGTTCGACCAGCCTCTGCCGGACGACCGCCTCGCTCAGGCCACGGTAGTTCTGATTGGCTGCCTCGGTGGCTTGGCGTAAGCCTCCCTCGGCGGCTAGCAATCCCGTTTCGACGACCTTCGCTTGCACGTAGCGGGAGATCTCCGACGCCGTCACTTCCGCCACGGCCTTGAGATGATCGCCGACCACCGCGTCCAGAGCCGCGCGGCTGCGATCCAGGACGAAGAAGACATCTGCCAGCAACAGCGGGACAGCCACCGCCGCCAGGATCAGCAGCGCCTTCAGGTCCACGCGGATCTCCAATCCATTCCGGCTGGGCATAAAGGCCTCCTCAGCCTTATTGCCCGCACGACACGTACCACAGGTGTGGCCGTCAAGGAAAGGAGTAACCAGACCGGCATGATCTGGAATAGCCGGCCGGAGGCGGCGCCGAAGCTCGATGCGACGGGAAGGCCCGCGGGGGACTCAAGCAGGTCGTCCCCCGACCGGCCTCCCAGCCTATTTCTCGACCCGGCTACAGCGACTTCAGGAACGCCAGCAACTTCTGCTGGTCACTCTGGCTAAGAAACAAGAATCGGATCGTTACCGGGGTGGCCTCCCCCAGATGCCGCAGGATCGCGTCCCGGAAAGTCTCCGCCTCGCCGTCGTGCATGAGCCGGGAGCGGGTGCGCACGCCCCACAACGGCGCCGTCCGCATCTTGTTCGCCGTCCCCTGCCCGCCGTTCTGCACGATGCCGTCTCCGGTGCCGACGTCATGCAACAGAAAATCACCGAAGGGGTGGATCATCTTGTTGCCCAGTTCGGGCGGCACGGTAAAGGCTCCTCCATTGATGGGAGTGCCCGCCGGAGCCGTGATGATCGTGCGCACGTGGCAGACGGCGCAGCCGATCTGGTCGAACAAGTTGGAGCCGGCCACCGCCGCCGGCGTGGCCGCCAGCACGGTGTCTCGCGGCGGCGCCTTGGTCGCTCGCATGAAAGCCGCGAACTCGTCGATGTCGTTCGCCGTGTCCTCCGGGTCGGCGACCGTATCGTAGGCCGCCACCGAGTTCCCCATCGACGTATTCTCGGTGGTCAAGAACCGGTTGGTGATCCCCATTTCGTTCAGATAGGCGTCGGCCGAGAAGGACAGCAGGCTGGCTTGCTGATTCTTCCATCCGAAACGGCCCACCCGCATCTGGCCGGGGGCTTCGAATACGGCGACCTGGATCACCTGTCCCGCGATGAAGCCGGCGCTCTGTCCCGGCTGGCTCGCCGCGATGGCCTGTAGCGTGGCGTCATCGATGCACTCGACGAAGCCGTCTCCCAGGGTATTGAGCGAGGTCCGAAAGGTCCGTACATTCTCCGTCGGGGGCACCGTCTCCTGGATCGCTGCATCGATCGCCCGGTCGTTGATGAGCGACCCGCCCGGAGCGTCCACGAAGGCGCCATTAGGCGCGCGGTGACCGGCCCGCATCTCCGTGACCTGACTGATGCCGCCAGTGAGGGGGTTCTGGTGGCATTCCGTGCAGGACTGCGCGTTGTAAACCGGGCCGAGCCCGTTAGAGATCTCCTCGCGGTCCTCAAAGGTGCTGCGAGCTGCCTCGAACTGCGCTTGGGTGAGAAATCCGTTGGTTTGCCCGTCGAAGCCGGCCGGCGCTTCGGTGGCCGGCGGATTCGGCAGGCTGGTAAGAGCGATCGGAAGCATCCCGACCGCCAGGGAACAGATGGCAAGGGACAGGCGCAACGATTTCATGCAGGCTCCTCCGTGTAACATCCGTAACGGATGTTCCGGAGGAGAATAAGGGCATTCCCCAGGGAGCGCAATTCCACTTTGGTCTTACCGCTAGTTATGAGCGGAATGTATGTCTAAGGAGTATGTTCAAGGACGCCGGGTGGAAAGAGGTCAGGTGGGCTTATGACTGGCATCTCGACATATGCCTGGAAACCCGCCGGCCTGCAGAACTACAGGGGGTTCACCGCGAAGACATGCTCGGCGACCAGGTGGCCGCCGAGCAGGTGCTCCTGGATGATCCGCTCCAGCACCTCCGGGGTGCAGTGGTGATACCACACCCCGTCCGGGTATACGACCGCGATGGGTCCTTGCTCGCAGATCCGGAGGCAGTTGGCCTTGGTGCGGTAGATCCAGTGCGGACCCTCGAGCAGCCCGAGGTCCGCCAGGCGCTTCTTGAGATAATTCCAGGACGCCAGCGACGCTTCGCGGGGCGCGCACTTCGGCTCGGTCTGGTCGGCGCAGAGGAAGATGTGACGGCGGAGGTGGCCGATGTGCAGGTTGGCGGCGACGGCGGCGAGGTGAGAGGCGTCGTCCGGCACTACCCCGCCTTGCGGTCTTCCCGGTCCTCGTTCAAGACCTCGCGGACCGAGTAGATCGGACGGTTCTGGCTCTCGAAGTAGGTGCGGATCAAGACCTCGCCAATCAGGCCGGTGCAGACGAGCTGGATGCCGCTGAGCACCAGCATGGCCCCGGCGATCAGCAGCGGCCCGTGCTCGACCATGAGGTGATGCTGGGCGCGGAGCACCTTCTCGGCGAGCAGCCCGAGCAGGATCACGGCGCCCGAGCCGCCCAGCACGAAGCCGAGCGTTCCGAAGAAGTGCATCGGCCGCGTGAAGTACTTCAGCAGGAACCGCACGGTGAAGATGTCGAACATCACCCGGAAGGTTCGCCCCAGACCGTAGTGCGATTTGCCGTCCGCGCGCGGCACGTTGCGGATCGGCACCTCGGCTACGGTCGCGCCGTTCAGGCACGCCAGCGCCGGAATGAAACGGTGCAGCTCGCCGTAGAGCTTGATGTCCTTGATGGTCGCCCGCCGGTAGGCTTTGAAGGTCGTTCCGAAGTCGTGCAGCGCGACGCCCGAGGTGCGGCGCATCATCCAGTTGGCGATGCGGGAAGGCAGCTTGCGGGTGAGGGCGTTGTCCACGCGCTCCTTGCGCCAGCCGCTCGCGATGTCGTAGCCCTCGTCGATCTTGGCGAGCAACGCCGGAATGTCGGCGGGGTCATGCTGCAGGTCGCCGTCCATCGCCACGATGATGGCGCCCTGGGCGTGCTCGAAACCAGCCGCCAGCGCCCCCGTCTGGCCGAAGTTGCGCCGCAGGCGGATCACCTTCAGCCGTTTGTCCACCGCGGCCAGGCTGCGGAGCAGTTCCGGGCTGTCGTCGGTGGAAGCGTCGTCCACCATCACGATCTCGAAGGAAGCTTTCCGGCTTTCCAGGACCGCGACAAGCTGGTCGTAAAGCGGCAGTATGGTCTTCTCTTCGTTGTGAATGGGGACAACAACCGAGACGGAAGATGTTTCCATGGGGAGAAACTTCCTCATTCTAGCATCGCCAGAATCTGGCGCGCGGCTTCGGCCGGGTCGGGCGCCTGGGTGATGGGCCGGCCGACCACGAGGTAGTCCGCCCCGGCGCGCACGGCTTCGGCCGGGCCAGAAATACGGGCCTGGTCATCCCGCGCCGCCCCGGGACTCCGGATGCCGGGGGTGAGAAGGATGAAGCCGGGTCCCAGTTCGCGGCGCAGCATGGCGACCTCGGTGGGGGCGGCTACCACTCCGTCCAGCCCCGACTCTTGGGCGAGGCGCGCGAGACGGAGCACGACGCAATCGGGCGGCTCCGAGAAACCGATGGCGCGGAGGGCAGCGGCGTCCAGGCTCGTCAGAACCGTCACTGCCAGGACGCGGGCTCCGGTCCCACAAGCGGCCTGCGCGGCTGCTTCCATCATGGCCCGGCCTCCCGCAGCATGCACGTTCAGCAGGGTGACCCCCAGTCGAGTTGCCGCCCGGACGGCTCCGGCGACCGTGTTCGGGATGTCATGGAACTTGAGATCAAGGAATACCCGGTCGCCCTCTGCGACCAGCTCCCGGACCAGGGCGGGCCCTTCGGATGTGAACAACTCCTTCCCTATCTTAAACATGCCCACCAGACCGCGGAGGCGCGAGGCCATTCCTAGGGCGGCCTCACGGGCGGAGAAGTCCAAGGCGACCACCAGGCGGTCGCGTGGTTCAAGAGGTGTACTGGGCATCACAGAGTGGGGACGGATTCCAGGCGGACCTGGGTTACGCCCTCCGCGACCATGTCGAGTTGCTGCGAAGCAGCATAGCTGAGGTCGATGATGCGACGCGGCTCGTTCCAAGGGCCACGGTCGTTGATGCGGACCACCACGGACCGGCGATTCGAGAGGTTCACCACGCGTACGAAACTGCCGAGCGGCAGATCCCGGGAGGCGGCTGTAAATCTGTGCATATTAAAGACTTCTCCGCTGGCGGTGGGGCGCCCATGGAACTGGCCGCCATACCAGGCGGCCTGGCCGAAAATGGGTTCGTTTTGTAGTTTTACTGTAGGCGCTTGCGCGAGGTGCAGACACAACCCGGCAAGTGGAAGAGCGCGAAAGGGAAAATTCATAGGGTATTGGTATTGGTTGGCGAAACTTATATCTGCATTCTACCACGGCCGGCCTAATAGATCGCCCAGCAGCCAGGGGTGACCAGCTCCACCAGATGGCCGTCCGGGTCGCGGAAGAAGAGGCTCTGGCCGCCCCGTTCCCAGCGGGTGTGCGTCTCGATGGGTATACCGGCGGCGGCCAGGCGCGATTTCCAGCCGGCGAGGTCGGCTTCTGGGATGGAAAAGGCGAGGTGGAGCTGCCCGGAACCGCCGTGGGGTGGGACGTGGTCGAGCGAGGCACCCTTCTTGAAGAGCAGAAGGACCTGACGGCCGGCAACGGCCAGAGCACATAGCCGGTCTTCGGAGACCAGCGTCTCGAAGCCGAACAGCGTGCGATAGAAGGCGGCCGAGCGGGACAGGTCGTCGACGTAAAGCGAGGATTCGAGGATTCCGGTCAGTTCAGGCATGGGGTGTACGCAAAGCACTACCCGCCGCGGAGGCTCCGCTTCAGGAAAGGCAGGCCGTCGAAGGCGATTGCTTCCGGCGTCCGCTCGATATCCCGCCAGATGGCGGCTGCGGCGCTCAGGCCCGGAATCGCGAACCCGAAGCCCTCGATCGTCAGCCAGCCATCGTACCGGAGATCGCGCAACGCCTGAAAGACGGCCCCCCACTCGACGTGGCCGCTGCCCGGCGCGCCGCGGTCGTTCTCGCAGGTGTGGACGTGCTTCAAATGCCGGCCGACAGTGCGGTACCCGGCGGCGATGTCCTTCTCTTCAATGTTGGCGTGGAAGGTGTCGAATAGGGCCCCGACGGTCGGGTGGCCGACGCGGTCGCACAGCGCCGCGGCATCGGCGGCGGTGTTCAGGAAGTAAGTCTCAAAGCGATTCAGGGGCTCAATGGCCAGGGTTACCCGATTCGCGGCGAGGGTTTCCGTAAGCGATTGGTAGCCCTCCACGGCCCACTCCCACTCGTCGGAAGTGCGGCGCCGACCCGGCAGGTAGCCCACCGGGCAATAGACTGGCCCGCCGAGGAGTCGCGCGCCCGCGTCCGCCGCCGCTTTGATCAGGTCTTGCAGGTGCAGGCGAGTCTTGCGCCGCACCTCGGCGTCCTCGCTAATCAGGCTCAGGCCCTGGACTAGCACGGCACATGCGGTGCACTCGAGACCATTCGCTTCGGTGGCTTTCCGGATGTCCGCCGCCGGGAAATCCGCCAGCCGGAACAGCGGCAGCTCCACGCCATCGAAGCCGGCTTGCTTGATGCGAGGCAGGACTTCCTGAACCGTGCGGTCGTACCGCGCCGACCAAATCAAGGTGTTCACGCCGAATTTCATACGAGCCGCCGCTCCTGATAGGCCACTAGCGCGCCTTCGTGGCCAGGCCGGACCCAGTGCCGCGCGCCACGACCTTCGGCATAGAAGACGCAGACGCCCTTGTGGAGCAGGACGTGGTTCGCGGGCCGGCGGCGGATAGTCGCGTCGGCTGGCCAATCGGAGCCAGGGGAAAGCTGAGGTCCGTAAGGGTTGGCGGGGTCGCAGGCGTTCAGGAGCAGATAGCCCGAGGAAGGGGCGGAGCGCAGGCGCTCGACCGCTTCGGGCAGGGCGAATTGCATCCCAGTGAGGCCGGTCACGAAGTGGCCCCGGCGCAGCTCGCCCCGCCACTCGGAGCGTTCGAGGTGCTGAAACACCTCTCTCCAGGAAAGGCCGGCGTCCTCGTGGTAGAACCACTCGCGGGCGAGCAGACCGTAGCGGTGCAAGGCGACCGCAGCCCATTCCCGGCGGCGGGTTTCGGGGGCGAGGGGGCGGGTGCGGAGGAGGGACCACCGCCCGTCCCAGCCGGGGACGCGGCGGAAAGCCTGGCGGAAGCGGGCGACGGTGGGGGCGAGGAGGAGGGCATGGCGTCCGGCGGCGATGACGGGCCAGCCTTTTTCCTGGGCGGGGGTGGGTTTGCCGAGAGTGCGGGTGAACCAGTCCAGGACAGCGGGGTGGAAGGAGGGGAGCACCAGGATATTTTCCCACCACTGGGAGCCTAAGACAGGATCTGAACGGGAACCTTGGCGGCTCGAAATGCCCGGTCGAATGTTACCAGCGTGAGGCCTGCGGCTTGGGCGAAGGCGGCGAGGTAGGCATCCGCCCAGAGTTTGGGGGATGGTCGGGGCCCCGTACTAGAGTTCTGAAAGAGGTGGTCAAATTCGCCCTGCTCCGGCTCGCGATGGAATTCGATGCGCTCGTCCTGATACCAAGTGTGGTACGTACGCCAGGCGGCGGCCTGACTCAAGGCGTCCCTTCCCATGACCTGCTCATTCGTTAACAGCCGCAGCAAACCCATCTGCGTGAAGCGGCAGAAGAAGATTTGTTCATTGACGGAGGCGAGCCAGTCCTTTGCCGTGGCGCAGTGCACGTGGCGTTGATGACTAAGGGCCAGCCAGACGTTCACATCAGGGAAAAGGGATGATTTCATAGATCCGCTCGTTGGTCAAATCGAGCGTCCCGGGCTCTTTCGATCGCAGCAGCGGAGCCCGCAGCCGACCCTTTCGGCGGACTCCTGCTTGCAAACTGCTCTCAATGCCCCGCAGGATCAACGCCTTGACGGAGCAGCCCTGCTGGGCCGCCTTGGACTTGAGCTTGCGGTAAGCGGGGTCCGGGATATCCACGGTAGTCCGCATGGGAGCATTCTACCATATTTATGGCTGAACAACCGGCGTGCTGGCCAGCAGCACCAACGCTTGGGGAGGCCGCGCTCCTTTACTTCACCGTGAACTTCTGCACCCGCCAGTTCACCGTTTCGGCGACGTAGAAGTCCTTGCCATCGGGGGTGACAGCGATGCCGTGAGAGTGGATGAATTCGCCGGGCAGCTTGCCGGGGGTGCCGACTTTGCCCAGGATCTGACCCTCCAGGTTGAGGATCAGCACGTCGTTGTTGTGGCCGTCCGCCATGAAGATGCGCTGATCGGCGGTGATGTCGATAGACCAAGGGGAGCCGACGTTGGTCCACTGGTTGAGGAAGTTGCCCTCGGAGTCGAAAATCTGGATGCGGTAGTTCTCGCGGTCGCCGACGTAGACGCGGCCCCGCTTATCCATGGCCACGGTGTGAACCAGGTTGAACTCGCCCGGGCCGGTCCCCTTCTTGCCCCAGGCCTTGAGGAATTTGCCGTCCTTGTTGAACTTGACCACGCGCGAGTTGCCGTAGCCGTCGGCCACGTAGATGTCGCCGTTGGGGGCGACGAAGGCGTCGGCCGGGCGATTAAACAGCGTGGGATCGTCGTTCTTGCCCTCGGTGTTCTTGCGGCCGAGCACCATCTTGACGCGGCCTTGCGGGTCCAGCTTGAGGATCGCGTGGCCATTGACATCCACGCCCCAGAGGTTGCCCTCGGGGTCGAAGCGGGCGCCATGGGTGCGGGTGAACATGCCCTCGCCAAACGAGCGGACGAATTTGCCGTTCGCCTCGTACTCGATGATGTTGTGGGGGCCACGGTTAAAGACGTAGACATGACCCTTGGCATCGATGGCGACCCAGGAGGCTTCGTCGTAATACCAGCCGGCGGGCAACTGGTCCCAGTTGGGAACGAGCTTGAAGCCGAGGCTCGACGTGTTGGGAGGCAGGGCGGGAGGCGTGACGGGATACCCTTCGGCGCCTATCACTTGTCCAGGCTTTAGCGCGGCCCTTTCACGCCGCTGTGCGTGGACGGCACAGAGGCTCGCAATGACGAGCAATCCCAGAAGCAGTCGGCGCATGGCACCCCCTTCGGACCGGAAACCGGTGATCAGAAAAATGATACGCCACGCGGAGAGCGGTGTCCAGTGGCCTGGGGGGTTGTGTCAGACGTATAGTCCGGCTGGGTACCACCTCGGCGGCTTGGGCGTGATGCGTCCAGTTGACGTGAAGGGGACTTCACGGGATCTATCGCCACGTCGCGAGCAAGTCCCTTACACTCAGCTATGACCGAGAATCCGAGCGCAGACGCGCCGATTCAGCGCCGCCCACACTTCATGAAACCGGCCCTTTGAAGTCAACGGTGCCGATTCGTTGTTTCAGGTCGTCAGCATCCGACACCGGGTACATGAACGCTAGGAATTCAACGTCCTTCGTCACATCTTCCATGACCTTCCGAGGATCAAATCCGCCATAGAACAGAAGCGACTCCGGTGCTGGACCCAAGCTCGGAATCGCCTCGCACGTCAAGAGCAAAACGTGTTCGGCATTATCGTGGGGGCTTGCAATAAGGAAGCCGATTAGCAGTCGGCCATTCGGGTCTCGTGAGGGAACCACAGGTCCGATTTCGGAGCCGGGAGCGCCGGACAGTGGCAGTCCAGACGCCGGAAACCAGCGACCCACAAGTTTGAAGGCTTCGACGTCGGGGGCCGATGGCATTTGGAAAGTGATCGTCGTGCGTTTTGGGGACGTGCTAACATCCTTCGCCCCATCTACCTTGTCGAATGCGGGTAATCCTTGAATCAAGACCGAAAACATGTGCCCACTTTGCGAATCCAGCGATAGCGATTGTCTCCTTACCTCCGTCCGCACCTTTCCATCTTGGGAAAAGTGCGCCCTTCCGTCCGGGTGATGCGAATACTTGACGAGATGGGAAGTTACCTTGCCACCGATTTCGAGATTCACTTGCGACGTGGTCTGTCCGTTTCCAGGAATTGTAGCAACCGCAAGTATTCCTGTGCGGTGGCGGAAATATGGGAAGTTCACGAAGAGGCTGCGATCGTGCCCAAAGAATATCTGGAGGACCTTGTGCCGATTAGCGCCCGATTGTATCGTGACGATGACCCGGTCGGATCGGATCGCGACGATTTCGACTTTGCTTGGGTTTGGCGGGCCTGGAGTTGCACAACACTTTTTGTATTTCTTGCCGCTGCGGCACGGGCAAGGATCATTACGGCCTGTCTTACTGTTGGGCACCGGGATTGTGTCGCTGTCTCCATTGTGACTCGCCCATGGAGGATTTGGGAAGCTCTTCGGAAGTGTGGTTTGGGTTGCCCCCCAATGGCGCGGCAAGCAGCAGAGCAAGGGAAGGTGTCAGATGGCGACTCCGAAGCCTTCCGCACCGAGCACGACTGCATAAAGGGCGCGAACGCGAATCACCCCTGTGAAACGCCGCTGACGAGTCAGCGCAGCAACCATGCTAGTGTTGGGAGGGAAGGAGTGTCATAGTCGTTGCGTGCTTGGCTTGGGGTTCCCTTGTCTGGAGACCCAAGGGCCTTCCCGTTCGGAAGCCGTGGTTCGATGATGGTCCGCTGCTGCCAATTGAATTTGCCCGTCAATCCAAAGGAGGTCGCATCACTCTAGTTCTTGTGGAGGGCACCCACTACGTGCGTTCGCTATGGGCACTGATGTCGGTGGGCGAACTCGAACTTGCGAAATCAGAACTCGCAGAACGCGAGGGCATTAAGCTCGAGAATATTCCGAAGTACATCGGCTGGTGGTCTCGGACCTCGGATTCCGGTGGTCCATTCATCACCTGCATCCGACAGTGGGCAGCCCAGCGGTCCGTTGACGCAGTCCTCTGGACAGCACTGCCGCCCAAGTTCGAGGAAATGGAAGGCAGAGTGCCAAAAGCTGAGGAGGTAGTAGCATTCCTTCGCCAGCTGCCGCATGAGAAACGCGAACATGCCGAGGAATATGTAAGACGAGCACCGCTGCAGATAGACACGGAATACAGGCGGACCATTGAGTCAGTACTCGGGTGGCGTGCGGTTGGTCGCTGATGATCGACGACAACCGCCTGATCGGTTCTACGGGGTTTTCGATAGATCACTCCCGTGAAACGCCGATCCTTCCAGCGAACCGGCCCCAGGCCACGCCGGTGAAGGTCACCTAGACGCGTAGTCGCCAACCCGTAGAAGTGATCGTCTGCTCGGACAAAGGACCTACTACTGGTAGCGACCTCAGGCGCGGGCCTGGGAGGCTTGGGCGATCACGGCTTCGACCTGGCGGCGGTAGTCGTCGAGAAGCTCCGGGCGGGCGGCCTCGAAGCGCATCACGATCACCGGCTGCGTGTTGGAGGCGCGCATCAGTCCCCAGCCCTCCGGAAAAAGCACGCGGACGCCGTCGACGTCGATAATCTGGTGGGTCTGGCGGAAGGCTTCTTTAACACGCTCCACGAGGTGGAACTTTTCCTCGTCGGGACAATCGACGCGAATCTCTGGAGTAGAAAAGGCCAGCGGCAGATCGGCGAGCAGCTTCGAGAGCGGAGCGTCGGCCTTATCGAGCAGCTCGATGAGGCGCAGAGCGGCATAGAGGGCGTCGTCGTAACCGTAGTAGCGGTCGCCGAAGAACATGTGGCCGCTCATTTCGCCGGCGAGCTCCGCCTTCTCCTCCTGCATCTTGGCCTTGATGAGGGAATGGCCGGTTTTCCACATGATGGCGCGTCCGCCGAGCTTGGTGATGTAGTCGTACATCACCTGGGAGGCCTTGACCTCGGAGATGAACGTCGCGCCGGGCTTGCGGCCGAGGATCTCGCGGGCGTAGACGGCCAGCAACTGGTCGCCGAAAACCACGTTGCCCTTCTCGTCGACCGCGCCGATGCGATCGCCGTCGCCATCGAGCGCGATGCCGAGGCTGGCCCGGCTGTCCTTCACCCAGGTGATGAGGGACTCGAGGTTCTTGGGGACGGTCGGGTCGGGGTGGTGGTTGGGGAAGCGGCCGTCGGGGGTGAAGAAGAGCTCCACCTTGTCGCAGCGGACGTGGTCGAGCAGCCGGTGCAGGGTGGGTCCGGCGACGCCGTTGCCGCAGTCGATGACGACCCGTACCCAATTGCGCAGCTTGAACTGCTCACTGATTTCGGCAACGTAGGGCGCGATGATGTCGTAGTCCTTGACGCTGCCGCTTTCGGCCGCGTCAAAGTCGGAGGCTTCTATCAATGCCCGGAGCTTCTGGATCTCCTCGCCGTGGAGGGTTGAGAGGCCGCACATGATCTTGAAGCCGTTGTACTCGGCGGGGTTGTGGCTGCCGGTGATCATGACGCCGCCGTCACAGTCGAGGTGGAAGGCCGAGTAGTAGAGCAGCGGAGTGGGAACCATGCCGAGGTCGGTCACCTCGCAGCCCGTGGCGACGAGGCCGGCGACGATGGCGTCGCGGAGGCGCTCGGAGCTGAGACGGCAATCCCGGCCGACGTTGACGCGGCGGCGCTGGCGGAGGCGGCCGATGTAGGTGCCGATAGCGCGGCCGAGCAGCTCGATGCCGTCGTCGGTCAGTTCCTGGTCGGCGACGCCACGGATGTCATACTCCCGGAAGATCGTCGGCTTCAGCACTACTCTCCCTCCCCGCGTGGTGAGCCAGCTCCTCTTTGCAGATGCAGCAGTCGATGCAGCGGCGGCAGTGTTCACAAATGTGGTTGACGCACACGTCCTTGGTGCAGGACGGACAAATCTCCTCGGACGGTTCCTTGCAGATGTGACATTGCCATGCCATACCTACAAGTTTGGCACAAGATCAGGGGAGAACACGGGCGATGTAGAGCTGGGTACGGAGCGGGGCGAGGTCCCCTACCGAGTAGGTGCGGGCCGGGTCGAGGGCGGGACCGGCGTAGTCCTGGAGGGGGTGCAGTTCGTAGCGACGGGACCCCACGGGACGAGCCAGGAGCGTGCTGGTAGTGCAGGTGAGGTCCGGGGCGCAGGCAATGAGGTGCGTGTGGGCCAGGTCGCCGGGACGGATTTCGTGGAAGAAGTCAGTGTGTTCGAGGCCGAGGCGGCCGTAATCGTAGAGCAGGTCGCGGGCGACGTTCAGCCCCCAGACCCCGGTGACGGTCTCGACAAAGGGAGTGGACGTGTAGGAATTGAACATCCCGAAGTGGGGGGCCGTCCCGAGGCGCAGGGGCGTACCGGCGATGACGACATTGTCGTGGTAGGCGAGCTGGGGAAGGCGGCGGAGCTCGGTCTCGATGGACCGGACCTGGCGGGACATCGGAATCCAGCACTGGCGGATTTCGGCGACGGCAGTGGCGGCAGCGAAGGCCACGAGGAGGCCCGCGGCGGCGGGGAACGCGGTGCGAGGCCAAGAACGTAACAGGGCAGCCGTGACGGCGGCAAGGAAAATAGCCAGGCCGATCGACGGTAAGTAGTCGTAGCGCAGCTCCCGCCAGCCGAGGAAGAGCACCGGACCGTAGGCGGCGAGGCAGAATCCGAGGCCAAGGAGGAGGGCGCGTGAAAGAGGGGTCGGCGGTGTCGGACGCGCCGGCTGATGGCGGAGCCACCAAAGGGTGAGAACGCCGGCGGCCAGCGGAAAGAGGAAGGCGCCACCGCGCGCGACGGGGTGGTAGTAAGGATCGCGAAGGCCGGCGAGACGCAGGTAATCCGTCCCGATGGCGCGGAGGTTGCCCAGCAACTGCGCCGGGGTGAATTGGAATTTCGCCCCGATGGAGCCGGTCAGGCGGGCGGTGTTGATCCAGCGGAAATGGATAAACGCTCCGGTGAGTAGGACTGCCCCAGCGACGGCGGCGGCGGTCAGGCCGTTCCGGCTGCGCCACAGCAGAGCGGCCCAGGGGGCGGCAAACAGCAAGAGAGCGAAAGGTTGATCGGTAGAAAAAGCAGCGAGCAGGAGGGCCACGGCCTGGCAGGTCGCTGCGCGCACCGTGAAACGTCCGGTGTGAAGCGTGTCGGAGAGTAAATAGAAATAGACCAGGAACCAACAAGCCGCGAAGAGATACTTCGCGCAGTTCGGAAACCAGAACAGCGGGTTGTGAACGGTGGGGAGGAGGAGAAAAAGCGCCCCGGCCAGGAAGCCGAGTTGCTGGCAGAAGAGCCGGTCCAGGGAGAGGTAGAGCAGAAAGGCCGCGAGGGTGTGAAACGCGAGTCCCAGGAGAAAGTAGCACCACGGATGCGGGCCCGCCAGCAGATAGAGCCCGTAAACGATGACATAGCTGACACCCTCGATGCGGGCGACACCCCAGACCTGGTTGCGGACGAGGTCCACCGCGAGACGCCACTCACCCGCGAAGCCGTGGGCGCGGGCTTGCTCGAATTTCTGTACCAGGTACCAGTCATCCAGGACAAAATCCACATGGGGGAGATAGAGCAGGTAGAGCGAGGCCAGCAGGAGATAGCAGAGCAGGACGGAGGCGCGCCCGGAGCGGGCCGCGGTCATGGCTGGGGAGGCGCGGCTGGAGCCTTCTCGGGAGTTGGGGCGGCGGCCGGAGCTTTGCGCGCCGGGGCGGGCGACTGCTTGGAGAGGGCCGCCCGGCAGCGCTGGGCCTCGCGGTTGGCGATCTCCCATTCCTTCTCGCGGTCCACGGTCAACTGGTAGGCGTACTGCTTGAATTGATCGCGTGTCGTAGAATTGCGACTAATCGCCGCGTTCATGAGGTCGGCGATGCCGGGATTCTGATGCAGACGCAAACCTTGGGTAACGGATTCGAGCAGAGAATTCACGTGATCGAGGCGGAAGATCACATCGAGGACAATGCTCAGCTTTTCGGGATCGCTGGCGAGGTTCTGCGCCTGCTGGCCAAGGTAGGTATTAAACTCCCGGGCCTGCTTCACCTGCTCGACGTAAATGGCGGGCGCGCCGTTCGCGATCCACTGCTCGGGGTGGTACTGCTCGAGGAGTCCACTGACCACCTGGAGGTGTTTTTCGAGGGCGGTGGCGGCGTCACGCACTTCCCAGATGGGCATGACCCCCGGAGATTGGGCCACGAGGGTCCCGGCCAGAAGAATCAGCAGAGCCAAGGCACGTTTCATACCGCTATGGTAGTTGGTGGGAATGGGAACTGACAACATGAAATCTCGCGAGTTCATCCAGGTGGACGTATTTTCTTCGCGGAAGTTGGAGGGCAATCCGTTGGCGGTATTCCTCGATGGCCGGGGGCTCAGCACGGCGCGTATGCAGGCGATCGCGCGGGAGATGAACCTTTCCGAAACGACGTTCCTGTTTCCCGGCGGACGGAAGGCCGACGCAAAAGTGAGAATTTTCACACCGCAGGCGGAATTGCCGTTCGCCGGGCACCCGACGCTCGGGACGGCGTTTGTCGTAGCGCAGTCCAGGCCCCGTCAAGCTGAGATCCGGCTGCACATGAAGGTCGGAGTGATTCCGGTCCAGGTGCGGCGGGAGCGGCGCGCCACCTACCTCGAGATGCGGCAGCGCGATCCGGAATTCGGAGCCCTGGTGGACCGCGCACTCCTGGCTGAAGCGCTGAAGCTGCGAGTAGGCGACCTCGATGGCCGCTATCCGCCGCAAGTGGTCTCTACCGGCCTGCCGTTCCTGATCGTGCCGCTCCGGAGTACCGCGACTTTGGAGAAGCTGGCGCCCGATTACCCCAAGCTGCGCGCCATATTCAACCGGGTGGGCGTGCGGTACGGGTACTACCTCGCCACCGGCGAGGAGCAACTGGAAGCGCGCATGTTCATGGAGACCTTCGAGGACCCGGCGACCGGCAGCGCGGCGGGGTGCGCCGCGGCGTACCTGGTGCGCTACGGGCGGCAGGCGCCGGAGCGGCAGTTTCGAATCCGGCAGGGGCGCCTCGCACGGCGGCCGAGTGAGATTTTCGCCGCTGCGTCGTTCAAGGGGCAGCAAGTAACCAACGTGCGCGTCGGAGGCTACGTGGTCGAGGTGCTCCGGGGCAGGCTGGAGCTGTGAAGCTGCGGCGGCACGAGTTCCTGGGGCCGGCGGCAGTTCTCTTCGCTCTGAATCTCGTTCTGATCGGACCGCTGCTCTTCACCGAGCGGACCAAATTCAACGAATCGATCGAAGGGGCCTTCATCGGCCTCGCGCGGTTCTTCGCGCAGCACCCCAATCCCTTCGGCTGGTACCCCTATTGGTATAGCGGCACCCCGGTGCAATTCACCTATACGCCGGGACTCCACTACATCAACGCACTCTTCATTCGACTGCTTCCGATGCTCGCGCCGGGGCAGGTTTATCACCTGGTAACCGGGGTGATGTACGCGCTCGGCACCGTAACGGCGGCGTACATGGCCTACTTCTTCACCCGGCAACGCTGGTGGGCGTTCGGAGCGGGCCTGCTGGTGACGCTGGGGAGCCCGGGCCAGTGGCTGGTGCGGGAGCTCCGTCACAATTGGTCCGATCTGGGAGCCCCCGCGCGGCTGCAGGCGCTGGTGAGGCTTGGCGAAGGGCCGCACATCGCTTCGCTGCTGCTGATCCCACTGGCGGCGTGCGCCTTGTGGCGGGCGGTTGAGGACCGAACGTTCCGGCGGCTCTTCCTCGCCGCGGTATTGCTGGCGGCAACCGTGCTCATCAACTGGGTCGGCGCCTTCGCGCTGGGCGCGGTGGTCTTCTGCTTTTTGCTGACGATCTCTGCGCGCCCGGGTTGGACGCGGGTGCTTTGGGCCGCAGTACTCGCTTATCTGCTGGCAGCCTTCTGGATCACGCCAAGGTTCGTCGGCACGATCGCCTTCAATGCCCAGATCGTGAACGGAAACTACGAATACAACCTCGGGATGATCGGGATAGCTGCCGGAGCGCTGGCGGGACTCGTCGCAATCCAGTGGTGGTTCCAGCGCCTAGCCCAGCCTTACTTGTGTTTCCTATCCCTCAACGCCTTCTTTTTCGGCTACGTGACACTGCTGGCTTACTGGTTCGGGCTGTACATGGTCCCGCAGCCGGAGCGCTACGTCTCGGAATTCGAGATGTTCGCGCTGCTCGCCGCTTGCGAGGGGCTGCGCCTCGGCTGGCGGGAAAACCCCGGCCTCCCTCGCCGGGCCGCGATCTACGGGATGGTGGCGCTCGGGGCGACGGTGCTCGTGCCAGCGCGGCATTTTCTGCAGCTCCGCCGGACTTACCGGACGCTCGCGCCCGTACGGGTCGAGGCGTGGACGGAATATCAGCTCGGGCGCTGGCTCGCGGACCACGCGCGTCCGGAGGATCGCGCTTACCTCGCCGGCTCGGAGGGGATGAGCCTCAATGAGTGGTTCGACGTGGCGCAGATGAGGGGATGGTTCGATCCGGGGGTGCGGGACCAGCAGGTGCTGGGCTGGAGCCATCAGATTAGCAGCGGCCAAAACGCCCCGGTGCGCGAGGCGGGCGCGATCGCCGTTAAAATCCTGAAGGCCCTCGGAGCGCGGTACGCCGTGGTGCACGGACCGTATTCCCAAGTGGCGTATCGGAACTTTCCGGATCCGTGGAAGTTCGAGGGTGTGCTGCCGGCGGTCTACCGGCCGTCGCCCTTTGAGGCGATTTACGAAGTTCCCGGGGTGCGGCTGGCTCACCTGGTGCGGCCGGAGGAGCTGCCGGCCCGGCGGCCCGAGAACGGACTGGACCTGGAGCCGCTGGAACGGTACGTCGCGGCGGTGAGCGACGCGACACGGCCAGTGTTACAGGTTCATTGGCGGGCGCCGACCGAGCTCGATATTCGCGGGGAATTTCCGGCTGGCGATCTGATATCGCTGCGGGTGGCGGAGGCCGAAGGCTGGCGGGCCTACCAGGGGACCGCGCGCCTGCCGGTCGAGCGCGATCACTTGGGCAATATCGTCCTGCGGCCCAGCGCCGACGAGGCCGGCCACCTGCGGCTCCGCTACGTCGGGAGCGCCGAGCAGAGGGCCGGCGGCTGGCTCAGCTTCCTGACGCTCTGCGGCGGAATGCTCTTTTGCCTTTTAAGACAATCCAAAGTTCCGTCTGCCTCTGGTAGCCAATGGGCCGCGAGGCGGGCTGGGCTCAAGTCCTGGGGCGCGGCGCTGCCGGCGGCGTACTTACTTGCGATAGTGTGGGTGAATATCTATATCTGCCGCGAGCTGTTTTTCACGACCTACACCCGCTACACCAACTCCATGCACGGGTTCTGGATGGCCCTGGGGCGCCTGGGGCCGGCCGATCATTGGTTCAGGCCCGCCTGGTGGCCCTTCTGGTACGGCGGCATGCCGTTCGAATACACTTACGCGCCCCTGGTTCCGGACCTGACGGCCGCCTGCGCCAGGATTGCCGGCTGGTCGGTGCCGCGCGCCTTCTACGCGGTTTCCGGATTTTCCTATTGCTTCATCCCGCTGGCGGTCTTTCTGCTGGCGTGGCGGATCACGCGCTCTCCAGGCTGTGGCTTTGTAGCCGGGATCGCCTACTCCCTGCTTTCGCCCACGGAACTGCTCGTCCCCGACGAGAGCTACCAACTGGCGAATCTGTGGAGTGCGCGGCGTCTGTTCCTGGTAGCGGCGTGGGACGAAACGCCGCACCTGCTGTCGCTCGCGCTGGCCCTGCTGGCGGCCGTGTTCCTGTCGCGATCGCTTCTCCGCCGGCGGCGAATCGATTACCTGTGGACCGGGGCCTTTATGGCGGCCACCGTCCTGGCCAATGCGTTTGGCGGGGTCATGATTCTCATCCTGGTGCTTAGCCTGGTCTTCGCCCTGGAGAAACCGCGGCTGCGCTCGAACCTGTTGCTGGCCTTGGGCATCGGCGCCGTGGCCTACGCCGTCATTTCTCCCTGGTTTCCACCGTCCCTGGTGTTTGCGATTCGACACAACGCGCAGCACTATGAACGCGGCTGGACGCTAGGCTCTTGGGTGGCCCTGCTGGCGGTGGTTTTAGGATGGTGGCTGCTATGGCGCGGGCTGCAGCGCTGGACGTCGGATTGGTCCCTGCGATTCGCGGCGCTGTTCGCCTACGCGACGAGCAGCATTCCGCTGCTGGACGCCTACGCGCAGCAACACTTCCTTCCCCAGCCCGGCCGCTACAAGATGGAGATGGAGATCGCGCTGGTCCTCTTGAGCGTGTTCTTGGCTCGGGCTCTCTTGAAGAAAGCGGGACGAAGGGTGACGATTCCGCTGGCGGTCCTGCTGCTGTTCACGGCGGCAGCGCAGGTCGTCAGTCATCGGCGCTTCGCCAAGAAGACCATTGGCCCGGCGGATATCACCAAGACCATCGAGTACCGCGTCGCTAAGTGGACGGAGGCGCGCTTTCCCGGGCAACGTGTCATGCTGCCCGGCTCCATCGGACAATGGCTCAACGCCTTCTCCGAGACGGAGAATTTCGCGGGCGGCTCCCACCCCACCGCACTGAATTGGCCCCAGCAGTTGGGGTTTTACAATGTGTATATCAGCCCCCAAGCCGAGGAATCGATCCCCTGGCTGAAGGCCTTTGGCGTGCAAGCCGTGGCCACCTCGGGCTTGCGGAGCGCGGAGTTTTGGAAACCCTATAACTATCCCGATAAGTTCGAAGGATCCCTGCCCGTGTTGTGGCGCCAGGAAGGCATAACCATCTACCAGGTGCCCCAGCGGGATCGTTCGCTGGCCCACGTGGTCCCCCGCAGTGCGTTGGTACAGCACGACCCGCCCGCAGGCCCGGAGGTCGCCGAGGCGCGCATCTATGTCGCCGCCCTGGAACGGACCGACTTGCCCCTGGCCGAATGGCAGTGGGAGGGACGGAACCGGGCGAGGATTCGAACCCAGGTGGAGGGCGATCAGGTCGTGTCGGTGCAGGTGAACTACCATCCGGGCTGGCACGCTATCGCGAATGGGAGAGCGGTTCCGATCTTCCGCGATGGGTTGGGGCTGATGTACCTCCGGCCGAACTGCAACGGACCGTGTGCCGTGGAGCTAAGCTACGACGGCGGGTGGGAGTATCGGCTCTGCTGGG
>JBGPDC010000088.1:0-22069 GCA_041482115.1 Terriglobia bacterium | reverse complement strand
GTCGAGTACGTCGACGAAGCCTAGGAGGGGTTGTGGGGCGGTCCCCGCGGCCGGCGCCTTCGCCGGCCTCTTCGGAGACGCCGGGTTCCACAGCCGGACCAGGGGGTCCGGCGCGGGCGAGGGCGCCCGCCCCACCAGGGAATGATGCAGGGCACCAGGAGGCAGCATGGGAGAAATCGTCGCAGCGATGGCGACCGTTCACGCGCCGCAGTTGTTCACGCGGCCGCCTAGCGAAGACCCGAAGCAGCTCGATGCCGACATCGCGGCCATGCGCGAGCTGGGCAAGACTCTCGATGAGACGAAGCCCGATGCCGTGCTCGTGATCGGCAGCGATCATCTCGAGACGTTCTTCCTTTCCGCCGTTCCGACCTTCGCCGTCATTTCCGGGGAGCGGGCCCACGCCGCCTTCGCCGGCCGGACCTATAGCCTCCCGGTCCACCAAGGGCTCGCCGAGGATCTGATCGACAAGCTGGTCCGAGCGGATTTCGACATGGTCTATTCGCAGGACGCCGTTCTGGGCCACGCCTACGCGGCGCCCTTCGAGTGGGTGCTCGGGGGACGCGACATTCCGGTGGTGCCGGTGTTCATCAATGCGTACCTGCCGCCGCTCCCCAGTCCCCGCCGGTGCGCGGCGCTGGGACGCGCGATGGCCCAGATCATCGCCGCGCGTCCGGAGCGGGTCGCGATTGTGGCGAGCGGGGGGATGTCCCACTATCCCGGGACGTGGAAGTATTCGCAGCCCGCCTTCGATTTCGATTATTGGGCGATCGCCGAACTGGAGCAGGGAAATGTGGACGCCCTTCTCAACCTCACCGTGGAACAGCTCGACGAAGTAGGTAACACGGAACTGCTTCCCTGGATGGCGCTGTTCGGAGCCATCGGGAATCAGCCGGGCGAGCTTCTGACCTACCAGCCCACCTGGCACCACGGCCACGCGGTGATCCGCTTCCTGCCGCCGCCGAAACGGAAACCGGGCGGCGCGTCGGCCCAGCCCGCGGCGTACAAGTTTAAGAACCAGGGTTACGAGTTCTACAAGCATCCCTCGCCGTCGGCCTACAAGCTGAACAAGCTGCTTTACGAGCTGCGCCACAAACAGAACCTGAGGTTGCGGCTGCTTCAAGAGACAGACACCGTCGCCGCTGAGTACGGCTTGAACGCCGAGGAAACGGCCGCGCTCCACACCTTGAAGGACGAGGGCGTGGACATGCTGCGGTCCCTCGAGCCGCATCCGCTGGTAAAGGTTGGCGCGCATCCGCTGGGGACCTTGATGTCGCTGGTAGTCGTACAGGCGGAGCAGCGCAAGCTCAAGGCGGCGGCGAAGTCCGGGGAAGGGACGAGATGAGAGGCTTGAAGGGCCGCGTGGCCGTCGTGACCGGAGGGGCCGCCGGCCTCGGCCGCGCGGCTGCCATTCGCTTGGCGGAGGAAGGCGTGCGGCTGGAATTACTGGACCTGAAAGATGCCGCCGCCGTCTGCGAAGAGATTCGCGCGGCAGGCGGCACGGCGGAAAGCCAGACCTGCGACACGACCGACGAGGCGCAGATTGCGCGAGCCGTAGAAGCGATCGGCCACCGCCACGGGAAAGTCGACGTCCTGGTCAACAACGCGGGCATTCTCTCCGGCCGCACCCCCTGGCACCAGCTCTCGCGCGCCGAAGTCGAACGCTTCATCGATGTCAACTACCTCGGCTACTTCCTCGTCACCAAGGCCATGTATCCGCTGCTGAAGAAGAGCACTGCCGGGCGCGTGATCAATGTCGCCTCTCGAACTTACTTCCTGGCGAACCCGGGGCAGATGGCCTACGTGGCGAGCAAAGGCGCCGTTATGGGGATGACGCGCGTGCTCGCGCGGGAGCTCGGCGAAGAAGGGATTACGGTCAACGCCGTGGCGCCCGGCATGGTCGCGACGCCGGGCACGCGCGCCCATTCGCCCGAGGAGGCTTTCGACCGCGTGATGGGCAACCAGGCGATCAAGAAACGCGTAACACCCGAGCACTTGGCCGCCTTGATCGCATTTGTAGCGAGCGACGACGCCGAGGTCATTACTGGGCAGATGATTATGTGCGACGGCGGCGGATACCTGCACTGAGCGGAGATGCACACGCAGGTCGGAATTGTCGGCGCGGGACCAGCCGGGTTGATGCTTTCGCACCTCCTGCACCTGGAGGGCATCAGGTCGGTCGTCCTCGAGGCCCGCGATCGGCGCTACGTCGAGGACCGGGTCCGGGCCGGCGTGCTCGAGCAGGGCACGGTCGATCTGCTCATCCGCAGCGGCCTCGGCGACCGGCTGCAGCGGGAAGGCCTGGTCCATCGCGGGATCGATCTGAGCTTTAGCGGCCGCCGCCATCGCATCGACTTGTGCGAACTTACGGGCGGGAGCTGCATCACGGTCTATGGCCAGCACGAGATCGTCAAGGACCTGATCCACGCGCGGCTCGACGCCGGCGGCCAGATCCGGTTCGAAGCCGAGGCTCGCGGCGTTGACGGGACCGACGGTTCCCGGCCCAAGATCCATTTCCTCCAGGATGGCAGCTTGCAGGAGCTTTCCTGTGACTTCGTGGCCGGGTGCGACGGCTCCCACGGGGTCTGCCGGAACTCCATTCCAGAAGGAGCGCTGACCGTCTACGAGCGGACGTACCCTTTCGCCTGGCTCGGGATTCTGGCCGAGGCGCCGCCTTCTTCGAAAGAGCTGATCTACACCTGCCACGAGCGCGGGTTCGCCCTGTTCAGCATGCGTACCCCGCAGATCACCAGGCTCTACCTGCAATGCGCGCCCGACGAAGACCTTACCCAATGGTCCGACAGCAGGATTTGGGAGGAGCTGCGCACGCGGCTCACCACGAGTGACGGCTGGACTCCGGCCGCCGGGCGCATCCTGCAGAAGGGCATCACCGCGATGCGCAGCCTGGTGGTCGAGCCGATGCACTACGGCCGGCTGTTCCTGGCGGGCGACGCGGCCCACAGTGTTCCGCCCACCGGCGCGAAAGGACTCAATCTCGCGATCGCGGACGTCCGGGTGCTGGCCCGGGGCCTGGCCGAGTTTTATGGCGCAGGACGGATGGACGCGCTGAGCGACTACTCCGCGACGTGTCTGCGGCGCATCTGGAAGGCGCAGCGTTTTTCTACCTGGATGACGTCCCTGCTGCATCGCTTCGAGGGCGCGACGGCCTTCGACCAGCGCCGCCAGCTTGCCGAGCTCGACTACGTGACCAGCTCGCGGGCGGCGGCCACCGCCCTCGCCGAAAACTACGTCGGGTTTCCTATGGAGTGAGGCGGCGGCTGCCTCTCCAGACCGCCCTCGCCACCCTCGCGCCGGTGCGGCGCATATCGGGGCTGAATTCGCTCAGCAGGTTGTCGGGCACTTTTCCGAGCACGGCAAAGCCCACGTCCTGCCAGAGATCGGAGGCGGATTTGTTCTCGGGGTGCCAGCTCGACGCCACCCACACCCCGCCCGCGATGGCGCCCAGACGGGAATAGCCGAAGCGGGTCTTCCCGTCCGCAACACGCGCGGTGAAGGCCGAGGTCGTGGCGTACCAGATCCGCTGCCGCAGGGGCCCGAGCTGGGACGGCCGATACCTGGTGTCTTCGTCGAGCGCCGCCCCCAGTCCGAACTCGATCGTGTTCGAGACGATCCGCCTCCCAAAATTGGAGGCCACGCGCGCGCCGAAGCACTCCGGGGCTCTCCCCCATTCCTTCGGATCGTTTTGCAGGTGCCCTAGCGCGCTGTCGGCGACCAGGAACGCGAGCCGTTCCCGGCTGGTATAGGTGCGCTGGACATAATAATGAACTCTCTCTTGGAACGTCGGTTGCGGCTCAACGGGAATGTTCTGTGGCCAGGCGGAGATCACACTGCAAGCGCAAAGTAACACCAGCCGTCTCAATCACCCTCCCCGTTACGCTCGCCCCTCGTAAGAGCGGCCGACGCTCACTCACTTCATCAACCGGCCACCACTGCGCCGGCGAGGTCCCAAAACCTGGCTGGTATTGTACACGGAAGAAGAGCTTGATGGAAAGGTACTGAGAAAAAAACCGCCGGCGTCTTCAGCGCTTCAGGAGCTTCCGCTCCGCCATCCATTCCTCTAAGCGCTGCGGCCACGAAGCCACCGGCAGTTGCGAAGGCCGCATGCCGAAGCCGTGCCCGCCGCTTGCGTAGATGTGCATCTCCGACGGCACGCCTTGCTTTTCGAGATCCAGATACAGGTTCGCCGTGGTCACCACGTGCGAGCGGTCGTCGTCCGCGCAAACCAGGAACGTCGGCGGCGCATCCTTCGGAACTGTGATCGACCCGGCCTGGAATCCTGGATAGACGACCACCGCGAAATCCGGCCGTGAGCCCTGGCGCTCCACGGGGTCGGTGGAGCTCCGGTCGCCGGCGTCAAAGCGGGTCTCGATCAAGGCCGCCACTTCGCCCCCCGCCGAAAAGCCCATGAACCCGACCCGCGCCGGATCGACGCCCCACTCCTCGGCCCGGCTCCGCACCAGGCGCATCCCGCGCGCCGCGTCGGCCAGGGCGTTCTCCTTCACCGTATAGTGCGACCCCGGGGCCCGCGCCAGCCGGTACTTCAAGACGAAAGCCGCCACGCCGCGGTCGTTCAGCCACTGGGCGATCTCGTATCCTTCCTTTTCGATTACGAGTTGCGAGTGGCCGCCGCCGGGCGCGATGACTACGCCTGTGCCGTTGGCCTGCGCTTTCGGCGGGAGGAAGACATAGATCGACGGATAGTGCACCACCGTGAATCTCCGGGGCAGCTTGGAGTTTTCCGCCGCCTCGAAGACCTCCGCCGCCGTCACTCCCTCCGAGCCCGGTGCGCCGCCCGGCCACAGCCGGACTTCCTCTCCACGCTCGGCCGCGCAGGCGAGAGCAGCCAGCAGAATTCCACCGAAGAGCAGTTTGCATTTCATAGCGAGAACTCTATCACAACTCTTGTGGACCGCTCCCTCACGGTCGCGGCTCTGTGCGGGGAGTTATAGGGCGTCCACGCGGGGCGGGAGCTTTTTCCAGAGGAAGAACGCGAGCCGAAAGCCCAACAGGGCCGCCACGATCTTGGCGTAGGTCAGGGACAACGGGTCGGGCAGCTTGTCCTGCAGGTAGAAATGAATTACCCCGGCGATCGGGCTCACGTAAACCAGCCGGTGCAGCCTTTGCCACCGCTTGGCGCCCAGGTAGCGTACCGCGGCGTTGGTGGACGTCAGCGCCAGCGGGGTCAGGCTGAGCAGGGCCGTCCAGCCAAAGATGTAGAAGCGCCGGAGGCGGAAATCCTCCCAGATGATCGCCCACTCCCAACCCTTGTCGAGCCAGAGGTAGTGCAGGAAATGCAGGCTGGCGTAGAAGAAGACGAAGAGCCCCAGCATCCGCCGGAAGCGGATCAGGTCGCTCATCCCAGGAATGCGCCGCAAGGGGGTGACACAGAGGGTCAGGAACAGGAGCCGGATCGTGCAGCTCCCGGTGAAGCGCGCCACGGCCTCGGCCCGATTGATGCCCAGTTGGTGGGTTCGCCACAGGTATATGAGGAGCGCGAGGGGTATCAGGCAAAGTACGAAAATTACGGGCTTGGCCAGGCGATGTCTCAAAATGGTCTTCACTGACAGTTGCCTCGGACGCGCCAATCCGGTATCATTTCAGCCGCCGGGAGGAATATCGTAATGACGAACATCAGGAAGATGCTGTCTTGCCTGTCTTTGAGTTTGTGCCTGCTCTGCAGCCTGTCCATCGCCGCGGCGCAGGCCCCGAAACCCAAGCATATCAACCGGGCGCTGGAGTTGCTGGAACAGGGCCAGCCGGCGTATTACACCGGCTCGCACGAAGGCACCGCCGGCAGCTTTGAACAGGGCAAGAAAGACGCCCAAATCTACGCCGACTACATCAGCTACGACATGGAGCACGCCCCGTTCGACGTGAAGGCGCTCGCCGAATACATGCGTGGCCTGGTGGCCGGGGGTCCGACCAAGAGCGGACACCGCACGCCCACCGTCATTGTCAACGTGCCCGTCGATGGCACCGATGCCGCGACGGTCCGCGCCAATGCCTGGATGTTCCAGCAGGTGCTGGCCACGGGCGTCCACGGGATCCTGCTGTGCCATGCGGACGACCCGGGCGCCGTCAAGGCTTTTGTCGAAGCGGTGCGCCTGCCCATTCACAAGCAGGGCGTGGATAAGGGCCTCAACGAGGGCCGCCGGGGCGCCCACGGGACCCCCACCGCGGC
Source organism: Terriglobia bacterium (assembly GCA_041482115.1). Taxonomy (GTDB): domain Bacteria; phylum Acidobacteriota; class Terriglobia; order Bryobacterales; family JACQDG01; genus JBGPDC01. The sequence goes on along the minus strand of JBGPDC010000088.1, from coordinate 15,870 downwards.
CAGGATCTGGGGGATTTCGGGTGAGGAGTATATCCAGAAAGCCGACGTCTGGCCCCTGAATCCGAACGGAGAATTGCTGCTGGGGCTCAAACTGGAAGACAAGTACGCGCTCGCCAACGCCGACCAAAATCTCAGCGTTCCGGGGATCGCGTTCGCGGAGTGGGGTCCCGGAGACATGTCGCTGTCGCTCGGTATCCCGGGCGCCGGCGGACGAGGTCAGATGCCGCCGGCGATGGTTCAAGCGCGAGCCAAGATCCTGGCGGCTTGCAAGGCCCACAAGGTCTTCTTCCTGAATTCGATGAATCCCAAGGACATCATCGACCAGCTTAAAGATGGCGTCATGCTCGGGCCGGCCAGCCCGGAGGCCACCGAGATCGGCCGCAAATACACCAAGCGGACGATGCCCTGGTAGGACTTGGTTAGGGCCTGGAAGGCGGCGTTCGCGGCCTTCCAGGCCAATGCTTTACGGCTCGTCTCAAAAGTAAAACTTTAAGCCTAACTGCAGTTCCCGCTCCGCCTGGCCCCCCGTGATCTTGCCGAAGGTCGAGGTGCCCAGCGTGCGTCCCAGGCCCGTAAACAGCGGCGTGTTGAAAATATTGAACGCCTCGGCGCGGAACTCGAAGCGCTTCGACTCGGTAACGCGGAAGACCTTTTGCAGCGAGAAATCGACGTTGGTGATACCCGGATTTCGGATCGTCCCGACGCCGGCATTGCCGAACGTATTGGCCGCCTGGCGGACGTAGGCGGTGGTATCGAACCACCAGTCGGGACCGCGTGACCCGCTCGGCAGGTTGCCATTCTTGATGGCGTCGGGGCGCGGTGCGCGGGACCCCGCGTTGGACGTGTCGGGCGACTCGCCGATCGTGAGTGGCAAACCGGTGCGGAACGTCAGCACGCCCGAGGTCATCCAGCCGCCCAGCACCGCCTCGGTGACGCGCGAGGCGCCGCCCAAGAAATGCTTGCCCTTCCCGACCGGCAGCTCATAGTTATACGAGGTGATCCAGTTGTGGCGGACGTCGTTGTCGGCCGGTCCCCACTCGGCGCGGCGGTTGGCGTAATCCTGCATGGCGTTGGGCTGGTTGCCGACCGACGATCCATAGAACCCCGCGTTGTCCGACATCGTATGGCTCCAGGTGTAGGAGGAGGTAAACTCCAGTCCGCTCGCAAACCGCCGGCGGACATTCAACTGGAACCCCTGGTAGTTTTGGCGGGCCGCTGGATTGGTGACCACCAACTCGGTGACCAAAGGCATGACCGGGTAGATGCGGCGCCGGGTCTGCACGGGCGTGGTGCCCAGCGTCGGCTGCGACCAGTAGCGATCGGAGATCATCAGGTGATCGGCGTCCTGGCCGACGTACCCGGCCGACACCGTCAGGCTGTGAGCCAGTTGGTATTCGAGCGTCACGTTCCACTGCTGGATGATCGCTGGCTTGACCACGTCCGGCCAGACGCGGATGCTGCCGCTCGGAGGGCCTTGCACCGTGGGGGTAAAAGCCGGGAACCCATCGCTGATCTTCTGTCCAATCACGCGATTGTCATACTGGAGGAAGAAATCGTAAACGTACGGCGGATTCATCGTCAGCCGCCGGTTGGTGCCGGTCGATTCCAGATAATTGAGAATGCCGTAGGCCATGCGGACGACGGCCTTGCCGTGGAACTGCTCGGGCGTCCAGGCCAGGCCGAACCGCGGCTGAAAGCCGTTCTTGTAGGAGTTGTAGAGAGCCCGGCTGTTGCCGTCGCGGCCGGCAAACAGTTGCTTCCCGGTACCGAGGTCGTAGCTGGTCTGGCGGTCGTTCACTTCCACGTAGGGCGTGTTGTACTCGTACCGCAAGCCGAGGTTGAGGGTCAGGTTCCGGCGGACCTTGAAGTCATCCTGGAAGAAGAAGCCCGTGCGGAGGCTGCGGTGTCCCCACCCGACCGCGACCGACTTGCCGACGTCGATCGGGAGGCCCAGCAGGAAGTCGGCGACTCCCGACCCGGTGTTAGCGGTGCCAATTTGCTGCGTGTAGGAGCCGTCGAAGGTGAAGGCGCCGAACAGGCCGTTGTTCGAGCCGTAGAAGCGGTTTTGCTGGAAGCGGAGGACCTCCGCGCCGGCTTTGAAGATGTGCCGGCCGCGGGTGAAGGTGACGCTGTCCGTGTACTGGTAGATGGTAGAGGCCGCGATGCTGTCGGTGCCGCGGGCCCCGATGGTCGAGGCGTCGGAGATGGTCAGCAAGGGCAGGCCGGGGCCGGGACTGTTGCCGCCGGGGATGCCGATCTTCTCCGCGAAGTTGCCGATGCCGCCGGTATCGGTCGTCAGGCTCGTCGACCGGGTGCGGTTGACGCCGACGCGGGCCTCATTGAGCAGGTTCGGCGAGAAAGTATGGTTCCACGAGACCACGCCGCTGCGCGGGGTGCTCACGCCGGGCTGGGTCGGCACGGCGCGCATGGCGTCGCGGGAGCTGTCGTCGGTCGCCCCGATCGAGAAGCGCCCGGTGAGGTTGTCCCGCGCCGTGAGCGAGTAGTCCATCTTCACGTCGCCGATGTCGCTCAACACGCGCTGCCGGCCGGCGCCGTTCCAGTTGTTGGCGTTGGCGCTCGTGAGCGGCAACGGGTAGATATCCGGGTTTGCAAACAGGTTGCGGGCGACCGGGCTGATGAGCGACTGCGGGATCTGGTTGTTCAGGAAAGGATCGCGCACCACGCTGCCGTTGGTCTGCGTCACCTGGCTGAGCGGATTGAAAAGCCGCTTCGTCTGGCTCGAGAAGTCTCCGGTGCGCCACGCGGCTGGAATCTGGGTGCGCACGCTGCCGGTCAAGCCCCGGGAGCGGCGCGTGCCTTGATAGTCCACAAAGAAGAACAGCTTGTTCTTCTTGATGGGGCCGCCGAACGTGCCCCCGAAAACGTTCTGGCTGAACTGGGGGCGCGGCTGGCCGGTCGCGTTGCCGAACCAGGTGTTGGAATCCATGTGATCGTTGCGCACGAATTCGAACAGCGACCCGTGGTACTGGTTGGTGCCGGATTTCAAGCTGGTATTGACGATAGCGCCCATCGCATTACCGTATTCGGCCGGGGCATTGGTGGTAATGAGCTTGAATTCCTGGATGGCGTCCACGTTGGGCGAGAAGCCAATCCCGTTATCCTGCGTCTCGTTGGCGTCCATGCCGTCGATGCGGAAGTTGTTCGCCTGGGCGCGGTTCCCGTTGACCAGCGGACGGCCGCCGCCTCCCACGGTCGTGAAGCTGCCGATGTCGTAGCTGACCACTCCGGGAGCGAGCAGGGTAAGCTGGGCGAAATTCCGTCCGTTCAGGGGCAGGTTGACCGTGGTGTTGCCCGTGACCAGGCTGCCGAGCTGCGTATTCTCGGTCTGCAACACCGGGGCGAGGTCGGTGACCTGGACCGTCTCCGCGACCGCGCCCACCTCGAGAGTCAGGTCGATGCGCGCAGTCTGATTTACCTCGAGCGTGATCGGATTCGTGACCAGCCGCTTGAAGCCGGCCACCTCGGCGGTCAGCGTATACTGCCCCGGTGGCAGCGCCGGCAGGTTGTAGAGTCCACCGGCATTGGTGCGGGTTTGCCACTCGCGGCCGGACTCGACACTTCGCGCGGTGACGAGGGAATTGGGGATTACGGCGCCGGAGCTATCCTGCAGCGCGCCGGTGATGCTGCCGGTCACGCCTTGCGCCAGCAGGGCGACCGCAGCAACCACGAATAGGAAGACGAAAGCCCGAGCCGGCTTGCAGCAGTCCATAGTTGACCTCCCTCGTTCCAGAGATTCGTACCCCTTTTGAGAACCAGATTAAGCCGTCCGGAATGCCATGTCAATGCTCGGGTTGCGGCCCGGGCCGGAGGTCGTATGCCGTCCGGCGGCGGAACCAAAAATCCTGCGGGTGTGCCCCCGATTCGTGGTAGGCTAATATGCGTTTGATTCTCTTGGTCTCCGTACTGGAACTGATCTCCCCGAGAGCCGTTCGTAGTCGAAGCGCCGGAGTTCGAACGTCTTAGAACAACGATAAAGGTGGTTTCTGTTTATGAGGGAGAAAGGTTTTGTCAAGTGGTTCAATGCGGCCAAGGGTTTTGGCTTCATTCAGCGCGAAAGCGGCGACGACGTGTTCGTGCATTTCTCGGCGATCCAGGCCAACGGCTATCGCAGCCTTGATGAGGGCGCGCAGGTAGAGTTCCTGGTGAAGAAGGGTCCCAAAGGCCTGCAAGCCGAAGACGTGTCCGTCGTCTAGCTACCACTTTCCTGAATCCGGGGCGAGCCCTGCGGCCCGCCCCGGCTTCTCCTGCCTGCCCCGGCCAATCCCCGGCTTTAGATTTACCCCCCTCCGACCGGCCCCAGCGTCATCCCTGCTGGCTTGCACCTCGGGTTACCATTAGAGGTTCGACCAGACGGAGGCACCCTTGATGAGACGGCTGGCCCTGCTTCTCTTTTTACTTGGAACCGCCACCTGGGCGCAGAACGCTGCCACCCGGGGTCCGGCCGCGCCCACTGCGGTTTCCAGGCTTCTGCAGACGCTGCGAGAGGAGACCACCCCCGACCAGGCCGTACACGACGTGCATACGATCTGGGAGACGGACCGCTGGTTCACGTTTCCAAAATTCGAGGAAACGGCGAAGAACGTCGCGGCGATCATGCGGCGCGCCGGCCTCGAGGACGTCGAGATCGCGAACCCTCCCGCCGACGGCGTGACCCAGGGCGGTTTCTGGACCATGCCCCTCGCCTGGGACGTCAAAGCCGGCACGCTCGAGATCGTCGATCCGCAGGTGCCGGCCGGCCAGCGCGTTCTCGCCGACTATCAGAAGGTCCCCGCCTCGCTCGGGATGTGGAGCGGGCCGACGCCGCCGGGCGGGGTGGTGACGGAGGTCGTCCTTGCCACGGGCAACCTCGCGAACCTCGACCTGAAAGGCAAACTCGTCCTCGGACAACGAGGCTCGAAGATGGACCTCGCCAAGGCCGGCGCCCTCGGCCTCATCAGCGAGAACACCGAAAATCGCGACCTCGCCGACGAGCGGGGCTGGGTCAATTCCTTCGGCGACAATGGCTGGAGCTTTACTAAGGGCAGCGCGCCGCTGGTGTGCTTTTCGATCACCCCGCGCGGTTCGCAGTTGCTGCGCGAGCTCCTGAAAAAGGGTCCGGTCAAGGTCCGCGCCAACGTGGACAGCCGCTATTACGCGGGCGTGTATCCCTACGTAACCGGCGTAATCCGCGGCACCGATGGGCCGAACGGGGAAGAAGTCCTGTCGCTCGGGCATCTGTTCGAGCAGGGCGCGCACGATAATGCCACCGGCGTCGCCTCCATCATCGGCGCGGCCGAGACCCTGAACCGCTTGATCCGGGAAGGGAAGCTGCCCCGGCCCAAACGCACAATTCGGGTATTAGGAATGGGTGAGTGCTACGGCACCATGTACTACCTGGAGCACAACCGGGACCGCGTGAAGCGAACCATCGCCGCGATGTGCATCGACTCGCCCGCGGGCTTGTATAGCCTGGCCGGCACCGAGCACACCTGGATCATGAACCCGCACTCCGCCAAGTCTTACGTGGACGCCCTCGTCCTGCGCCTCGCGGAGGAATACTATCCCTCCATCGGGCGGCCCTGGCACTCGATCGAGCACCGCAGCTCTACCGACAACTATCTCGGCGACCCCACGATTGGAATTCCGACGGTGATGCCGCGCGGCGGCTACGGTGTGCTCGCGCACCACAACAGCGGCGATACGCCGGCCACGCTCGACCCCCGGTCGCTGCGGGACCTGATGGTCATGAACGCCGCCTATACCTACTTCCTCGCCTCCGCCGGTCCGGCCGAGAAGCGCTGGATGGCGGAGGTGGCGCTGACGCGCGGCTATAACCAGGTGGCGGCGGCAACGGAAAAGATCCTGGACCAGGCGGCGGCAGCCGAGAACGCCGACCGGCTGGGCCGGCTGCTCTACCAGGGTGGCGAGCGGGTGGATTACTCGCTCGACCGGGAGTCGCAGGCGGTGCGCTCGGCGTGGGATCTCAAAGAGGGCCTGGCGGATCTGGCGGCCTTCGCCAAAATGCAGAAAGCTCGCCTGGAGCGAGCTGTGCGCGACCGTGGCACGGTGTTGGGACTCGGCTCGATTCAGCCGGTCGCGCCGCCGCGCAACCCCGAGGCGGAGAAGATCGTGGTGCGGCGGAAGCGGATGGGCACCATCACGCTCGACGATCTGCCCCGGGAGCAGCGCGAGGGCTACCCGGCCGCATCCTTTTGGGGCGTGCCGGTGTCGGCCCTTTACTGGTGCGATGGGAAGCGGAACCTGGCGGAGGTCATCCGCCTGACGCAGCTCGAGATGGGCCCCCAGCAGTTCGATTTCGTCGGGTACTTCAAGTTCCTCGAGAAGCGTGGTTATGTAGAGTTCGTCCGCTGACGCCGGGACTTGCCGCTCACACCGTCTCCGGTTTCGGCGGCCCCCCGGCGGCGGGAGGCTCCAGTGGTCCGCCGATTGCAGAATCCAGCGTTTCCCCCTCGACCAAGGGATACAGCGGTTCGCCGGTTTCCGGATCCAGGACTAGCAGCGGTTCTTCCGACAGCGGCCGCTTGGGCTCCTGCTTGCGCTGTAACCTCTTGGCGAACTTCTCCTGCTGGCGTTCGCGCCGCTGCTGCTCCTTTTGGCGTTTCTTAAAAGTCTGTGGTCCGCGTCCGGCCATAATTGCTCCTGAAAGGTATAGGGCCGACGAACCCTTCGCGTGCAGCGAAACTAGGCGTCGCGGCCCGACTTAGCGTGAGTCTACCACCGGGAACCGCGGCCGCCGCCGCCACCACCACGCCCACCGCGTCCGCCGCCACCACCGCCGCCCCCGGCCGGCTTGGGCCGCGCCTCGCTTACGTTGATGGCCCGGCCGTTGAGGTCCGTGCCATTGAGCTGGGTGATCGCCGCTTGGGCTTCCTTGCCATCGGTCATCTCGATGAAGGCAAAGCCGCGCGGCTGGCCGGTATCCCGGTCCGTAACAATGTCTACGCGCTCCACCGCCCCGAAGGCCGCGAAGGCCGCCGATAGATCGTCCTGGGTGGTCTGATAGCTGAGGTTTCCGACGAAAATCTTGGTCACAGAGTTAGTCCTTTCGACTGCAGGTTGTCTTTGTCAGACTGCACGCGAACCCATTTAGGAGTAAGGTGACGTTGGCGGCCGGAAAGCACTCGCCGTGAGACGGATGCGGGCAAAGACTCTTTCATAATACCACTGTCTCGCGTCAATTCCTAATGCCCGATCGGAGGCTCCCCGTACGCGCCTCGGGGATCGCCCCCGCGGCGGCACGCTCCAGGCGGCAACGTGGTACACTCAGACTGCGTTTGATTCCGCACGCGCCCGGCTCAGGCCGCCTACCCCGCCCGTCGGTGCCGGTTTTCAACTCCGCGAGCCGCGATCGAACCTGCACAAATGAGGTCGTGAGTGGATTTTATCTTTAACGGTTTTCGCCAGGAAAATAACGTTCGCCATTTTGCCTTTCAGGGCGTCGCTTCCGACCGGACCCATACCGAATTCACGGTGGGCGCCGATCTGCAGCTCGCGCGGAAATACCAGATCGCATTACAGGACCTGCCGCTCCTGTGCCGCCGCCTTCTCGAAGACCTGGCGGTGGAGGACGTAAACCGGGCCGTGACTTTTACGGAAGACAACATGCGCCTTTACGCGAAGAACCGCGAGGTGGCGCGCGAACTGGCGGCCCAGCGCAGAAAGCCCGCACGCCGGCCTTCGGGCGCCGGCGTCGGAAGCGCCTGGCGAGGTCCTCAGCCCGTCACCTAGATCGCTTGGCGGGGTCCTCGGTCTAGGGCGTTCCGCCCGCGATTTCCAGCAGCTCGATTTCGAAGATGAGGGCGGCGCCTCCCGGAATGGTGGGGGGGCGGCCACGATCTCCGTAGGCGATGTTAGAGGGACAGACCAGCCGGGCTTTCCCGCCGACCTTCATCTTCTGGACGCCCTCGGTCCAGCACGGAATCACGCCATTCAGCGGGAATTGCGCGGGCTCGTTGCGCTTGTAAGAGCTGTCAAACTCCGTGCCGTTGACGAGCGTGCCGCGGTAGTGGACCTTGACCTGATCCGTAGCTTTGGGCGAAGCTCCCGTGCCGGGCGTCAGCTCGCGATAGATCAGGCCGGACTCCGCCTTGGTTGCGCCCGGCTCGGCCGCGGCTTTATCGATAAAGCCTTGTGAGGCGGCCTTCTCGTGTTCGGCCACGCGGCCGGCGCGCAGCCGGGCGAACGGCTCGATCTTCGGTCCCCACTCGTTCAATTCGATGGCCGGTTTGCCGGCGACAGCGTCCGCGAGCGCGCGCTTGACGATCTCGATCTCGGCCGGAGACAGGTCGAACTGCGCGAGCGACCGCTGCATCGAGAGGCCCAGGGCGTAGATCGTCTTTTCGTCGTCGGTGGTGAGTGCGGGCGGGGCGGGCGGCGGCGCTTTCGCTACGGGCGCCGGTTTGGTCACCGCAGGCTTGGGAGCAGCAGCCTTGGGGGCAGCAGCCGGAGCCGGGGCGGCTTTCGGGGCGGCCGCCGGCTTAGGAGCGGCAGCCGGCGCCTGGGCCAGCAGCACGGCGGGAAGAAACAGCAGGAGTCCACGCATTTATCTAGGCTAGCATGCTATAGAGAACACCGTCGTCCAGCAGTAGAATGGAGTCTCCCGATGCGGAACCGGCTATCCGTTGTGCTGTTCCTGGGCCTCGCGGCGACGGCTGCCGCGCAGCCCGCGCCCGAGGCAGAGGACGCGGCCTTGCGCCACGCGCGCCAATTGCTCAAGTCGACGCCTCTCATTGACGGCCACAACGACCTGCCGCGCGAAATCTTCGACTACCCCAAGGCTCCCGGCGACGTGGACGCCTACGACCTGCGCACGCGCCGTCCTGGCGAGACCGATCTTCCCCGCATGCGCCAGGGCGGGATGGGCGGACAGTTCTGGTCGGTGTGGGTGCCGGGCGAGATAAAGGTCGGCTACGCGCACCGGATGCTGCAGCAGATCGACATTGCGCGCCGCATGATCGCCCGCTATCCCGACACCCTGGCCCTGGCCCTGACCGCCGACGATATCGAGCGGGAGTTCAAGCGCGGCCGCATCCCCTCGCTGCTCGGCATGGAAGGCGGCTACGCCATCGAGAACTCGCTCGCCCTGCTGCGGGACTACTACCTGCTCGGCGTGCGCTACATGATCCTGACCCACAACGTGACCCACGAGTGGGGCGATGCGGCGCGCGACGAGGCCCGGCACAACGGCCTCACCCCGTTCGGCAAAGAGGTCGTGCGCGAGATGAACCGCCTGGGCATGCTGGTGGACCTCTCGCACACTTCCGCCAAGGTCATGAGCGACGCGCTCGACGTCACCGAGGCCCCGGTGATCTTTTCCCACGCCTCGGCCCGCGCGCTGGTCAGCCATCCCCGAAACGTGCCGGATGAGATTCTGACGCGCGTGGCCAAGAACCACGGTGTGGTGATGGTGACGTTCATCCCGTCTTATGTGTCGGGCGAGGTCGCCCGATGGATTGCCGACCTCGACGCGCAGTTGAAGAAGGCTCGTTCGCCGGAAGAAGCGCAGCGCATTTTGAAGGATTATGTCGCCGCGCACGCGCCGGTCCCCCATGCGACGCTCGCTCAGGTGGCCGACCACATCGAGCACGTCCGCAAGGTCGCAGGCGTCGACTGCGTCGGCATCGGGAGCGATTTCTGGGGTGGGACGGCCGGCGGCATGCCGGAACAGCCCGTGGAACAGGCGCTCGCGGTGATTGGGATGCCTGTGGGCTTGGAAGATACTTCGAAGTATCCGTACCTGATCGCCGAGCTGATCCGGCGCGGCTGGCCGGACGCCGATCTCAAGAAAGTGGCGGGCCTGAACGTGATTCGCGCGCTCCGTGACGCGGAAGGGGTTTCGCGCCGCCTGCAGCAGACCCGGCCGCCTTCGACGGCGACCTTCGAACAATTGGATGGCGTCCATGGAAAATAAGGAAGGCACTTCCCGGCGGTCCCTGTTGAAAGCGAGCGCGGGGCTCCCCTTCGCCAGCAGTCTCGCGGCTGCGGCCGCCCCCAAACCGCACGTGGTGGTCGTCGGCGCAGGCGTGTTCGGCGGCTGGACGGCGCTTTACCTCTTGCGGCGCGGCGCGCGAGTGACGCTGCTCGACGCCTGGGGTCCCGGTAACAACCGCGCCAGCTCGGGCGGTGAGACCCGGATCATCCGTGCCACCTACGGTCCCGACCGCGTCTACGTGCAGTTCGTCGCCCGCGCGTTGCAGTTGTGGCGGGAAAACGACAAGCGCTGGAATACGCACCACTACCACCAGACCGGCTTCATCCGGTTCCCCGGCAAGGACGATACCTACGAGCGGCAGGCGCTGCCGTTGCTGCGCGAAGCGGGACTGGTCTGCGAGGAGCTGACGCCCGGCGAGGCGTCGAAGCGTTACCCGCAAGTGAACTTCGAAGGGCTGAAGTGGGTCCTCTACGAGAAGGACGCCGGCTACCTGACGGCCCGCGAGTCCTGCCAGGCCGTGGTCCAGGGTTTCGTCAAAGAAGGGGGCAGGTATCAGCAGTTGTCAGTCGAGGCCGGCCCGCCGGAGAGCGGTGAGATGCGCAGCGTGGCGCTTTCGGACGGGTCCAAGCTCGCCGCCGACCGCTTCGTCTTCGCCTGCGGTCCGTGGCTGGGGAAGCTATTTCCGGACGTGATCGGCGACCGCATCACGCCGACCCGCCAGGAAGTCTACTTCTTCGGCTTGCCCGCCGGCGACTCGCGATTTTTCGAGCCGCAGTTCCCGGCCTGGATCGAGGCCGGCCCGCCCCACTACTACGGCACGCCCGTCTACCAGTGGCGCGGTTTCAAGATCGGCGACGACGAGCGCCGGGGACCGCTCGATCCGACCTCCGAAAACCGCTTCCCCACGCCGGAGATCCACAGAGAATTGCGGGACTACGTTTACTTCCGTTTTCCGGCCCTGCGCGGCGCGCCGCTGATCGAATCGCGGGTGTGCCAGTACGAGCGCAGTCCCGACCGGCACTTCATCGTCGACCGTCATCCGGCCGCCCGCAACGTGTGGATGCTGGGCGGCGGCTCGGGCCACGGCTTCAAGCACGGCCCGGCGCTGGGGGAGTGGGTGGCCGACGTCGTGCTCGACAAGAAGCCGATGAATCCGCTGTTTGCCCTGTCCAGGTTTGCCGGGAAGTAGTGAGAGATAATGAAGTCGTGACGTCAGCGATCAGAAGAGATCCCGAGACGATGCATGGCATACCCGTGTTCCGAGGGACACGCGTGCCGCTTCAAACCCTTTTCGACTATCTAGAGGGCGGCGACACTCTGGAAGACTTCCTGGAAGGGTTTCCGACCGTTTCCCGAACACTGGCATTGGCAGCGCTTGAAGAAGCCAAGCAACTCTTGCTAGCCAGCGCCTGATTGCGGCTTCTGGTGCGATTTCAATTGGGTTTCAGGGGGTTGCGTCATGAATACATCCGGGAAAATTCCCTTCAACCATAACAATCCTGATTTGGAAACGGTTCGACAGATCGTGTTTGCACGTCTCCGCCACGATCCCGACTGGCAGCAGCTTGATCGAACAGGGGATGGCTTCGCTCCCTACGTAGAATATGCCGGACAGAATGAGGTGGATTGGCGCAACGGGCGCCATAGGCTTGTTTTTTTGGCGGAGGAAATGTTCTGGCAACTCCTTGTTGAAGGAATTCTCGCTCCCGGAATGAACTCTAGCAACTTGAACCTGCCATTCTTTCACGTCACGCAGTTTGGCCAGGATGCACTTGCATCGACCGAACCGCAGCCCTATGATCCGACGGGCTACCTGAGACGACTGCGAGAACGCGTCGCGAATCCAGACGCAACTGTGATGGCATATCTGGCTGAGAGTCTGGAGACCCTCCGCAAGGGCAACTTGGTCGCCTCCCCGGTGATGCTGGGCATTGCTGCGGAACGGGTCTTTCTTCTGTTGTGCGAGTCACTGGAAACCGCCCTCGCCAACGCTGGCGAGAAGGCGGCATTCACCAAATTGCTCGGTCGTTTCTCAATGAAGCCCAAGCTCGATTGGGTACATAGCAAGATTCAGCAAATTCAAAAGCAGTCGCTGACCGGTTTCCCCGAGAACGCTACTATCATGATCGTTGCGATTTACGACCTGATGCGAGGCCAGAGGAACGAACTTGGGCATCCTCGCGAGCTGCCCCCTCGCGTGAAGCGCGAAGATGCCTTCGTAAACTTACAGATCTTCCCACATTATTACGAAATTGCCGAAGAGACTAGAAGCTTCCTGGTCTCACACCCGGTGTGAGGCTCAAACCCCCTCGCGCTGTGCCACCGTTTCTGCGCTACTACGAGCTTAGCTTGGGCGTCTTTGCAATTATATCCTTTGCAGCGCGAAGTACGGCCTCTGCCTGCCTTTTCGATATTTCGGTTGTGCTTGGGCCGTGGACGGCGACATTGCGCAAGCGCCAAATTGTCTCCAGTTGGGCCTTAGAGTCGGCTTCGAGTCCGAAGGTTCGGTCGGCCTCCGCAAGAAATGCAGTCCAGTGTTTGATCGGGCGGGTCCACGCATGCGAAGAACGAAGCACTTCTTCCACAGCAGCCGCAACAATCGTGACTGCGGCTCTGTAGCTCCCCATAGCAATTAGGCTCTCGCCCTCTCTGATGGCCGTTGGAAAGGTTACCGCATCCGACCAGCCGGTTCGACGGTCAATCCGAGCAGGAGCATGAACCGTGAGCACGTTGCGTGGATAATCAATGTCGACGCGTAGCTTGGCGAGGCAAGAGTCGAAACCGAGTAAGATCCGGCTTGGCGGCTCCAATAGATCTTGTTTCCCAGTGATCGCAAAAGGTACCTCACCGAGCTCAATCCAAGGCCCAAATGAGGGATCACATAACAGCACAGGTATACCCGCCACCTCTACGTCTATACTTCCCTGAGCGCCCTTGATCAGCAGTGATTGACGCTTCGATATCTTGATCTGAGCGCGTTCGAGCTCCTGAAGAGTGCTATCGGAAATTACTGACATTTTTGCTGCCGTGTCGATCGCGGCATAGAGCTGAGGTCCATCCCTTCCGCCCAACCGTACTGGGACTGCCGGCATGAGCGCCAAGGGGGCTAGCCGAGACCCTCTGAACTGAACTGAGGGCACAAGAGGATACTTATTCGTCAAGCGCTTGGGCATTAGTGTTCACCTCCCTCTGCCTCCTCGCGAAGCTTAGTTTCATGCATCCGTAAAGCCGCGAGAACTTTCCAGGCCGCCTCATTGGTGTCTTGAAATCGCTGTACGGTATGCCGTCTCATGACGGTAGCCCGGAAACGGTCAAGTCTCATCCGCTTCGCAGCATCGCGCTCCATATGAAGCCTGCTGATCTGGGCATCGTCGGCCAAGACCACCACAATCGTTGGCAATTCGAGTTCCTGTGCCCGACGATATTCCAGGTCCGTATACGAGATGACTCTTCCTGGCGGCGTTGACCCATACAAATCGCCAATGATGAGGACATAAACGTCACATTCGGCGAGCGCCGGGAGGGCGACATCGAGCGGTGCGCGGTCGTCAGCGGCGAAGTGCTCCATCCCGCGGAACTGGTATCCGCTGCTTTCGAGGGCAAGCCTCAACACTTCGCGATGTTCAGCCAAGTCGCGGAATGTTGAGCTGACAAAGACCCTCATCTGATGTCGATGGTGAAATCGCGATCAAACTGTGAGCCCACCAGTGTATCGCGGTGCACGTGGGCTTAGCTCCTCCCAGCACCGACTCGGTCAGGAACTGCCGTACGATGTCAACCCGCCGGAGCAGCAGGCTGCCGTCTACGCGAGGGCCGCTTTGTATAAAGCGACGAGCTTGCCCCAGGCGCGCTCAGCGTCGGGTTTGTTGTAGGTGGGCGCGCCGTTGCCCTGAAGCGGCATGTCCGGCACGCACCAGCCATGGACTCCCGCATACACTTCGATTTCGGCAGGAACTTTGGCGGCCGCGAAGGCTTCCTTCAGCTTGTCTTTAGCATCCGGCTGACGCGCGTCGTCGTTCGATGCGACACCGAAATACATACGCGCCTTGATCTTCGGCGCGAGCAGATGCGGGCTGTCGGGATTGTTGGTGACCAGGCCGCCGCCGTGGAACGACGCGCCCGCGCCGATGCGATTGGGCAGCGCCGCGGCGGTCTTCACAACGAGCGGTCCGCCCATGCAGTAGCCTTGAGTCCCGATCTTCTTGGCCTTGTTCACTTCCCTTTGCGCGTCGAGGAAGGAAACGTACGCGGCCGCATCCTTCTCAGCGTTGCCGGGCGCGTTCACCGACGCCATCAGCGGCTTGAGCTTCGCCATGTCGGCCTGATTCTGGAAGTTGAAAGTGGAAGCATCCGTGAAAGGAGCTTTGGAAATGCGATAAAAAGGGTTGGGTACCAGAACGGAATATCCCTCCGCGGCCAGACGTTTGGCCATGTCGCGCATTGAGGGCCGCAACCCGAATGCGTCCGGCCAGAGCAGCACGCCCGGGTGGGAACCGGTTTTCGGGTGAATGAACGCGGCGTCGCAGGTTCCATCGGGAGTCTTGATCTCGACGTTGGTTTCAACGACGTCCAGGCCCGCCGCCGCAGCCGATCCTCCCGTGGCGGCGAGGCCCGCGGCCACGGAGAGACCTACGAACTCGCGCCGTGCGATTTCGCCGGGCTGAGTATCATTCTTCGGTTGGTTCTTTTGCTCTTCCATCAGGGCTCCTTTCCGAAAGAGATTGTATCGCTATTCGTACCGCAGCGCCTCAATCGGATTGATCTTCGACGCTTTCACCGCCGGATAAAGCCCGAAGATCACGCCCACCGCCACCGACGTGCCGAAGGCGATCACTGCGGAGGCCGTGGTGACGATCGTCTTCCACTCGGCCGTCGTCGAGATCACCCACGCCAGAAAAAATCCGAACGCCACGCCTAGCAGCTCTCCGGCCATCGAAATCAGCACCGATTCGGTCAGGAACTGTCGCACGATGTCGGTCCGCCGGGCGCCCACGGCTCGGGCCGAGGGTTCTCGCACATCAACTATGCACGCCGAGGTACTCAAGTATCCATTTGGTAGCTTCTCTTTTGACGACCTCAACCCCAACGCTTACCACTAAGTGGCCCGACTCTTTGCCGAGTCCCTTCAGCCAGTCTGCTGTACGCTTTCCCAAACCCGGTGTTGGTGTGGTCCCGCCTCTGGAGTCGTGATCGAGGGCAGACTTCAGTTCCAAGATTGCGGAGTCTTGTACGCCCCGCTTTTTGAGGGCTTCAGCCAACGCGGCCCAATCACTTTGTTGTATTTCTATACTGTCAATTTGCGTGAAGTCCCTTGAAGCGATGACGTTAGTGCCTCCGAAAATATACGTGACGACACGCTGATCAATCTTTTCTTGGGGCAACTCATTGAGGTCGTCGCTCACCGACCCCAGATCGTCCTTGAGTTCGAGAGCGAACCTCAAGACCCTGGTTTTGATGGTGTCAATCAGGCCCACCAAGACTGAGCCGGGGATCTCCTGCCATGCCCTATTCAAGGCATAGTGTCCTTCGAAAAACGCCGCCTGATACAGGACGGTCAAATTGGGTGGCCACTCGATGACAAAGCGCGAATCGCCATTCACATTCTCGTAGGACGCTATAGGCTGAAAAAGGACCGCTGACTCTGCGAAGCGCCTGTGCCGCTCTTCCAGCATTCCTGGCGGTATTGGCTGGTTCTTAATCTGCGATCCAAAGGAGCCCACAAAGAGCCCTTTGGCCGCGGCAGTAGTTTTTCTGTACGCCGGTATTCCGGCGTCATCTGGGTCGTAGCCGTTTAACTCGTTCTCTGCCCACAACTTTAGGCGTTCGTTTTTTATAGTGTGGGCCAGCACCAAGGACTTGCGCAGCAGTGTTGCGACCGAACCTTGTTCGCTAGCGGCGAGGTCGATTATCTCATCAAG
>JBGPDC010000087.1:0-22321 GCA_041482115.1 Terriglobia bacterium | reverse complement strand
GCTCCACCTGAACTCGCAGCACCTGCGGACCATGCCGGTCGAGGACCTGCTGCCCTACGTCGAGGCCGAGTTGCGCGCGTCCGGTTTGTGGAACGACTCTTACGCCGCCGGGCGGCGCGCGTGGTTCACCGCGACGGTCGATCTGGTACGGTCCCGCTACACCACCCTGCGCGACTTCAGCAAGCGCGGCGCGGCCTATTTCACCGACGGCGTCACGCTCGATCCCGCAGCGGCCGAGAAGCTAAACGTCCCCGGCGCGCGCGATCTTTTGCGGGAGCTGGGCGAGCGGCTCGCGCGCACGGACGAATTTACGGAAGCGAGCGTCGAAGCCGAGCTGCGCGCGCTCGCGACCGAGCGCGGCGTCAAGGCGGGCGTCATCATCAACGCCTCGCGGGCCGCCCTGACCGGCCAGAGCGTGGGACCGGGCGCCTTCGCCGTCTTTGCGGCGATCGGCCGGGAGCGGGCCCTCCAGCGCCTGCGGGAGCCGGCGTCATGTTGATCGTCGGCATCGGAGGCCTGGTGCGCGACGCCGCGGCGGCGGTGCTGCGCGACGGCCAGTTGGTCGCCGCGGTCGAAGAGGAGAAGCTTCGCCATCGCCGGCCGGGTGGGCTGCCGCTCGACGCGGTCCGTACCTGCCTCCAGCTCGCCGGCGCCGGCGCCGATCAGGTGGACTGGGTGGTGCTGGCCGGGCCGCTGGGCCCCGGCGCCAGCTCCCACCTGCACCTGCAACTGAAGTCGCTCTTCCCCAACGGACGCCTGCGCGTGGTCGATCATCACACCGCCCACGCCGCGAGCGCCTACTTCCCTTCCGGCTTCGACCGCGCCACGGTCCTCACCCTCGACCGCACGGGCGACATGCGCTGCGGAGCGCTGTGGGAGGCCGAAGCGAGTACCCTGCGCCTGCGCGAAGAGTGCTACGCGCCCGACTCCCCCGCCGACTTCTACGGCCGCATCACCGAATTGCTCGGCTTCCGCGCCCGCGCCGACGAGCACAAGGTCCAGTGGATATCCGCCGCCGGCGAGCCAGTCTACGCCGCCCTCTTCGACGAAGTCATGGGGACCAACTCCCACGGCTGGCCCAGCTTCGACCGCAGCTTCTTCGACGACACGCATAACGCCCCCGGCGGCTTCAGCGACAAGTTCTACGCCAAGCTCGGCATCGAGGGACCCGAGGGGGTCAGCGCGCAGATGCGGCTCGACCTCGCGGCCAGCGTCCAGCGCGCGATCGAGACGGTGGTGATGGGCCTGGCCGGACGCGGCGAGAACCTGTGTCTCGCCGGGGGACTCGCGCTCAACGCCAAGCTGGTCGCCGCCCTCGAAGGCGCGGGCTGCTACCAGAACGTATTCGTCCAGCCGGCCGCCGGCAACGCGGGCACCGCGCTCGGCGCCGCACTCTACGGCTGGCACCACGTGCTCGGCCGCAGCGAGCGCGTGCCGCTGGGGAATTTGTGTTACGGTCCGGGGTTCGATCGCGAGGAGATCAAGAAGGTTCTCGAAAACTGCAAGCTCCGGTTTCGCTACCTGCTCACCACGGGGGAGCTGATCGAGACCGCGGTCCGCCGCCTCGCCGAGAACCAGATTGTCGCGTGGTTCCAGGGCCGCATGGAATTCGGTCCGCGCGCCCTCGGCAACCGCAGCCTGCTGGCCTCCCCGCTCAACCCCTATTCCACCGAGAACCTGAACACCTTTATCAAGCACCGCGAGTCGTTCCGCAAGTTCGCCGCGTCGGTTCCGGCGGAGGTGGCCGGCGAATACTTCGAGTGCGGCCCCAACGCCCGGTTCCTCGCGACCGTGAGCCGGGTGCGGCCCGCCTGGCGCGAGCGCTTCGAGGCCGCGCTGCTCGGCGGCGACTGGATCCGCGTTCACACGGTCCACCGCGAGGACAATCCGCTTTACTGGGAGCTCCTGCAAACCGCCGGCCGCGTAAGCGGACTGCCGGTGCTCTACAACACGTCTTTCAACCTGTTCGGCGAACCGCTGGTGTGCGAGCCGCGGGACGCCGTCCGCAGCTTTTACTCGTCGGGCATCGATGCGATGTTCGTCGGCAACTTTTTGCTCGAGAAGTAAAATATTCAGAGGAGGTTCACCACTATGTTTCGCAGAATATGTCAACTGGGAATGGCGACACTGCTCCTGGCCGGTCTGGGTCTGGCCGAGCAACGCACCGTCACCGGCTATCTGATGGACAAGGCCTGTTCGGCTGATGTGATCAAGAAGGGCGAGGCGGCGATGAAGAGCCATGACGTCGGCTGCGCCTCGATGGACGACTGCGCGCAGAGCGGCTATGGCGTCATCACGCCGGACAACCAGTACATCACCTTCGATGCGGCCGGCAACAAGCAGGCCACGGCGGCGCTCAAGGGCACGAAAAAGAAGACGGACCTGCGCATAACGGTCACCGGCGACGTGACCGGCAGCAGCATGAAGGTCGCTTCGCTGAAGATGCTGTAGCGCCGCGGGCGGGGCCAAACCGCTTACTGACGTGCGCGGCTCAGTACCTCCTTCGAAGTAACAAGCCCTCGCAAACCGAGCCGCGACCGTGAGGGAGCGGTCAGGCTTTTTTTCAGAAGCCCGCCAGGGGTCTGCTAGAATCTGACCCTTGCCTCGCATGGAATGGAAACGGCTGCTAGTGACCCTGGCGCTCGCGGCGGGAGTGCTGGGGGCGTATCGCGAAGTCTACTGGCGGCCGTTTGACGACGTCGCGCAGGAGTCGGTCCCGTCCTTTCATTCCTTTGGCTTCGCCGCGGCGAGCACCGTTCACCTGTGGCCGAATCCGCTGGCCGCCCGCGATGTCGACCTGGCCGCCGGCCGGGTCACGATGTATCCCCACTGGACCAACACCTTCTTCCTGGTTCTCGAAGCCGCCGTGCACCTCTTCGGAGCGACCGAAACGGTGGGACGCTCGGTCGCCATCCTCGGGTCCCTGCTGGCGTTCACCCTGATCGCCGTCTCGCTCGACCGTAAGACGTGGCTCGTGTACGCGGCGGTGCCCCTCGTCCTGCTCAGCGGCCCGGGACGCGACGACATCCCGTTCGTGTTCGCCGATGTGGCGCTCTATGTCGCCATCGGCGTTCTCTACTGGACCGCGAGCCGTCCCTCGTTTCGCGGCGCGCTCCTGGCCGCGCTCGTGCTGAATCCACTGGTCCTGCCGTATGCGCTGGTGGTGATCCTGCTGCGTCGTGTCGCACGCGGCTCGAACCGGCAGTTGGGCGTCGATCTCGGAATCCTGGCGGGCGGCGGGGTGGTCGTAGCGGCGGCGCTGGTCCACGCGAGCGGCGGATTTCGCGAGCTGGGGAGCATCCTGCAGCTTCGCTCCCAGTGGCCTCTGGCAGACCTCACCATCGCGCTCCGCCGGGACGTTCTCCGCACCCTGAACCTCGAGCCCCTCAGCAACCACTTCGTGGCGGCGGCTTGGGTGGTGTGCCTGCTCGCGCGGCAATGGCGCACGGCCGCCCTGCTACCGTCCTTTCTGTTCTTCAGCCTGTTGCTGCGCGAGTACGTCGCCACGCACGAGTTTACGCGGCTGCCCCTGGTTTTCTTTTCTCTGGTAACCGTCGGCGCGGCCCTCGAAGTGATCCTGGCGTGGCTCGAACCGAAGCTGCCGCGGGCGTGGACCGCCGGCGCCGTGCGGATACTGCTCGCGGCGGTGCTGGCGGTCCGGGTGGGCGCGGGGACCCAGCGTTATGTCCCGGAGCCACGGCTGCAGGCCGCGCGCCAGCGCCTGTTCCAGATCGTGGACGATCCCGCCAACGCCGTGCTCCTCGAACGCTGCAACGTCTTCACGTTCAGCGGCGACCGGCGGCGCTGGCTCCCCGACTCACGTATGGGGCAATTTTTCTTCGGACGCCGTGTGGCGGATCGCGTGCGGCGCGGCGGCCCGCTATATCCCTGCCGCGTCGACCTGGACCGCGGGACGGTAGAAGACGCTCACCGCACCGGGCCAGCCTCGGCCGGCCACGCCGCCCCCTGATCCACCCAGTCGCGCAGCGTCTGGATCTGCGCCTCCGTGAGCGGCTCGCTCGCAAACGGCATGACGGGCGCGCTGAAGCCGGTGACCCGCTGCACCAGCAGGCTCTCCCGGCTGGACCCCGGCACGAGCGCCGGACCGCTCGAGCCGCCTCGGAGCAGGTCGGCCCGCGTGGCCACGGAGAGCTTCGCTTCCCGGCGCTCGGCATTGTGGCAGGCGAGGCAGCGGGCCTTCAAGATGGGCTGCACGTCGCGCGCAAAGTCCACTTTCTTCGGCGGGGCATTTTCATCCGCGCCCGCCAGCACCGTCGCGACGGCCAGCCACACCCCCAGCATCTTCATAAGGACTGCTAGGATTATCCCAGGAAAATCCCGCAGAAGTCAGTGTCCTCGGTGCAGCGCGTAGCGGCGTAGCAACCTGGACGACGGACCGGGTGGAGATCTACCTCCGGGAAACCCCTACACCTTCTCCGCCACCACCTTCGCCTGCGTGAACAGCAGCAGGTAGTCCCGCCCCCCGGCCTTGGAATCGGTACCCGACATATTGAACCCGCCGAAGGGATGCGCGCCCACCATCGCCCCCGTGCACTTGCGATTGAGATAGAGGTTCCCCACGAAGAACCGCCGCCGCGCCTCTTCGAGTTTCCCGCGGTCCCGCGTGAAGACTGCGCCCGTCAGCCCATACTCGCTATCGTTCGCCAGTTCGAGCGCCTGCTCGAAGTCTCGCGCCCGCGTGACCGCCAGCACCGGACCAAAAATCTCCTCCCGGAACACCCGGGCCTCTGGACCAACGTCGGCGATGACCGTCGGCTCGATAAAGTATCCGTCGCCCTCCGCGCGCTCGCCCCCGGCCACGACCTTCCCTTCCCCGCGTCCCGCCTCGATGTACTCCAGAATCTTCGTCATCGCCCCCGCGTTGATCACGGGACCCATTTCGCTCGCCCCGCTCTCGGCCGGTCCGACCTTCAGCTTCCCGACCCTCTCCACGAGGCGCCGCAAGAACTCGTCGTACACGCCCTCCACCACGATGGCCCGCGAGCAGGCCGAGCATTTCTGCCCCTGGAAGCCGTAGGCCGACGTCACCACCCCTTCGACGGCTCTATCCAGGTCGCCATCGGCGTCCACGACAGTGGCGTCCTTGCCGCCCATCTCCGCCACCACGCGCTTGATCCACCGCTGCCCGGTCGCCGGATGCGCCGCCAGCTCGTTGATCCGCAGCCCGACTTCCTTCGACCCCGTGAACGCCACGAACCGCGTCAGCGGATCCTCCACCAGCGCATCCCCGATCGCCGCCCCGCTCCCGGTCACGAACGACAGCGCCTCCGGCGGGCACCCGGCCTCGAGCAGCACCTCCACCAACTGCGCCGCCATCGTCGGCGAGTCGCTCGACGGCTTGAGCACCACCGTGTTGCCGGTCACGAGCGCCGCCACCGTCATGCCGGTCGCGATGGCCAGCGGAAAGTTCCACGGCGGGATGACCACCCCGGCGCCGAGCGGCAGGTAATACAGCTCGTTCTTCTCCCCCGCCACCGGCACCAGCGGCTGCGGACCGCTCAACCGCAGCGCCTCCCGCGCATAGAATTCGCAGAAGTCGATGGCTTCGGCCGTGTCGGCGTCCGCTTCGGGCCAGGTCTTGCCCGTCTCGAGGATCATCCACGCCGAGAACTCGTGCTTGCGCTCGCGCATCCGCCGCGCCGCTTCGACCACGATGCCGACCCGCTCCTCGGCGCTCCGTTCGGACCACACCGGGAAATACGCGTAGGCTTGCTCGACGGCCTGCTGCGCCTGATCCGGCGTGGCCGCCGCGTGCCGTCCCACGACCTGTCCGGGGTGCGAGGGGTTCAACGATTCGAACGTCTGCGCGGTCGTGACTTCCCGGCCACCGATCCGCAGCGGATACTCCCGGCCGAGGCGCGAGCACACCCGGGACAGGGCGGCCTCCATGGCGGCCCGGTTAGCCGGCACGGAAAAGTCCGTCAGCGGCTCGTTCCGGAACTCGGGAAGAATCACAGGCGGACGGCTTTGCGGCCCCGCTCGAAGAGGTCGGCGGCGTCCTCGGCCAGGCCCTTGCCGCGCTCGTAGAGGTCGCGGCCCTTGTCGTAGGCGTCCTTCCCCGCGTCGGCCAGATACTCACGGCCTTCGGAGGTCTTGTTCGCGATGAGCCGGCGCATCTCGCGTCCGGACTTCGGCGCCAGCAGCAGCGCCACCGCCGCGCCCACCGCGGCCCCCGCGACGAACCAGATCAGCTTGTCGGAATTGTCGTTTTCGTCAGCCATGTTCTGCGTCCTCTCTATCCATCATACGCCACCTGCCCGCTCCCGCGATTCGACAGCGCGGGAGGTGATCGCCCCGGCCCTCGTCGCGCACCGGTCGATCATCAGCGAGGGAATCAGGCGCCTCCAGGAAGCCACCCAAAGGACGCCTTTTGACGCCAAAAAGCGCCCCAGACACTCCTTTTCGCGCCCCCCAGATTAGGTCGGTCGTTTGATTTAATCGGTCGTTTGATTAAACGCCCCGCTCACCTGTTTCCAACACCTGTTGCCGAACCGCGACTGTGAAGGAGCGGTCCCCCAGCCTTTTTCCCCCTCTTCGAGCAGTTCGTCATTACAACGCGTCCGGCTCCCCCTCAGCATCACGGCGCCAGCAATCGGTCGTGAAACGCTTTCGACCCGTACCGTCAAGCCGCCCCAACCTCGATTCTCGATCCTTCGTCTCTTGGGCGGTCACAGAACCTGCAAGCGGCTCGCTATTCCAACTCGTCGGGTTGAGCAAGCCCCGGTCCAGCCCGTTGCGCCACCGGTCGCTGCGCCCTATACTGGTGCGACCCTGCTACCGGTCAGCCACACCTACGGAACCACGACGTGGAAGAAGACGATGTGGAGGAAGTCTTGACAGACTCGGCAGAAGATCGTCCCGGTCGAGAAGGCTCCCGAGTGGCAATAGGTCAGACCAGCAGCAGCCGCTACCTGAGGGTCGTCTACGTCCGCGATCCCGTCCCGGACAGCGTCTTCGTGATCACACCTTACGAGCTTCGAGGTAAGCCGCTCTTGGCGCATCGGCGGCGGCAACGGAGAAAGCATCGATGAAACGAACGCATTTCCCCGCTGGCTGGGATGAAGCTCGCGTCCGAAAGGTGTTGGATCATTACGAGCGCCAGACCGAGGCGGAAGCGGTGGCGGAAGACGAGGCGTCGCTCCGGCTACGGGATCAGGCTGTCATGGTCGTCCCCAAGCGCCTGGTTCCCGAGATTACGCGCTTGATCGAACGCCGTCGCGCCGGCCGCCGATCAAACATGGGCAAGACCACTACTCCGAAGCAGCGGACGCGGTCCGTCAATCGCTGAGGGACGTGGCGACATGGCAGCAACATGCAGGAAAACGTGGGCCGCGTCGGCCCAGAAGCAGGCGACACGGGGGATTAAGCCGACTGGGCTGGTCGGCCTAAAACCCCGGAGATAGGTCAACAAATGACTTCGAAGTCATTAAAATAAGCAGTTGGTTCTACCGGCCGTCGTTATCGGTTTCGTGTTAGGCCGACCAGGGCCGGGTTTTATGCAGGTCGGGATAAACACTCGTTAGGCGGCATTCAAGTTTCATGGACGCTACCTTGATGAAACGGCTGGCCCGCCGCAAGAAACTCGCGAAGCGACTGGGACTCGAGTTCATCGACGAACCTTGGCCGTACCTCAAGGTCGACAGTTGGCCTGGCGTCGCTCGCGTTGTGGGTGAGGCGAAACGAGTTGCTCGCCCGGATCGTGTGTTTGTTCGTGGCCAGGTCGAGAATTACCGCGCAATGGCTCCGAGCTTATTTCGCGGAGCGCAGCTCGACACCAAAGCGCTTCTCGCCGCTGAGAACGAGTTCGGGCGGAAACTCAGTGAGCGAATCAAAGTCGCTCGCTTCAGAGCAGCGAACCGTGCTGCCCTTCTCCAACATTACGGGTTCCGGACGAGCTGGCTTGACGTCTTGGACAACCTATTTGTCGCCTACTGGTTCTCAGCCCACAAGATCAACGAAGGCCCTGATGGTGTCATACGGATCTGCGAGTCAGGCGCGGTGGCCGGTTGGCTGTTTATGATCCACGTACCCGCCTCAGCATCCATCGTCGATCTTCGAGTAGAGCATCATCCCCTGAGCGCACGTCCGCACGTGCAGCGTGGCGTGTCCATCGCATGCCCGCCCGGCGGCGCTCCGAACCTTCAAGAATGGGTTGTCGCGACACTTCAGACACCGGTAGCGGACTCCGTAGCTGGCTCCCTGTTTACTGGGGCTGCGCTGTTTCCGCCAAGCTCCGCTGATCACACATTGAAGTTGTTGTTGAAGCACAAGGCCAACGACTTGGCGGCCGAGATTGAGCAGACTCATCACTTGAAGCAGGGGACCCTCGGCCGAACTTCGCTATGGCCGGATGCGGCCTAACGAACGGCATGCACCCGACCGCCCAAAACCGGGCGGCGGGTGATGCCCGAGTCGTTAGGCGGCGGCGATAGCGCTGGGGTGCAGGAGACAAGTCTACCGCCCGTACTCCGATGTCGAGAATAGGAGTGGAGGACTGATATGACCAAGCGAAGTTGTATTGACGCGTGGCTGATTCTGGTGGTGTTGGCAGTAAGCAGCCCCGTGGCTGCGCAGCAGCCGGCTGCTGTGGCGGCGAATCATCAAGCACCACAAAAAACGGCGCACGAGGCTGCAGCCGAAGTGCTCGCATTCGAGCGCGAGATCGAAGCGGCCGTCGTGCGAGGCGACGTAGGCTTTGTGGACGCGGCATCAGCGCCAACCTTCACGTTCACTCACGGTGACGGGTGGACCACAGGTGGGGCGCCACTCCGTGTCGACAGCCGGGCGGACTGGTTGGCGACAGTGGCCAAGGCGCCCTATGCTTCGCGCGTTCTCGACTCGGTGAAAACCGAAGTGCATGGAGATGTCGTGATCACGTACGGGCGCTACGTCGGACGCTTCAAAGATGCCGCTCCTGGACGTAGGCAGTTTACCGTCTGGTACCAGCGCGTGTACGCGAAACGCGACGGAAAATGGCAATACCTTTCGCATCGCACCGTTGACGGCCCTATTTACGAGAAAGACTGACAAGGCGAACGATGTTGAGGCCGACCGTCATTCTGTAGTTGGCGCCCTTAGAACCACATCCGGTCATCAAGTTGACGAGCATCCGGGGTATGCCGCCTAACAAGGGCATGGAGCCGACGGCGCAGAAGACGCGCCGCGGCTCATGCCAGGCCGTTAGGCGTACCGCCCAGCCCTGGGTCGGCATCATGACGCGTAGTAGAATAGCTGGGTGCAGATCCGTTACCACACCGATCCAACTACGGGACTGCCACACATCTATGAACACGACGTGACAGAGCATGAAGTTGAGGACATTCTCGGTCGACCGCTGCAAGACATACGCGGACGTGATGATTCTCGCATTGCGATCGGTCAGACTGGAGAGGGACGATATCTAAAGGTGATCTACGTTCCAGATCCTGTTCCGGACTCGGGTTTCGTCATAACAGCATACGAACTCGGTCCGAAGGCGAAGCGGGCAATGCGTCGTAGGCGAAGGAGGAAAAGATGACTGCCGAAAAATATCCGCGCGGATGGAATGAGGCCCGAGTTCGTCGTGTGCTCGAATACTACGAGTCCCAAAGTGACGAAGAAGCCGCCGCCGAAATTGAGGCGGCTCTTGAAAGCACCACAATGCAAGTACCCGTCGCTCTCGTTCCGACAGTACGACAGCTAATAGCAAAACGAAAGCTGGCGCGGGCACGGGCGACGAAGACGCATAACGAAGCGTTGCACCGGACGCGCCAAAAGACCGCGCGCCGGTGAACGCTGAGTCGTTAGACGGCGAGAAGAGCCTTGGGCAATGACGCACCAGAACGGCGTTCTGGGAAATAGAGAAGTTCAGCCCGCTGCGGAGCTCCCGAACCTTCCGGGCTCTCTTCTGCTCCTCCACCGGCAGGCCCCCCCGCGCCGCCGCCGGCGAGACCTTCAGCTTGCGGGCCTCCGCGCCACGATCAATTCCCCGCAGCCATTCCAGAGTCCTGAGTTCTAAATTCACAAGGCGGGACCGAGACGTTGACCTTCATGGCGGCCTGCTCGCCGGACTTCCTAGAAATTTCCGCGTCTCAGGCAAGGGTCCACTCCGCCCCGACCGGCCCCAAAAAAAATAGCGCAAATTTGCGCTAATTTCCGGGCGCGGCGGCAACCTGTTGATTCCACTGAACCCGCCGAAAAAGAGTGCAGGAATGCACTCTTTTCCAGCCCCCCTACTCCGCCGCCTTCAGCATCTCATCCGCGACCCGCGCGACCTCCACCATCGCCCGCACATCGTGGACCCGCACGATATGCGCCCCCTGCAAGATCGCCGCCGTGACCGTCGCGGCGCTCCCCACCAGGCGCTGCTCGTCCGTCAGCTTCTGCCCCAGGAACGACTTGCGCGACGTCCCGATCAGCACCGGCTGTTCGAGCGCGTCGAGGCGCGACAGTCCCGCCAGGATCTGGTAGTTTTGGTCCCCGCGCTTGCCGAAGCCGACCCCCGGATCGATCACGATGCGCCGGCGGTCCAGGCCGCTGCGCCGGGCGCGCCCGACGGCCGCCTCCAGGTCCCGCACAATCGTCCCCATCACGTCCGGCAGCGGCGCCTGCTTGGCCCACGTTTCCGGCGAGCCGCGCAGGTGCATGAGCACCAGGCCCGCGTCGCGGCGGTTGATCACCTCGGCCAGCGCCGGGTCGAAGGTCAGCCCGCTCACGTCGTTGATGATCTCGGCCCCCAGATCGAGCGCGCGCTCGGCCACCTCGGCTTTGTAGGTATCGACCGAGATGGGGATGTCGAGCTTGTTCCGCAGCTTCTTCAGCACCGGGACGACCCGGTTCAGCTCCTCCTCCGCCGCGATCCGCTGCGAGCCGGGACGCGTCGATTCGCCCCCCACGTCGATCAGGTCGGCGCCTTGCTCCTGCATCTCGAGCGCGCGCGCGTAGGCCCGGTCGGGGCTGAGGAACCGGCCCCCGTCCGAAAAGGAGTCCGGCGTGACGTTGAGGATGCCCATCACCAGCGTGCGCACTCCTAGTACCACGGACCGGCGGGGCAGCTTCCACTCATAGCGCCGGCGCTGGGCGAAGCGCGGGCGCGCTGCCGGCTCGGGGGCCGGGGGCGGCCCCGGGCGGGCGCCGCCCAAAGTTTTTCTGGAACGCGTTGGTCTATCCATATTCAAATCCCGCCGCCCCGTAGACGCGCTCCGGCCGGCCCGCGGAGGGCGTCTCGGCCTGGCGCAGCGCCATCCGCGCCAGGCTCCGTTGCGGCGCAAAGCCCAGCTCCCGCGCCAGGTCCACCGCCGCCGGCACATCCGGGAACAAGTCCCAATAGAACATGCCGGGGCCCGCTTGGGCGAGCATGTTTCGCGCGAGACGCGCAGCGGGCTCCGGACCCGCCGCCGTGAACGGCCCCAGGAAATAAGCGTTCGTCCCCGGACGGCCCAGCAGGAAACCTTCCCCCGCGCGCCAGATCCCCTGGCCCGGGAAGGTTTCGAGCAGCCTCGCGACCAGCCGCGCGCGGTTCACACCAAAGCCCTCGGCATCCCCAGCCGCGATGTCCCCGGCCGGCAGCACGGCCTCGGGCAGCGTGTCTTCGCTCGACCAACTGCTCGGCCGGCTGGCTTCCCACCGCGCGCTCCAGCGTTCGATCACCCGCTCGGTGTGGAAGCCCAGCCGCTCGTAGAGGGGCCGGCCCAGGTCGGTCGAGTCGAGCTTCACCTGCCGGACGTGCCGCACTTCGAGCCACTCGAGGGCGTGCTCCATCAGCCCCCGCGCGAGCCCCCGCCGGCGGTATTCGGGCAGCACCAGCACCATGCCGATCCATGCCAGGTCCCCGCCGTAGCAGACCGCGGTCGTTGTCGCGACCACTTGGCCATCCTCTTCCGAGACCCAGCAGCCCTCCGGCTCGAGGGCGAGCAGGTTCTTCCAGTCGTGGACCGTCTGGTTCCACCCCGCGGCCTCGCAAAGGCGCATCGCCGCCGGAAGATCGGCCGCCCGCATTGGCCGGATCACGACGCGTGCCTCCGGCTGCGCCGCCGCTCGTAGAAGTAGGCGCCCCCCATGGCGATCACCACCACCACCCCCGTCACGATCATGGCCCGGTAATTGCGCTGGTTAGCCTGGGACCCGAGCACCACGCTCGCCGCCAGCGCCGGCGAGCGCGCCAGGCCCGAGACCACCATAAATTCCGTGAAGCTCAGGTGCGAGAGCCCCGCCCCGTAGGACATGGCGTCCTTCGGCATCCCCGGCAGCAGGAAGAGCAGGAACAGGGCCGATTTGCCCCGGGCGTTGTCGAGCGCTGCATCGACCTTCTCCATGGTCGGCCGCGGGATCATCTTCTCCAGGGTCGGCCGTCCGACGACCCGCGCGAACGCGAAATCGAACGCCGAGCCCAGCATGATCCCCACCGCCGAGAAGACGAAGCCTTTCCAGGCGCCAAACACGTATCCGGCTGCGAACTGCGTGATCTCGCCCGGTATGAAAAATACCACCACCTGCACGAACTGCACGGCCACGCAGACGGCGGGTCCTTTCCAGCCTTCGGCGCGCAGCAACTCGACGACCCGCTCACGGTCCGCGAGGCTCCGCAGCAATCCCCCCTGCCAGGCGGCCACGCCCACGGCGGCCAGCACCGCCAATAAAATTGCTGCCCAGAACCTTTGCTTCCACGGCGCGGTCATTGGTATCTTGTAGAATCTAGACTTCTAGACTGGGTTTCAATGTCAGGAAAATGGTTACTGGGTTTGTGGGCCGTGGCAGCTCTGGCCCAACAGCCGATCTTGTTTCCCCACAACAAGCATGTGGCGCTGGGGCTGGCGTGTCTCGACTGCCACAGTTCCGCGGACACGCGCGCGGCAGCGACCATCCCGTCCGTGCGAAAGTGCATGTTGTGCCACGAGAAGCTGGCCACCGACCGGCCGGAAGTGAAGAAGCTGGCCGCCTACGCGGCGCAAAAACGCGAAGTGCCCTGGCAGCGCGTATACGGTTTCGACCGCGAGGCGCTGGTGAAGTTTCGCCACGCGCCGCACGTGCGAGCCAAGATCGATTGTACAACGTGCCACGGCAACATCGCCCAAGGCACGGTGGCCCAGTTGAACGTGAAGCACAACATGGGGACGTGCGTGACCTGTCATCGCCAGAACCGCGCGAGCGACGATTGCGCCGTCTGCCATTATTGAGACCCGACTAGGACCCGACTAAGGAATGGATCGCCGAAACTTTTTCAAGATCGTGTCCGCCGCTTCAGGCGGCCTGGTAACGGGCGCGTGCGGCAAGCGCGGGGAACAACTGATCCCGCTGCTGGTCGCCGACCGGGACGTCGTGCCGGGCGAAGAGAGCTGGCAGCCGGCGGTCTGCGGCGAGTGCGACGCCGGCTGCGGCGTCATCGTGCGCGTCATGCGGGGCGAGCGCGTCATCGAGGTTAAAGGCGAGCGCCTGCGCGAGCCGGTCGCCTGCATCAAGAAAGTGGAGGGGAATCCCCTCGACCCGGTCAGCGGCGGACGGCTGTGCGCGCGCGGCCAGGCGGCGGTGCAGGGACTCTACAATCCCGACCGGCTGCGCGGCGCGATGCGGCGCGAGGGTCCCAAGGGACAGGCCGTCTTCCGGGGCATCGAGTGGCCCGAGGCTGTTCAAGTCGCCGTCGAACGGCTGAAGCGCGCCCGCGAGCGCGACCCGCAGGGCATCGTGTATCTGGCCGGTCCGCAGGCCGGCAGCCGGGCGCGCAACGTCCGGGCGTTTCTTGAGGCCTTGGGAGCCCCGCCGCCCGTCACCTTCTCGCTCGCCGATTTTCCGCTGGAGCGTAAGGCTGCGGAAACAGTTCACGGCTGGCAGGGACTGCCCGTCTACGACCTCGCCAACGCCCGCTACGTGCTCGGCGTGGGCGCCGATTTCCTTGGCACCTGGGTCAACCCGGTCTATTATGGCCGCCAGTACGGCCATTTCCGCCAGGGCCGCGACACCGTCCGCGGCACGCTGGTGCAGGCGGAATCGCGGCTCTCGATCACCGCGCAGAGCGCCGACCGCTGGGTGCCGGTGACTCCGGGCGCGGAGGTTTTCTTCCTCGCGGCCTTGGGCAAATTGCTGCTCGACCAGAGCCTGGCCCGCAACGCGGGCGTCCTGCCGCCGGCCATCGCCGAAGGTTTCCGGTCTCTGGATCTCGCGGCGGCGCTCAAAACCTGCGGTGTTACCGAGCACCGCGCCCGCGAGATCGCCCAGGAACTGGGCCGCTCCGAAGCGCCGCTCGTGATCGCCGGGACTTCCGAGGTCCACACCAACTCGCTCCAGGCGCTCGAGGCGGCGGGCTACCTGAACGTGATGCTGGGCAACGTGGGCCGTCCCGGCGGGGTGCTGCCGCCCGCGAACGACGCCGCCAACCAGCGCCCGGCGTTCACGAATGTCGTGCCGTTCATCGCCAAGGCCCAGGTCCTGATTCTCGACGGCGTCGATCCGGCCTACACGCTGCCGGCCGCGACGGGCGTCCGCGCCGCGCTCGAGAAGGTTGAGACAACCATAAGCTTCGGGCCGTTCGTCAACGACAGCGCCGCCTACGCGGACTTGCTGCTGCCCGACCATCACACCCTGGAAGCAAGCGCCGCCGTTGTCCCGGCCGTGACGCCCGGAAGCGGTGTGATGGTATCGACGGCTTTCGTCCAGCCGCTTTACACCACGCGCGCGACGGAGCAGGTGCTGGCGGACTTGGCTAAAGCGATGGAAGTCGAATTCCAGCCGATTGCGGCGCGGGCGGTGGCCCAGGAAATCGCCGGCGAGGGCCACGCGTGGGACGAGATCCAGCAGCAGGGTGGCTTTTGGGCCGAGCGCCAGGCAGAGAAAGCGGCGCCGCCTAAGCCTGCCGCGCGCGGGCGCGCCGCGGCCGAGCCTCCCCGCACATTAGAGGTGTCCGCCGCCAGCTTCGCAGGCGACGCGGCCCAGTTCCCGTTCCACTTCCAGCCGTATCTTTCAGTGCAGCACCTGGACGGGCGCGGGGCCAATCTTCCCTGGATGCAGGAAATGCCCGATCCGACGTCGAGCGCCATGTGGGGACTGCCGGTCGAGATCGACACGCAGACGGCGGGGAAACTCGGAATCAAGAACGGCGACCTGGTGCGCGTCGAATCGGCGCACGGCCGGCTGGACGCGCCCGCCTACGTGCATCCGGGGGCGATGCCCGGCGTCCTCAGCATGCCGATCGGCAGCGGCCACCAGCACTACGGACGTTATGCCGGGCGCGGCGCGAATCCGCTGGCGATCCTGGCCCCGGTGTGGGAGAGCACTACCGGCGCGCTCGCGCTGGGCGCCACGCGGGTGCGCCTGGCGAAGCTCGGCCCGGAAAAGCAGCTTATTCAATTTGCGCCCATCGACCGCGAGCATGGGCCTTGGGGGTATCGCTAGTGGCGGACCAACCGAAAGCGGCGGAACACCGCTGGGGCATGGCGATCGACCTCGACCGCTGCACGGGGTGTGAGGCCTGCGTGGTCGCCTGCCATGCCGAGAACAACCTGCCGGTGATCGAGCCCGCCGAAGCGGCGCGCGGCCGTACGGTCCACTGGATTCGCGTCGACCGCTACTATGAGGGCGAGTTCCCGGACGTGAAGGTGAAGTACATGCCGGTGCTGTGCCAGCACTGCGACGATGCCCCGTGCGAGCCGGTCTGCCCCGTTTACGCGACCTACCACAACCCGGAAGGGCTCAACGTCCAGGTTTACAACCGCTGCGTCGGGACGCGCTACTGCGCCAACAACTGCCCCTATTCCGTCCGCTTCTTCAACTTTTTCGAGCCCCATTGGGACAGCCCCCTCGAGCTGCAGCACAACCCCGACGTGGCCGTCCGGATGGTGGGGGTGATGGAGAAGTGCACCTTCTGCGTGCAGCGGGTGCAGCGCGGGAAGCGGGACGCCAAGGAGGCGGGCCAGCCGGTGGCGGACGGCGCGATCCAGCCGGCGTGCGTGCAGTCCTGCCCGGCGGAAGCGATGGTGTTCGGCGATTTGAGCGACCCGGAGAGTAAAGTTTCCCGCCTGGCCGAGAGCGGCCGGGCCACGCGCTTGCTGGAGGACCTCGGTGTCAAGCCGAAGGTGTTTTACCTCCAGAAGGCTAAGTGAAAAGCAACATGGCCACGACAGTCCACACCCTGCCGCACGATCGCCTGCAAGAAGACGTGTGGCGTCCGCTGCGCGAGACCAGCACCCGTTACGTGATTACCGTCCTGCTCGTCGGCGCCGTGGCGCTGTGGGGACTATTCTGCTGGGGCTACCAGATTCACAAGGGTATCGGCGTGGTGGGCAAGAACCGCCCGTCGATGTGGGCCTTTTACATTCTCAATTTCGTCTTCTGGATCGGCATCTCGCACGCCGGCACGCTGATCTCGGCCATTCTGCGCCTCACGCACGCCGGCTGGCGCAAGCCCGTCACCCGGGCGGCGGAAGCCATCACCGTGTTCTGCCTGATGATCGGCGGCTTGTTCCCGATCATTCACCTGGGCCGCCCGTGGATCTTCTACTACCTGATTCCCTACCCCAACCAGCGCGTGCTGTGGCCCAACTTCCGCTCGCCCCTGGTGTGGGATCTCACCGCCATCCTCACGTATCTCACCGGCAGCGTGCTGTTCCTCTACCTGCCGATGATTCCGGACCTGGCGCAGCTCGCGCTGCACACCACCGGGTGGCGGCGGTTCCTCTACCGCACGCTCGCGCTCGGCTGGACGGGCAGCGACCGCGAGTGGCACGCGCTCGAGCGCGCCATGAAGCTGATGGCGGGGCTGATTCTGGCGGTGGCGGTCTCGGTTCACACCGTGGTCGCCTGGGATTTTGCCATGGCGATCGCCCCGCTGTGGCACAGCACGATTTTCGGGCCCTACTTCGTGGTCGGCGCCATCTTCAGCGGCATCGCCGCGCTGCTGCTGATCATGGCAGTCATCCGGAAATTCATGAACCTGGAGGCCTATCTCGAGCCCCGGCACTTCGAGAATCTCTCGCGGCTGCTCTTCCTCATGTGCCTGCTGTGGCTCTATTTCACGGTGTCGGAAAACCTCACGGCGTGGTATGGCAACCAGCCCCACGAGATGCAGGTTTTCGGCACGCGGGTGCGCGGCCAGTATGCGCCGTGGTTCTGGCTGATGGTGGTGTGTAACTTCATCGTCCCGTTTGTCCTGCTCGGGATTCGCCGGCTTCGCAACATCACCACCATTTCCATTTCGTCGGTCTGCGTGCTGATCGGGATGTGGCTCGAGCGCTTCCTGATCGTGTTTCCGACCTTGGCGCATCCGCCGCTGGCGGCCGCCTGGACTACGGGCTACAACCCGACGTGGGTCGAGATCTCGATCGCGGTGTCGACGTTCGCGGCCATGGCGCTGCTCTACCTGATCTTTTCCAAGCTGTTTCCGATCATCGCGGTCTGGGAATATAGATATGTACCTGATGAGTGAGTTCAGCGAGCCATCCACGCTGACCGTGGCGGTGCAGGCGCTGAAGGCGCGTGGCATTGCCCCGGAGAATCTGGACATCTTCTCGAGCGAGCCGGTGGATCTGGAGCACGGCGTGCTGGATCGTCCGAGCCGCATGTCGCGGTATGCCGTGTTGGGGGGCGCGGGGGTAGGGCTGCTGTCGGTGGCTTTCGTCTATTACACCCAGCTCAACTATCGGCTGATCACCGGCGGGATGCCGTACTTCTCGCCGTGGGCGACCGGTGTCATTCACTACGAGCTGACCATGCTCGGCGCGGTCGGGGCGACGTTCCTCACCTTCCTGTGGGAGGCGGGCCTGCTGCGGCGGGATAAGGCCGCGCCGGTGCCCGTTTTGGCGGCTTCCGGGCACATTTACCTGCGGGTGCGCTGCGAGGCGGGCCAGGTGCTGGCGGCCGGAGAGTGCCTCTACCAGGCGGGGGCTTCGAACGTACAAAAGCTGGAGGAAAAATCGTGAGGCGGGGGGTGCTGTTGCTGCTGTTGCTGCCGGTAGTCCTTGGCGCGGCCGAGCGTTCCGCGCCGCCGTGGGCCGCCGCTAACCGGCGCCTCGGCCAGGATCTTTACCGCGAGCACTGCGTCGTCTGCCACGACATCGATAAATCCGAAAAGAACAAGAAGCCGGGGCCGAGCTTCTATCATCTTTTCCAGAACGGCAAGCTGCCCCTCACGGGCGCCAAGCCCAGCCGGGAATACATCACCGTGAAGGTCAAGTTCGGCGGCCAGATTATGCCGCCCTTCATTAAGAAGATGACCGACGCCGAGATCGCGGCGCTCGTGAGCTATATGGAGACCAAGTAGCCTATGCCTGTCGCCGACCTGCCGTCCGTGGAAAAGATCCTGGGGCGCTCACCCGACCAGCTTACGCTCGAGGAGCGGCGCGCCCTCGCCGGACGCTGGATAGCCTTGGAGATTTACACGCCGAAGACTTTACCGGTGCGGGTGATTCAGGCGCTCGGGGCGGACGTCGCCGAGTGCGTGGACATGCTTCGCCGGCGGGGGCTGGATCCGTACCGGTTCGAGTACACGCCGGTGAAGCCGCCCTACTGAGACCGCAGCGTCACGAGGCCATGGCGGTTTCGTGTTAGCCTGTCCAGAGACGCTTTTCTGTAGGTCGGCCTAATTCTGAGTTAAACCGCGCGAGCGCAAAGATCATCGAATCGTTGGCTTTTGCGAGGTAAGCGTTGGATCCTAGTGTCCGCGATTTGTCGCCGACATCCACCAACCGCGGGTCGGCCCTCGAGTGCGCAACGCTGCGCGCCGTGAGCCACCGACTGATCCCCTTTCTGTTCGTCCTCTATGTCGTCTCGTTCCTGGACCGAGTGAATGTCGGGTTCGCCGCGCTGGAGATGAATCGCGACCTCGGCCTGAGTCCCGCGGTCTATGGCTTCGGAGCCGGCATCTTCTTCATCGGGTACTCACTATTCGAAGTCCCGAGCAATCTAATTCTCGCCCGTACGGGAGCGCGGCTTTGGATCGCACGAATCATGATCACGTGGGGATTCATTGCCGCTGGCATGATGTTCGTCCGTGGACCTCTCAGCTTCTATGTGCTCCGATTTCTCCTCGGCGTCGCGGAAGCCGGCTTCTTCCCCGGCATCATCTTCTATCTCAGCGAATGGTTTCCCTCCGACGCCCGTGCTCGCGCCATCGCGCGTTTTATGACAGCGATTCCAGTATCGGCGATGATCGGTGGACCCATCTCCGGGGCGCTGCTGGGCCTCAGTGGCCGGCTGGGCCTCACTGGGTGGCAGTGGCTCTTCCTTCTCGAAGGCGTTCCAGCCGTCGTGCTTGGCGTGGCAGTCTTATTTTACTTGCCTGATCGGCCGGAAGGCGCGGCGTGGCTGGAGCCCGAACAACGCAGGTGGCTCACGGAGCGCCTGGCCATCGAACGGGGCCGATGTGTCGAGCATCATGGCTTCAGCGTTGCTCGAGCGCTCTCGAGCGGGGTCGTGTGGCAGATGGGTCTGCTTGTGTTCCTCAGCATTTCGTTCGGCCAGTACGCGCTCAGCCTGTGGTTGCCACAAATTGTGCGCGGCTTTTCTGGCGCGAGTAATCTTCAGATCGGCTTCATCTCGGCCATACCAAACTTCGTCGCCATAATCACAATGGTGATCGTCGCGGCGCACTCCGACCGCACGGGCGAGCGGTGTCTGCATATCGCGGCAGTCTCCGCCGTCGCGGCCCTCGGGTTTCTCGGGTGCGCGCTGGTGCGGTCACCGGTATATGCGGTCATGTTCCTGTCACTCGCCACCGCAGGCCTAAGTGCGCACGGGCCTTTCTGGCCTTTACCGTCGAAGTTCTTGTCCGGCGCAGCCGCCGCGGGCGGAATCGCGCTGATTAATTCGTTGGCAAACCTGAGTGGCTTCGCTGGTCCTTACGCTATCGGTCTCCTCAACGATGCCAGTGGCAATTTCCGAAGTGGACTTCTCTTATTAGCGCTCGTACCGCTGGTCGGTATGGCTCTTGCGTTGCGGCTGCGACATGCGGAAGTCCTGAGGGATGTAACATGAGTGCGAGCGCGCTTCGCGGAGTGGACGTTCGAGCTCAGGCACGATCGGGCCTCTTGGCAGGTCCAACGTGCGGTCTCGCGCCGGATTACCTTCAGGCGAACCTGGTTATCGTGCCGGAAGATCTCGCGTTTGATTTCCTGCGTTTCTGCCAGCGTAATCCCAAGCCCTGCCCGATCCTGGATGTGACCGAGCCCGGAACCTGGGATCCACGCCATGTTGCTCCTGGAGCCGACGTCCGTACCGAGGTTCCGCGCTACCGTGTATATCGGCGGGGTGCGTTGGCCGAGGAGCCAACGGATATCACCCACTTGTGGCGAAAGGATCTGGTCGCATTCCTGCTGGGGTGCTCGTTCAGCTTCGAGGCCGCGATGCTGCGCGCCGGCCTTCCCGTGCGTCATCTCGAGCAACGTTGCAACGTGCCCATGTATCAAACGAACCTGCCGTGCACACCTGCAGGAACGTTTCGGGGGCCGTTGGTCGTGTCAATGCGGCCGCTCACGCCTGCGCAGGCGATTGAGGCTGTAGTCATCACGTCCCGGTACCCGCAGGCTCATGGGGCTCCCGTTCATTTTGGCGATCCGGGAGCAATCGGGATTTCAGATCTGACGCGCCCTGATTTTGGTGACGCGGTCACGGTGCGAGCCGGTGAGGTCCCCGTATTCTGGGCGTGCGGGGTAACACCCCAAACAGTGCTGATGGAGGCGAAACCCGAGTTCGCGATCACTCACAGTCCGGGCTGCATGTTCGTCACTGACCAGCTTGCTGAGGACATCGGCTGAATCATGTCAAAGACGACGGAACATGCGACCGATTTTGATCTGGAGAAGTGAGAAACGGTCCCGAAGGAGAAATCATGGAGAAGCGCAAACTTGGAAAGAGCAACCTCGAAGTTTCGGCTATCGGCCTCGGCTGCATGGGAATGAGCTTCGGTTACGGTCCGCCCAAAAACAAGCAGGAGATGATCTCTGTGATCAGGTCGGCGGTCGAACTCGGCGTCACATTCTTCGACACCGCCGAAGTGTACGGTCCCTTCACCAATGAAGAACTCGTGGGGGAAGCCCTCGCTCCCGTGCGTGAGCAAGTGGTGATTGCAACGAAGTTCGGCTTCAAGTTCGATTCGGAGACCGGCA
The DNA here is from genome assembly GCA_041482115.1 of Terriglobia bacterium. Classification (GTDB taxonomy): domain Bacteria; phylum Acidobacteriota; class Terriglobia; order Bryobacterales; family JACQDG01; genus JBGPDC01. Next base: position 1,232 of record JBGPDC010000087.1, on the reverse strand, counting down.
AACAGGCTGGGCTGCACAGCCGGCCAGAGCATATCAAGCAGGTGGCCGAAGCTTCGCTTAAGCGACTCAGGACCAATGTCATCGATCTGTTCTATCAGCACCGTGTTGACCCGGACGTGCCCATCGAGGACGTAGCGGGAGTGGTGAAGGACCTGATTCAGGAGGGCAAGGTTAAGCACTTCGGCCTTTCTGAAGCAGGAGTGCAAACGATTCGGCGCGCGCACGCCGTCCAACCAGTCACGGCACTTCAAAGCGAGTACTCCCTGTGGTGGAGGGAGCCGGAAGCTGAGATCATTCCGACTCTCGAAGAGCTCGGAATAGGCTTGGTTCCCTTCAGCCCGCTGGGAAAAGGCTTCCTTACGGGCAAGATCGACGAGAATACTACTTTTGACAGCACCGACTTCCGCAACACGGTACCGCGTTTTGCGCCGGAGGCTCGGAAGGCGAACCGCGCGTTAGTGGATCTGCTGGAGACAATCGCGCAGCGCAAGAAGGCGACATCGGCTCAGATCGCACTCGCCTGGGTTCTTGCTCAGAAGCCGTGGATCGTGCCCATTCCAGGGACGACGAAACTACATCGGTTGCAGGAGAACGTCGCGGCAGCATCCCTCGATCTCAGCGAGGGAGATCTTCGCGAAATCGAGAGCGCCACCTCCGAGATCACGGTGCAAGGAGCCCGTTACAGCGAGGGCGCGCAACGAATGATCAATCGGTAAAGGAGGGTAGCGACTTATTTCGATGCTTGCCCTTCGGCCCCTACCCCGGCTTTCTCCTCGGCGCGGGCGCCCGAGAGGATGCCTACCATACCGAGGTTGCCCTCGTGGCAGGCGTACTCGTAGATCGCATCCCCCGAGCGGCTCAACGGGATCATCACAGTCCACGGTTTCGTCCACGTCGCCGGGTCGTCGATCGTGACTTCGTACTTAATGGTCTCCGGGCCGGTGCGGGTGAAGCGCTCCATGACATGGAGTTTCTCGCTCGCGTACATGAAGGCTCCAGCCCGGTAGTTGGTCGTATCGACGACGAGCGTATCGCCTTCCCAACGACCGCGCGAATCCCCATGCCAGGTGCGGACCGTTGATGGGAGATGCGGACGCCCGTCGAGTGGAATAATGCGGGCGTCGTGAATCGTCTCCATCACGATGGCCACCGAGTCGGGCGACTGCAGAATCTGATAATAGCTGTTGTAACCCGCCGCCAGCCGTGGTGCGCCGAAGGTGAGACAGCGCTCG
>JBGPDC010000086.1:0-22354 GCA_041482115.1 Terriglobia bacterium | reverse complement strand
CAACATCGGCGGCGCCGAAGAGATCTCCATCTTCGATCTGGCTTGCCGGGTGCTGCACGTCACCGGCTCCCCCAGTCCGATCGTGCGCGTCTCTTACGAGGAGGCCTACCCGGGCGGCGACTTCGAGGACATGCGCCGCCGCGTGCCGTGCACTTGCAAGATCCTGCGCCTGGTCGGCTGGTCGCCGGTTACGCCGCTCGACGACATGATCCGGGCCACCGCCCGATTTGAAGAGCAGGCCGCCCGCACGGACGCGCGGCAGCTACTTCTGCCCCAAGGGTCCCTGCCCGTTCTTCAAGGTTAGTTTGGCCAGCTCCCGCCGCACCAGCGGGTTCTCCGGATACTCCTGCGCGAAAGACTGCAGCATCCGCGCGCTTTCGTCCGGATTCTTCTCCCGCAAATAGAGGATCGCCAGCAGGATCTTCGCGAAAGGCCGCAGGTAATTCCCCGAGCGCGCGGCTAACTGCAGATCCGCGATCGCTTTTGGCTTGCTGCCCTGGACGTTGTCGAACTTCACGAACCACTTCACGAAAAACGGCAGCGATCCGGCCAGGTACTCCGTAAAGCCGGTCGTGACGTAGGCGTCGTAGGCGTCCGGATGCGCCGCCAGCAGCCGCTGCGCGCAGCTATTCGACTGTTTGTTGAACGACAGGCTCTGGATCTGCCGCCGCTCGACCAGCGCGGCGTAATCCCCTGTAACGCCGTAGCTCATGCACAGCGCGTAGAGCGCCTCGGCCTGCTGCGGGTTCCGGCTCAAAGTCGCCTGCGCCTTCGACTGCGCCGTCCCTACGGAGCGGAAGAACCGCGCCCGCACTCTCGGATCCACTGGCAGCCTCTTCTTGTCGGTCAGGCGCTCGTCGTCGGTTAAGAACTCGCCCTCGAGAACGCTCAACCGGTCGAGTTCATAAAAGAGGTCCACCGCCGCCCGGGCGCTGTAGCCCATGGGATCTTCCGGATGGGAGCCCGTATGGCGGTCGAGGATGGTATGCGCGCCCGGGAAGTCGAAATTGTAGAGCCGGGCGAAAGCCTGTCCGATCGGATCCGCGGGCTCGGCCCCTTGCACGGCCGGCAAACCCGCCAGAATCATAGAGATCGCCGCCAGACCACGGAGCCCGCTCATCGCTCTCATATAGTACCAGACGCGCCGCCGGAATCCCTGGTAACAACGGACTTGGTACTAAAGATCGCAGAGCGTTGGGCTAAGAAAATGTTTTGACCTGCCTGGCGATTTCCGATACACTCAGAAAAGTCGTGTTCGGTCGTACATCTGGAGGGACAGTCCGATGAGTGCTAGATCCGTAATGATTCTCTTTGCTGTCTTGTGCCTGTTCGGAACGGCCGCTCGCTCGCGCGCCGATCAGCCGGACCTCGCGCCCAACGGCCGCGGCATGGGGACGATCGATCATCCCACCAACGGCAATGGCAACAGTCAGGACCCTCCGGGTGAGGGCAAGACCGGCGGCGCCAGGGGCGCCATTGGCATGAACTATCACGGCGGCCCCGTCCTGCTCGGGACCACCAAGGTCTATTACATCTGGTACGGCAACTGGACTAACAACTCGGCGGTTGGGATCTTGAATGATTTTGCGAACAGCATCGGCGGCTCGCCCTACTTCAACATCAACACAACTTACTACAACGGCGCTGGGGCTCACGTGTCGAACTCGGTCAGTTTTGTCATGGGGATCAACGACAGCTATTCGCAAGGTTCGACGAATCTCTCGGATAACGCCATTCAGACTGTCGTCTCCAGCGCGATCAGCAGCGGAAGGCTGCCGAAGGACACCAATGCCCTCTATTTCGTCCTCACCTCCGCTGACGTCACCAAGAGTGGGTTCTGTTCACAATATTGCGGCTGGCATACTCGCGCTACCATCGCCGGGGCCGACATCAAGTACTCCTTCGTAGGCGATCCCACGCAGTGTCCTTTGAGTTGCGAGGACCAGAATGTCGGGCCCAACGGCTCCAGCGGCGCCGACGGGATGGCTTCGATCATAGCCCACGAGCTGGAGGAGACCGTCACCGATCCCGACCTTAACGCCTGGTACGACCGGCGCGGCCAGGAGAACGCCGACAAGTGTGCCTGGACCTTTGGCACAACCTACACCGTTGCCAATGGCGCCACGGCGAACATGTCATTGGTGGGGGCCGGTGCCCAGCGTCGCGATTATTTGATTCAGCAGAACTGGGTGAACGCCTCCGGCGGCTACTGCGCCAAGAGCTACTAGCCCATTAGAACGTCTTCCGGGAATCCAGCAGCAGCGTTACCGGACCGTCGTTCACCAGTTCTACGTCCATCATCGCTTGGAACGTGCCCGTCTCGACGTGTAATCCTCGGGTGCGCAGTGCTTCTACATACTTATGATATAAACTGTTAGCCAGCTCCGGCGCCGCCGCCTCGTCGAAGCTCGGACGTCTCCCCTTGCGGCAATCCCCGTAAAGTGTGAACTGGGAAACGACGAGCACCCCGCCCCCCGCCTCGGCGAGCGCCAGGTTCATCTTGCCCTCGGAGTCGGCAAACACCCGCAGCCCAGCCGTCTTGTCCGCCAGGTACTCGGCGTCGGCCGCCGTGTCCCCCTGGCCCACGCCCAGTAGCACGAGAAAACCCCGCTCGATGGACCCGACCGTTTGGCCCTCCACGGTCACTCGGGCCCGGCTCACTCGCTGGATCACGGCGCGCATCGTCGATGCAGTATAGCCCGCGGAGCATAGGCAACGTTGCGCCGTCAGCGGTTCTGCGTTAGCCTCGTCTCTTGTTCCTATGATTGAAACCTGCGCCTATGCCCGCGCCGGATTTGTCGGCAACCCGAGCGACGGCTATTTCGGCAAGACCATCTCCTTCATCGTCCGCAATTTCCGCGCCCGCGTACTGCTCTATCCGAGCGCACGCCTGGAGATCAAGCCCTCCAAAGCGGACCTGCCGGTCTTCGAGAACCTCGACGAGCTCCGCCGCGTCACGCGCTGGCGCGGCTACTATGGCGGCATCCGCATCATTCAGGCCCTGCTCATGCGCTTTACCGACTACTGCCACGAGCGCGGCCTCGAGCTGCCCGACCGCAACTTCACCATCGAGTACGAGTCCACCATCCCGCAGCGCCTCGGCCTCGGCGGCTCGAGCGCCATCATCACCGCCGCCCTCCGCGCGCTGATGCAGTATTTTGAGGTCGAGATCCCGCTGCCCGTGCAGGCCAACCTCGTGCTCGAAACGGAAACGCGAGAGCTGGGCGTCCCCGCCGGCTTGCAGGACCGCGTGATCCAGGCTTACGAAGGCCTCGTCTTCATGGATTTCTCGCGCGACCTCATGGAGCGCCAGGGCTACGGCAACTACGAGTCCCTCGACCCGGCCCTGCTGCCCCACATCTACCTCGCCTACCGCACCTCGCTCAGCGAGGGCACGGAAGTCTTCCACAGCAACGTCCGGCAACGTTTCGAGGCCGGCGACCCCGAGATCGTTAACGCCATGCGCCAGTGGGCAGACTACGCCTCGCAAGCCCGCCAGGCCCTGCTCGCGCGCGACTACGGCCGGCTCCACCAGCTCATCAACGCCAATTTCGATCTCCGCGCCAGCATCTACCGCATCAGCGCAGGCAACCTGGAGCTGATCCGCACCTCGCGCCGCCTCGGCGCCACCTCCAACTTCGCGGGTTCGGGCGGCGCTATCGTCGGCACCTATCCCGACCCGGCCACCTACCAGCGCCTCGTCGAAGAGTTCGCCCGGATCGGCGTCGGAGTCATCCGGCCGCTCATCCTCCCCGCGTCTGCCGCCGGGACCCCGGCGGCGCGATAATAGAAGTCTCACCAGGGAGGGGAATCGTCATGCCAGTGCTCGAACAGGTGCAACCGGTCCGCAACTACATCGGCGGACGCTGGATCGCTTCGACGTCCACCGAGTTCGCCGGTGTCATCAATCCGGCCACTGGCGAAGCGATCGGCCGCGTCCCGCTGCTCGGCAAGCAGGACGTGGGCGCCGCCGTCGAGGCCGCCCTCCGCGCCTATCCCGAGTGGCGCCGCACGCCCGCCGCCGACCGCATCCAGTACCTGTTCAAGATGAAGCAGGTCCTGGAGGACAACTTCGACGACATCGCCCGCACCCTCACGATCGAGAACGGCAAGACGCTGGCCGAAGCCAAGGGGGAGATGCGCCGCGCCATCGAGAACGTCGAGGTCGCCTGCGGCATCCCCATCCTCATGCAGGGCTACAACCTCGAGGACGTCGCGCGCGGCATCGACGAGATGATGATCCGCCAGCCGCTCGGCGTGACGGCCGCCGTCGTCCCGTTCAACTTTCCGGGGATGATCGCGTTCTGGTTCCTGCCCTACGCCATCGCCTGCGGCAACACCATGATCGTGAAGCCCTCCGAGCGTGTGCCCCTCACCCTGCAGAAAATCTTCACGCTTTTTGAGCAGATTGGACTGCCGCCCGGCGTGCTCAGCATGGTGAACGGCGGCAAGGACACGGTGGACGCCCTGCTCGATCACCCCGACGTTCGCGCTATCAGCTTCGTCGGCTCGACGCCCGTCGCCCGCTACATCTACGCGCGCGCTTCTGCGAACGGTAAACGCGTGCAGTGCCAGGGTGGCGCCAAGAATCACGTCGTCGTCCTGCCGGATGCCGACCTCGAAACCAGCACCAAGATCATCGCCGACAGCGCTTTTGGCTGCGCCGGCCAGCGCTGCCTGGCTGTCTCGGTTGCGATCACGGTCGGCGAGGCGCAGCGCACCTTCCGCGACGCCATCGTGGAGACGGCCCGCGGCCTGCGCGTCGGCAACGGACTCGACGACGGCGTCCAGATGGGTCCGGTGATAACTCCGGAGAGCAAGACCCGCATCGAGACCTGCATCGCCCAGGGCGAGCGCGAGGGCGCGAAGGCGGTGCTTGACGGCCGCGGCGCCCGCCTCGCCGGCCTCGAGAAAGGCAACTTCGTCAAGCCCACGGTGCTCGACGGGGTGGCCGCGGCGAGCGACCTCTCCCACACCGAGATCTTCGGCCCCGTGCTCAGCCTCACCCACGCTCAGAGTCTCGACGAGGCCATCGACATCATCAACCGCAACCCGTACGGCAACGCGTCGTCCATCTTTACGTCGAGCGGCGTGGCCGCCCGCCGTTTCCGTTATGAGGTGACCACGGGCAACGTCGGCATCAACATCGGCGTCGCCGCGCCCATGGCCTACTTCCCGTTCAGCGGCTGGAAGGACAGCTTCCTCGGCGTGCTCCACGGCCAGGGCTGGGACGGCGTCGAGTTTTACACCGACAAAAAGGTCGTGGTCGAGCGCTGGCCCAAGGAGTGGTCGCGCAAGTTCTAGGCTACGGTCGAACCTCCGGGCAAATTTGCCCGGAGGTTGACGGGTGGGCCGGTTCTGGACTTCCCGGCAAATTTGCCGGGAAGTCGGCCGTGGGCTCATGGCTTGGCGCTACTAAGGCCCACTGCTATCCTTCCTTCGCAGGAGCGACAAATCCGATCCGGCGTCGCGGCAATTCGGGCGGGGCCATAAGTTGCCGGATGGCTTCGAAGACTTCCGTGATCAAAACGTCATGCGCTTCGTATTTCCGCTCCAGTTCCTCGAGCTTCCGGGCCAGATCGTGGTGTGTAGCCAGCAGTTCCCGAAGCTTTACAAACGCCCGCATGATGGCGATGTTTACCTTTACGGCGCGCTTGCTGCGGAGAACGATCGAGAGCATCGCCACGCCTTGCTCGGTGAAGGCATACGGCTGGTACCCGCCCAGCGTGCGCCGGGAAAGGTATCACATTCTGTGATACCAAGGCCTCGGATTCTTCCTTCGAAAGCTGGAACATGAAGTCGTTAGGAAAGCGATCAGTGTTGCGCTTTACCTGTTGTCGGAGAGCAATGGCTTTTACGCCATAGAGTTTCGCCAGGTGCTGGTCGAGCATCACTTTCTGCCCGCGGATACGGTAGATCTGCCGCTCGATGGCCGTAGCAGCAATCACGTGCAACGAGGCGTGCCGGCGGGATTTTGGAATCACTGTTGGGAGTTTAACTCATGAAACTTTCCCTGTGCTTGGAGATGGTGTACGCGGACCTGCCGTTCGCCGAGCGGATGCGCGCTGCGGCCCGCCTCGGCTATCGCGCCGTCGAGTTCTGGGACTGGAAGAACAAGGACCAGACCGATCTGCCGCGCCTCGCCCGCGATCTCGGCCTCGAAATTTCAGCTTTCAGCGGCAACCGCCGGTGGACCCTCACCAACCCCGCCGACCGCCCCGGCTTGCTCGAAGAGCTGCACCGCTCGCTCGACGCCGCCCACCAGTGGGGCTGCCGCCACCTGATGCTACTGGCCGACCGCCTGCTCGACGACGGCAGCGCCGCCCCGCTGCCCGCCGAACTCTCCGAGCAGGCGAAGCTCGAGAGCATCGTGGAATCTCTCGCCGCGGCCGCCTGGCTCGCGCGCGGCAGTGGCGTCACCCTGGTGCTCGAGCCGCTCAACACCAAGCTCGACCATCCGCGTTACTTCCTCGACTCCTCGACCGTGGGCTTCGACCTGGTCCGGCGCGTCAACGCCGCCGAGGTGCGCCTGCTCTACGACGTCTATCACATGTCGATGATGGGTGAGGACGCCGCCGCGTCTCTCGCAGCCGGCTTCCCGTGGCTCGGCTACGTCCACGCCGCCGACATGCCGGGCCGCCATGAGCCCGGCTCCGGGACGATCGACTATCCCCGCGTGCTGGCGACACTCCGCCGGCTCGGCTACCAGGGCGCGATAGGCCTCGAGTTCTCTCCCTCGGGCGACAGCGAAACGGCAGCGCGCGCCGCGTTGGAGCGGTTAGCGGCCCCCTCGTCGCTGCCAAATTCGTGAGGCGATCACCGCGCTCCAGTAGATCAGACCGGCGACCGCCAGCAGACTTGGAAAGAAGAACAACGCGTGGCTGGTCCAGTAGCCGAAGCTGTCCGGGATCAACAGAAACTGGGACCTGCCGGCCAACCGGCCCAGGGCGAGACCGAGCATCGTGACCGGCAGGACGTACAGCAGCAGACCCACGTTCGCCAGGCCGTCCGGATTTGTCATGGCGAAATCAACCCAAACCGCTACACCCCCCGCCAGATAGGCAGCGGAGAGGACAACAGGCAGGCGCGGCATGTTTACTTCACGAACCCTTGCCGCACGGCGTGAATGAAGTCCGTATAGGCCGGCTCGTGGCCGGCGGCGCGCAACTCCGCCGCCACCTGCGCCCGGTGATAGGCCGAGTGCATCACGACGTGCGTCAGGATGTCCTCCACGGTGTTCGTCCACACCTGGCCCAGGGTGTTCGTGTAGCGGATCTGCCGGGCGAGCTTCTCGGGCGTGAGGCTCGCGAGGTAATCCTTCCAGAGCCCCGCCAGCTCGCCGATCCGCGCCTCGCACTCGTCGAGCGTCGGCTCCGGCCACACGGGAACTTTGGCTGGGTCCTGCGCGAGCCGCCCCAGCCACAGCCGCTCCGCCGCCAGCACGTGCCCCAGATACCGGACCGCCCGCGCCGGCGCACCGCTCGTCTTTTTCAAAGAGGTGAGCGTCTCCCGATTCGCCCAGTCGTTGTATGCGAACAAGCGGTGCAGATCCGGCATGACTACTGGCGGACTTTCGCCCGCCCTCCCGCGACGAAAATCGACTTCGGGATTATCGCGTGGACTCCCTTGCTGCCGTCGACAAGCTGGGTGATCCGCAGATCGACGGCGACGCTGGCCAGCATGTAAGCGTCTTCGCGCGTGAGCTTGCCGCGCTCGGCCAGCAGGTCGACCGCTTCCTCGACCGCGATGCGCACGGCCTTGTTGAGGTCCTCGTCAAAACCCATCGCGATGAAGTGGGTCGGCGTCTCGGCGCGAGGCCACTTCAGCTTCAGATCTTTGCGCACGGCGAAGCGAAGCGTTCCGACGAGCGAGGTTTCAAGACCCGTTTGGTCGACCTCTCCGTCGCCCTGCGCGGCGTGCCCGTCACCGACCTGGAACCGCGCACCCTTCGTGTGAACCGGAATGTAGAGCGTCGTCCCGGCAATCAGCTCCCGGTTGTTCATGTTCCCGGCGTGGATTCCCGGCGGGCCGCTGCTAACGCGCCCGGCGTCCGGCGGCGGGGCCACGCCCATGCTGCCGAAGAAGGGACGCAGCGGCACTTCGATGCCGGGCGCAAACGGCGCGACGCCGCGCTTCGCATCGAGCCGGATCAGCTTCGCCGTGCCGACACGGAACTCGTCCGCGAGCACGCCCCGCGCGCCCATTCCGTTGTAGGAGTAAGGCACGGCCATCTTCACGGACAGGATGTGGACCTCGAGCGTATCGCCCGGCTCCGCGCCCTCGATATAGATGGGACCGGTGAGGAAGTGTCCCGTGTCGGAGCTCGCCGCGGCGGCCGCGCGCAGCTCCGGCTGGACTTCCTGCGGCCCGAGTCCCAGCGCCTCGAGGCGCTCCGGGCGGGCGACGCCGAGCGTGTGGACTTCCACCGTGTCGCCCGGTTGGATGCGTAGCGCAGGAGGCGTTGCAGCGTCGTAGTGCCCGACGACCACCGTCTGGGGGGTAACCTTCAGGACGTGCGTGGCAGCCGGCGCGATGCCCAGCGTGGCGGCCAACACCAGGGCAGCCTGGGTGACAGTCATGGGAACCTCTAGGGGAGCTCGACCTTCGCCGTCACAATAGCGTGGTCGGCGAGCAGCTTGCCGGCGTCACCGGCAGGATAGACTGCCGGGACGATCTTTGGAGAAGTGTCGTCGTGGATCACCCGCAGGTTCTTCACCAGCACGTAGTCTATGTGGTAGTTCTCCATGTGGAACTTCCCGTCCACCAGGCGCTGCATGGTGCCGCCCACGAGGTCGTTGCTCGCCTCCACCTCGAAGCCGAATTTCCGTACTGCCTCAAACATCGGCTCCTCGGGCACAGCGTTCAAGTCGCCGGCGAGCAGGATCGCCGAGCGGCCGGCGTAGCGCCGCACTTCCTCGAGCAACAGGTCCGTCTCAGCCTTCCGAGCCGCGCTGTCTTCCCGCGAGCTTTCGAGGTGTGTCGAAACTATAGTCATGCCGGGGACTCTCGCCAGCAGCGCCATCCGTCCGCCCAGGCGCTTCTGGTAGTCCCCGTACCACTTTGCAATGCCCGGAAACCGCAGCATCCGCACGTCGCGCAGCGGATACCGCGACAGGATGGCGTTCCCATGATAGCCCCACTCGTTCGCGCCCGGATACTGCTCGCGCTCCTGCGGCTCGCCGCCGGTGAACTCGAGAAATTCCACCCCGTAGGCGTAGTTCATTTTCAAGGCCGCGGCCATCAGGCGCGTCGTGTGGACGTTGCCCGAGCGCGCCATGCCGAGGTCCATCTCACCGAGGAAGACCAGGTCCGGATCGCGCAGGGCCGGGGTCTCGTTGAAAAGCTGCACGCCCTCGCGCCAGTAGCGTCCGCGCTCGGTGTTCCACGCGATCACTCGCAGCGTCTTCCCAGGTTTCGCATGCGACGCCGTGTTCAGCAGCTCGATGTCGTCGATTTCCGGAAGGAGCCGGTTCAGCTCCGCCGGCGGAGTTTTCTCAGGATTCGCCGCCAGCCGGTCGCGCCGCTCCTGGCTGACACGCCGCAGTTGCCGCACTGTTCGGGACGTGAGCTTCGGCCTCCCCGCCGTTTGAGCGGACGCCTGTCCCAGCGCCCCACCCGCCGCAGCCGCGAGAAACGTCCGCCGCCGCATCATCGGTGCGCCTTGGCTGGTTCAGCTTCCAGCCGCACCACGCGATAGCCGCCCGTCGATTTGTAGTAGAGGAACAGCGCCGCGAAGATGAACGTCAGAATGACGGGTAACACGCCCACGTAGCGGAACGCCGCCGCGGCACCTGCGGTGTCGTACCAGCTCCCCATGATCGGCAGGATGAACGCCACCGCGAGGTTCCCCGTGCCACCCATGATTGCCAGCAGCAGCGCGCCGCCCCGGGGGAAGCGCTCCGAGGTCACTCCCAGCATCACCGGCCAGTAGAAGGTCTTGCCGACGCCGAAAATGGTCGCGGCCCCGAAGGCCTGCACCGGCGAGGTTACCGAGCTCAGCGCGAAGAGGCCCAGCGCCGAAAGGATCGACGAAACCGTCAGCAGGCCGAGCGGAGAGAAGCGGTGCGCAAGGCCTCCGCCGAAAAACCGGAGCAGGAACATGATGCCCGCCGTATACACCAGAATCAGGATGCCCTGCATCCGGGCCAGGTTCGTAATGAGGGAACCGACCCACTGGTCGGGTCCCAGCTCTGTCGCCGCCGTCATCCACATGCAGGCGAACCACAGCAGGAACATGGGCCGCAGCGCTTCCCGCATCATGTCTCGGTTCGAGACTCCTGCCGCCACGCGCTCGGTCGCCGGAAACTTCTGGTTCAGGATCAGGACCAGGAAGATCACCGCCGGCACCAGGATCGTCGCCACCTTGATCCGCCACCCGAGGGTCGCCGTGGCCGCGTCGATGCCCGGCACATCGAGGCCCATCGCCTTCGTGACGCCATAGGCCAGCAGGCCGCCGATGATCAACCCGCCCGGCCACCAGGAGTGCAGGATGCTGAACCGCCGCGTCTTCTCTTCCGGGTAGAGCGTCGCGCAGAGCGGATTGATCACGCCTTCGACCAGGCCCTGGGAGAGTCCCAGGGTGATCATGGCTGCATAGAGAATGATGAACCCGGGGTCGGTGTAGAAGGGCGCGACCGGGCCCGCCGGGTGCGGCGCGAACAGGATTGCCAGCACGGCTGTGATGTAGCCGCCGCTCGACAGCATGAGCAGGCGCCGCATCCCGAAGAAATCCACCAGCGATCCGCCGATCAGGATCGACAGCGTGAATCCCCAGAAGGCCGGGCTCAGCAGGAAGCCGGTCTGCTCGCGGTTCAGGTGGAAGTCGGCGCCCAGGGCGTCGAGGATGTCGCCCCGAATCGAGAACACCATCGAGGTCGTGACCAGGGCCATGCAGCTCGCCAGAAATAATCGGCGCGGATTGATTTCCATGCTCGCTCCCGTGAGATGCCAGTGTACAACGGGGGCGACCGCTCCCTATGGTCGCGGCTCTATTACTTCTTTCACCAGGGCGAAGAAGGCCTTCTTCCGCGCCGTGTTGATGCCCCAGTGCACCGGGACGGTCTGGTAGCCATCGGCGTAGGGATCGAAATATCCCCAGGAAGCGTAGCCGGCGATGGCCTTCATCATGTTGTTTGCGGGTTTGTCGAAATCGAAGTGATCGTCCTCGTTGAAAAGCATCGGCATGGTCCGGTAGCCCGGGACCTGGCGCGCCTGCCCGATCATCTCGGTGATGCGGTTGGGGTCGGTTACGCCGTTGCCGTGCAGCAGCAGGAAGTCGGAGCTGCGGACCACGTTCTCGGTGGGGATACGATTGCCGTTAAAGCTCGCCCCTACCAGGTAGCGGTGGCCTCCCGCCTGCATCGACTTCACCAGCTCGATCAGCTCGTGGATGCGCGGCGCTTTCAGGATGTCGCGGTCGTAGCTGCGGTTGTCGCACTCGTTGCCCACCTCGATGAGCACGTTGCGGTAGCCTCTCCCGTGCAGCCACTCGACGGCCCCGCGGACTCCGTTCCGCACGGCGTCATCGTCCCGCAGGCGCTGGTCCTGGCCAAAGTAGAACAAGCCGACGATCGCCACCATCCCCAGCTCGTCGGCCCGGTTCAGGATGCGCTCGAGCCGCGCCAGGTATTCGCGGCGCAGCGAGCCGTCGGGCGCGAAGGCAGAGTTCTCCCAAGGCTGCACCTTGGAGTAGCCTTCCGGGCTGCCGCCTTGCAGGTTGATGGTGAAGGCCAGCACTCCATGCCGCCCCCACTCGGGCATGGCGGCGATGAACTCACGGGTGTTGCGATTCGGGTCCCACTTTTTCGTATCCGGGTAGGCCCAGCGCGACCGCGTCGCGGGGTTGAGGTCGTCGAAGATCCCCTGCACCATGCGGGTATTCATCAGGAGGCCCTCGATGCGCATGCCCTGGTACTGCCGCCCCGGGTAGGTGGGCTTTCCATTGATGAAGAAGCGGTCTCCTTCGATGGAGACGGTGGTTCGCCGCGCCGCGGCTGGGGATACGACGGGCGCTGCGAGGAGTGCCAAGAAGCTGCGGCGGTTGAGCATGTGAGCCACTCTGCCTTTCGGTTACAATGGGCGGTCCCAGGCCATGATACACAAACTTCTGGCAGCGGCTGTCCTGCTTCTAACCCTGCTGGGCATGGCTGGCCCCGCGCAAGTCACGTCCCAGCGGCTGCTCCAGGCCGGGCGCGAGCTGCAGAACTGGCTCACCTACAACGGCAACTTCCAAGGCACGCATTACAGCGGCCTCGATCAGATCAAAACGGCCAACGTCGCAGGACTCGACCTGAAGTGGGTCTACCAGGCGAACTCGCTCGAGGATTTCGAAGCGACACCGCTCGTGGCCGACGGCGTCATGTACACCGTCGAGCCGCCCAATACCGTGGTAGCCCTCGATGCACGCACGGGGCGTCCCTACTGGATCTACCAGCATCCGGTCCCTACGGCGACCCACGTCTGCTGTGGAAACATCAACCGCGGCCTGGCAATTCTCGACGGTACGCTTTTCCTTGGCACCCTCGACGCCCAGCTCGTCGCGCTCGACGCCTCTACCGGCCGAAAGAAGTGGCAGACGAAGATCGCCGAATATACGCACGGATACGCCGTCGCCCACGCGCCGCTCGTCGTCAAGGACAAAGTGATTGTGGGCGTGGCCGGCGGGGAGCGCGGCATCTCGGGATTCCTCGCCGCTTACGACGCCAAGACCGGTAAGGAAGTCTGGAAATTCCACACCATCCCGCAGCCCGGCGAGCCGGGGCACGAGACCTGGGAAGGCGAGGCCTGGAAGACCGGCGGCGCTTCGATCTGGGTCACGGGCTCCTACGATCCCGACCTCAACCTCACCTATTGGGGCGTCGGCAACCCCGGTCCCGATTGGAACCCCTTCGTCCGCCCGGGTGACAACCTCTATTCGGATTGCGTCATCGCCCTCGACGCCGACACCGGCAAGCTGAGGTGGCATTACCAGTTCACGCCTAACGACGAGTGGGATTACGACTCCGTGCAGGTCCCGGTGCTGGCCGACCTGGTGTGGAAAGGCCAGCCGCGCAAGCTGATGCTGTGGGGCAATCGCAATGGCTTCTTCTACGTTCTCGACCGCGTCACCGGGGAGTTCCTGTCAGCTACACCCTTCGTTAAGCAGACCTGGAACGCGGGCTTCGACGAGAAGGGCCGCCCGTTCAAGGCGCCCGGCAAGAGCCCCAGCGTGGGCGGCACCGACGTTTATCCCGGTGTGCAGGGCGGCACCAACTGGTACTCGCCGTCCTTCAGCCAGCGCACGCGGCTCTTCTATATCACGGCGTGGGAGAACTACCACACCGCTTTCTTCACCTGGGACCAGAAATACGAGCGGGGCAAATCCTTCACGGGCGGCGACGTCCAGGGGGCGCTAAGCTGGAGGCGGGAGCCCTTCCTTACCTTCGATCCTTCCTGGGGCTACGGCACGGTCCGCGCCCTGAATCCCCTCACTGGCGAGAAGGTGTGGGATTATCCGATGCGCGACGTCAGCGTGGGCGGTATTCTCACCACGGCGGGCGACGTACTCTTCTCGGGCAACCGCGAGGGCTACTTCTTCGCCCTCGATGTGCGCACCGGCCGGCAGCTTTGGAAGCGCTACCTCGGGGGGAAGGTCGCTGCCTCTCCGATCACTTATCTGGTCGACGGCAAGCAGTACGTGTCCATCGCCGCCGGCCACTCACTTTTTACTTTCGGGCTATGACTTACTACACGGTGGTTCCAAGCCCGGTAGGGAAGCTGCTCCTCGCCGGTTCCGATGGCGCGCTGGAGCGTCTTCATTTCTTGCGTGGCTCGAAGGCCGCAGAGCCCGATCCGGAATGGGTGGAGAACGGCAAAGTGTTTCGGGAGGCCGCGCGGCAATTGGAGTCCTACTTTGCCGGGAAGCTGAAGGATTTCCGGCTGGCGCTCCAGCCCGCCGGTACTCCGTTTCAACTCGCCGTCTGGCGCGAATTGCGGGAGATTCCCTATGGCCACACGATTTCCTATGGCGAGCTGGCCCGCCGCATCGGGCAGCCCGGCGCCGCGCGGGCTGTGGGACTTGCCAACGGCGCGAATCCCATCGCCATAGTTGTCCCGTGTCATCGCGTCATTGGGGCGAACGGCAAGCTCACGGGCTTTGGCGGCGGCCTGGATGTAAAGGCGAAGCTCCTGGCTCTCGAACGCGGCGAGCGGGAGCTTGCTTTCAGGTAAAATAGCGTCTGTCACCGCTGTTGGAATCGACTCTTATGACGTTTCGACACTTTCTTGCACTAATGCTGGTGCTGCCACCGGGCCTCGCTTTGCTGCGGGCTCAGGGACACGGCAGCATCGCCGGTACGCCGTTTTCCACGCCCGAGGATGCTGTCATCGGCGCCAAGTCCTTTCAGTCCCAGTGTGCCGCCTGTCACGGCGCGAAGGGGGTGGGCAGCGCCGCTGGCCCTGCCCTAAACACTGGAACCTTTAAGCGCGGCGGCTCCGACGAGGCCTTGTTCGGGAACATCACGAAGGGCGTCCAGGGCACGCCCATGGTGGGCTTCGCCCTCGATGGCGCGGAAGTCTGGCGGCTGATTGCTTATCTCCGGACGCTCAATGCCGGCATGGGCGCGGAGAATGCCAAGGGCAACGCCACGAAAGGCGCCCAACTCTTCCGCTCGGCCGGCTGCGTTAAGTGCCACACTGCCGGCGACTCGGGCGGTTACCTGGGACCGGACCTGAGCGAGATTGGCTCGCGGCGTAGTCTGGCCGACCTCGAAAGATCGATCCTCGATCCTAACGCCGAGGTCGCCCCCGACTTCTGGACCTTGCGCGCCCGCACCAAGTCGGGCCAGAACCTCACCGGTATTCGCCTCAACGAGGACATGGATTCCTTCCAGTTGCGCGAGGCGTCAGGGCGCTTGCGATCGGTGATGAAGTCGGACCTCGCGAGCCACGAAATCATCCACACCTCGCCGATGCCTTCCTTTAAGGGGAAGCTCCAGCGCGCCGAGCTCGATGACCTGCTCGCCTTCCTGGCGAGCCAGCGGACACCCCTCACGGCGGAGGCTCCGGCGCAATGAGACACTTGCAGGCAGTGGTTCTTCTGGCCACGTGGTTTTCCGTGGCGGTGCCGGCGCAGGTCTCGCACCAGCGTCTCGTGCAGGCCGCGCGCGAGCCGCAGAACTGGCTTACTTACAACGGCAACTTCCATAGCACCCACCACAGCGGACTCGATCAGATCAAGGCGGCGAACGTCGCGGGGCTCGAGCTGAAATGGGTCTTCCAGGCGAATTCGCTCGAGAAATTCGAAGCGACGCCGCTCGTGGTGGACGGCGTCATGTACACGGTCGAGCCGCCCAACACGGTGGTCGCGCTCGACACGCGCACCGGACGCCCGTTCTGGATCTACCAGCATCCGGTGCCGACGGCTACTTACGCCTGCTGCGGCAACGTCAACCGCGGCCTGGCCATTCTCGACAACACCCTGTTCATCGGCACGCTGGACTCTTACCTGGTCGCGCTCGACGCCTCCACCGGCCGCAAGAAGTGGCAGACCAAGGTCTTCGATTACACGAAGGGCTACGCGCTGGCTGTCGCCCCGCTCGCCGTCAAGGACAAGGTGATTATCGGCACGGCCGGCGGCGAGCGCGGCATCTCCGGATTCCTCGCGGCCTACGACGCCAAGACCGGCAAGGAAGTCTGGAAGTTCCACAACATCGCCCAGCCCGGGGAGCCCGGCCATGAGACCTGGGAAGGCGATTCGTGGAAGACTGGCGGCGCTTCGATCTGGGTCACGGGCTCCTACGATCCCGAGCTCAACCTGACCTATTGGGGCATTGGCAACCCGGGTCCCGATTGGAATCCCTTCGTTCGCAAAGGGGACAACCTCTATTCCGACTGCGTCGTCGCCCTCGACGCCGACACGGGCAAGCTGAAGTGGCATTACCAGTTCACAGTCAACGACGAGTGGGACTACGACTCCGTGCAGGTTCCGGTCCTGGCCGACCTGCCGTGGAAAGGCCAGCCGCGCAAGCTGATGCTGTGGGGCAATCGCAACGGCTTCTTCTACGTCCTCGACCGCGTCACGGGCGAGTTCCTTTCGGCCAAACCCTTCGTCAAGCAAACCTGGAACGCGGGCTTCGACGAGAAGGGCCGCCCCTTCAAGGCGCCCGGCAAGAGCCCAACCATCGGTGGCACCGACGTGTATCCGGGCGTGCAGGGCGGCACCAACTGGTACGCGCCTTCCTTCAGCCCGCGCACTCGCCTCTTTTACGTCACGGCGTGGGAGGACTACCACGGCGCTTACTTCACCTGGAACCAGGAATACGAACCCGGCAAATCGTTCACCGGCGGCACGGTTAGCGGTCCTTTCCCGTCGATCCGCCGGGAGCGTTTCATCAAGTGGGACTCTTCCTGGGGCTACGGCGTGGTCCGCGCCTTGAACCCGGCCACGGGCGAGAAGGTGTGGGACTACCCGATGCGCGACGTGAGCGACGCCGGCATCCTCACCACGGGGAGCGACTTGCTTTTCTCGGGCAACCGCGAGGGGTACTTCTTTAGCCTCGACGCCAAGACTGGCAAGGAATTGTGGAAGCGGTACCTCGGGGGCATGGTGGCCGCTTCCCCGGTCACGTTTCTGGTGGATGGCAAGCAGTACGTCTCGATTGCGGCGGGGCACTCGCTCTTCACGTTCGGATTGCGGGAATAGGCGGCTGAGGGCGCGGAGCTGCTATGAAGCGGAACATTACAATCGCTGTGGAAGCGCGCCTCTTAAGGCAGGCCCGCGTCTTCGCTGCCCGACGGGGTACGAGTATTAGCGCCATGCTCGCAAGGGAGCTACAGCGAATCGTGGAGCAGGAAGACATCTACGCGCAGTCCAAACGCCGGGCGCTCGATTATCTCCGGGCACCGTTCCACCTGGGCGGCAAGCGAATCCGCGAGCGGGACACGTCGCATGACCGGAAGAGTCTTCGTTGACTCGGACGTGCTGATCTATGCCCACGACCTCGACGCCGGTGCGAAACAGCGGCTGGCCGCCGCGCGGCTCGCGGAGATCTGGGAACATGGCACCGGGTGCTTGAGCACCCAGATGCTGCAAGAGTTTTGCGTCAACTTGACTCAGAAGATCCCGGCGTCTCTCAGCAAGGGCACCGCCCGTGAGGTAGTTCGCAACTATGCCGCTTGGGTGCACGTCCCCCTGACGCCCGCGACCGTGGTTCGTGCTTCGGAGATCAGTGAAGTGTGGCAGCTCTCATTTTGGGACGGCATGATTGTGGCGGCAGCTGAACAGGAAGAGGCGGAGATACTGCTCACCGAGGACCTCAGCGCCGGACAGCACATCGCCGGGGTGCAAGTCCTGGACCCATTTATTTCATGACGCCGAATCGAAAAACTTATCGCATCGCCGTTCTGCCCGGTGACGGCATCGGCGTGGACGTGGTGGCCGAGGGCCTCCGCGTCCTGCGCGCCGTCGAGCAGCGCCTCACCGGCGTCTTGTTCGATACCGTCGAGGTCGCGGTCGGGGCCGGCGAGTATCTGCTCAACGGCGATCCCCTGCCGCCGTCCGCCGTCGAGGCCTGCCGCGAGGCGGACGCCATCCTGCTGGGCGCGATGGGGCTGCCGGGAGTCCGCTGGCCGAACGGCACCGAGATGACGCCGCAGATCGACCTGCGGGAGATCTTCGACCTCTACGACGGTGTGCGCCCGATCAAGCTTTATAACGCCGCGCATTCGCCGCTCAAGGGGTACGAAGCTGGCGGCATCGACTTCGTGCTGCTACGCGAGAACACGGAAGGCATGTTCGCCTCCCGTAAGGGCACCTACGCGCCGGAGGCCGACGCCGTCTGCGACACGCTGCGCATCACGCGGCACGCCTCCGAGCGCCTCTTTCGCGCCGCGTTCCGTCTTGCGGTGGGGCGCAAAGGGCTCGTGACGCTGGTCGACAAGGCCAACGTACTGCCGTCGATGGCCTACTTCCGCTCCATTTTCGACGAAGTCAGCGCGGAGTTTCCCCGGGTCCGGACCGAGCGCATTTACGTGGACGCGGCCGCCCTCTACCTGGTTAAGTCTCCCCAGCGGTTCGACGTCTTGGTGATGGAGAACCTGTTCGGTGATATCCTCTCCGACCTCGCCGCGGGACTGATCGGCGGCATGGGCGTCGCGCCCTCCGGCGACATCGGAGACCGCCACGCCATCTTTCAGCCCTCCCACGGCACTGCGCCAGACATCGCCGGGAAGGGAATCGCCAATCCCGTCGCGACGATTCTCTCTGTCGCACTGATGCTCGACTGGTTGCCGTCGGACGAGACCCGCCGCGGCGCGGCCCTCATCCAGCGGGCCGTGGAGCGCGCCCTCGCCGATCCGCGCCACGCCACGCCGGATATCGGCGGCTCCCTCACCACCAGCCAGTTGACCGACCGTATTCTCGAAGTCTTGTGAGAGACGGCTTTCAGATCTTCGACACCCACACGCACCTGGGAACCGCCCGGCACAGCGGCCGCCGCTCGACCGCGGACGACATGTTGCGCCACATGGACCGCGGGGGCGTCGACCGGTCGATGCTGATCCCGTTTCCCGTGGTCGAGGACTACCGGGCCGCCCACGACGAAATCGCCGGCGCGGTGCGGGCGCATCCCGACCGGCTGGCCGGAGCCGCCTGCGTGTATCCCTTCGTTCCGGAGCAGGAGTTTCGCGATGAGGTCCGCCGGTGCGCCGAAGAGCTGGGGTTCCGCGCCCTGAAGCTCCAGCCGCAGTATCAGGCTCTCAACCCGCTCTCGGCCCGCAGCGAATTCTTGTTCGACGCCGCGCTCGCGAACCGGCTGCCCGTGATCTGCCACACGGGCACGGGGGCGCCCTTCGCGCTGCCGTCACTATTTATCTTTGTGGCGCGCAAGTTTCCCGAGCTGCCGCTGGTCCTCGGGCACGCCGGCGGCAGCATCTATTTTGCCGAGGCCATCGTGGCCGCTACCGTTTGCCCGAACATCTACCTCGAGCTGTCGAGCCTCATGCCGCATCACGTGAACGAAGTCCTGGCGCACGTGCCCGCCGCGCGCCTGATGATCGGCTCCGACCTGCCCGAGAGCCTGGACGCTGAGATGTCGAAGATCCTCGGTCTGGATTTGCCCGAGGCTGGCAAGCGCGACATCCTGTGGAATACCGGGCGGCGGCTCTTTGACGGCATCGCGGAGTGAACCGAAACTGATTGGCGAAAGGCGGCTAGCGGTCTGACGCCACTGGGCGCCACGCCGCCTGCGCCTCCTCTTGCCGCTTCATCGCGATCATGCGCGCATCTTCGGCCGACTGAGCCGCGTGACGCGCGGTCATCACGACGGTTTTGTTGCCCGCTTTTCGCTCGTGCGCGTCCCGGGCCTCCTGCAAGAGTTGCTCGGCCCTCCTCAAGGTGTCAGAGGCCAGGCGATCGGCGCCTACCGACCTGGCGATTTGTACCGCGTTCTGAGCCTGATAGAGCTCCAGCAACATCTCGTATTCATCGAGCGAAACTTTTCGCTGGGCCATCTGCGAGTTATAGCCCGGGGCCGGCACGTCGAAAGTGTAGTGACCCCTCGGCATCAGCTCGTACTTGGCTTCTATCTGTTCCACCGTACCTACCGTATCCGGGCGGATCACGTTCTCCATCACGACCAGGTCGCTCGGCATCGTCACCGCGTAATACGGCTCCGCGGTCACGATCAGGGCGAACGCCTGCAACTCGCTCGCCGTGGCTAATTTTCCTTTGTTATCGTCGTTCGTCACCACCTCGCCCAGATTTGTGGCGCGGCCGTCCGGGGTAATCGCCCACAGCACGTAGGTCAGGTATTCGCGGCCGAACTTGGTGGGCGGCTCCAGATGTTGCATTTTTGCGTCAATTCGCATGGCGCCTGGCTTGCTTTCGACCTTGGCCTCGCCCTGGGCGTAGGGCATGAGAACGGTGCCGCGCATGCCGACTTTCGTCGGTTCAGCCCGGTGCCCGTAATTGACGGCCTTCGCCGTGCGGCCCACTACCGTCACGCGGTACAGCGGTACTGTCTCCGGGCGCGCCGTTTCCGTTTGCGACCGGGACGGCACGTCTATGCAAAGAAATGAAAGAAAACACACCATCAAAATCTTCATGTCACGCCTCCGCTCTGAGCCTTTTGCTACCGCATCCCGACTGCCAGTCGGTACGCGTCGTGGTTCGAACGAGTTACGCGGTGCGCCGGCCGACACTGGGGAAAAATTGCCCGGAGGCCGGGTAAGTCTGCTACGTCCCGTAAGGAGACCGTAGAATGTATCTTGCGCCACTGTCGAAAGTTAAGCTTTTGGCAATGGATGTGCCAGGTTAGGTGTGAATGAGCCACCCCATCGATATCTACACCGTGGCGCAGAGCGATTGCGCGGTGGCCCGCGTCCGGGCGGATATTGATTTCCGCACCTCTCCGGCGCTGCGAGCCGCGCTCCTGGATTTGCTCGGGAAGCAGAGTAAGAAGTGTGTGGTCCTCGACCTGGAGGGCGTCCGGCGCATCGACAGTTCCGGCGTGGCCAGCCTGGTCGAGGGCTGGCGCGAAGCCCGCCGGAGGCACGCGCGATTGATCCTGACGGGCGTGAACGACTCCATCCGACGCATGCTGGCGCTGACCCGCCTGGGCAGCTTGTTTGAGGTTAAACCGACGGTGAAAGAGGCGCTGGCAGCTTGAACTGACGGTCGGGGGCTGGCGTCACTCTGCTAAGCTTTCCCCCATGGGAGAGCTGAGCCGCATCGGCGTCGCCATTGACTCGGACCTGCTGGGAAAATTCGACCGCCTGATCGCCCGCCGGGGCTACCAGACGCGCTCCGAAGCCTTCCGCGACCTGATCCGCGAGGAGCTGGTGGAGGAGTCCTGGAAGTCGCCCGAATCGCAGGTGGTCGGCACCGTGACCCTGGTTTACGACCACCACGTCCACCTGCTCAACGAGAAGCTCACCGACCTGCAGCACGAGCACCGCAAGGCGATTCTGTCGACCGTGCACGTCCACCTCGACCATGACCACTGCCTGGAGGTGCTCATCGTCCGGGGCCGCGCCGCCACGGTGCAGAAGATCGCCGACACCCTCACCAGCGTCAAAGGCGTGAAGTACGGCCGGCTGAGCATGGCCTCGACCGGGGTCGGTCTGTGAGGATTATCGGCACCGGGGTGGACCTCGCCGAAGTCGACCGCATCCGCCGCTCGATCGAGCGTTTCGGCGAGCGGTTCCTGACGCGCGTCTATACCCCGGCCGAGCGCGCTTATGTCGAGCGCAAGAAGAATCGCTTCGAGCGCTACGCCGCCCGCTTTGCCGCCAAAGAGGCCGGCATGAAGGCCATCGGGACCGGCTGGAAGCACGGCGTCACCTGGCACGATTTCGAGGTCGCGAATCTTCCCTCCGGCCGTCCGACCTTGGTGCTGTCCGGGCGCGCCGCCGCGATTGCCCGTACGATGGGCGCTACGAGCGTGTTCCTGTCGCTCTCTCACACCGGGACGATGGCGATCGCCGAAGTTATTTTGGAAGGTTGAGGGGTCGGGGGCAATCGGAGAGAACTCGTCGTAAGGATAGTGCTTGGGACCTTATGAAAATTTATGGTTCTTGCTGGGGAGCGGGATGGCGCAACGCACCAACAATTTGGGACTGGGCGGGACCGATACGATCGATCGCACTCAACCCGCGGTGTTCAGAAGCATTCTGGTTTAATCTGACGGTTAGGGTTTTTCAACCATGAGGGAAACAGTCGCCCCTCTGTCGGTCCACATGAAGACTCGTCTTGGCGTGAAGAAACTGCGGCACAGAGTTATGGAGGTGCTGGCAGTTATATTGTGCGGTATGACAATCGGGGCAGGTATGGGGTTCTTACAGGGCCTCGTTGTGTACCTCGGGCCACTATCGGTGAGGACCGGACTGTGGGATTGTGGGGATGCCGTACAGACAACTGGCAGCCTAGGCGGTTTTCTGGCCGCTCTGCTGGTACCGGTGCTGTATTACGCTTATTTGCGAAAGCGGCTGACGACGGAGTTGGCGGCCGTTATTGTAATGGTGTCTCTGGCTGTAGGTTTAGTGAGTGCACTTGTAATACCGCCTCTATCTGTCTACGCCACTCCGGCAATGGCCTTCTGGGCATCGCGAAGTCTGGCGCGCGAAGGGTTAGGCTTAGATGTAAGGAAATGGGTCAGAAAGTTTGGGGGCGCTGGCAGATTTGCGGAACGCGCCAATCGGACGTTAAAAGCGATAGATCTCCGGTACAGAGGAATTGGCGTGCTTGGTGCGGTCTTAATTTGTGGTTCCTTTCCCAAAAGTGTAATTAGCCTGCGGCGGGCAGCGGGAGGCGTGCGCAGCAGTGATAGATGGCTGCCGTAAAGTGGGCGACGCTGCGGAAGCCGAAGGAGCGGTGGCT
>JBGPDC010000085.1:0-22455 GCA_041482115.1 Terriglobia bacterium | reverse complement strand
TCCGCTCGACGACGCTCTGGCCCGCGAGACTGCCCGCCTTCACCGGCTCACCCGCTCGGCCGGCCTCTCCCTCGCCGACCGCGCTTGCCTGGCGCTCGGACGTCACCTCCGCCGACCGGTCCTGACCACCGATCGCGCCTGGACGAAGCTGCACGTCGGTGTGAAGATCGAGGTGGTCCGCTAGTTCTTCTTCTTGGGCGCGGGACCGCCACCCTTGCGCTGGCGCTCGAGCTCGGTCCGGTAGGCCTGGTCGCGCTCCTCGATGTAAGCCTTGTAGCCGGCCGGGTCGATGAAGGCGTTCTGCGAGGGGTCCTTCACGTTGCGCTCGTACTTCGCCGCCATCCCGTAGTAGGCCCCGTGCGCCCCCAGGAACACGTCGCACGGCAGCGACTTCCAGATCTTGAAGCTCTTGGCGTAGTCCTCGGCGATCTGGGGGTATTCCTTGTTGCCCACCAGGATGTAGCCCGGGTTGACGTTGGGGCTGCCGACGACGACCACGTTGTAGCGCTTGCCGGCCTCGGTCGCGACCATCGTCCAGGTGGTGCAGCCCTTGGTGTGGCCGGGCGTATGGTGAGCGACGAGCGTCGTGCCGCCGAGCGTGACCTGGTCCCCGTCGTGCAGCACCTGGTCCACGGGGACGCCGCGCCAGCCACGGCCGCGCGGATTCCGGATGATGTCCTCGTCGCCCTGCATGACGAGCACCCGCGCTCCGGTCGCCTCCTTCACGCGGAAGTGGCCCTCCATGTGATCGCTGTGGGCGTGGCTGCCCAGGAGGATCTTGATGTCGCCGAGCTTGAAGCCGAGCTTCTCGACCCCGCCGCGGATCAGCGGCACCGAGTCGTCGAGGTTGCTGTTGATCAAGATGTGGCCGGCGGGCGTCGTGATCAAGTAGACCGCGAGATCTTCGGAGCCGACGTAGTAGACGTTGGCGATTACCTTGTGGGGCGGGAAGGGGTTGGTCCAGATGGCCGGCCGCGCCGTTTGGGCCTCTAGGCACGCGGCGGAGAAGAGAAGCAGAAGCAAAGTGAGGCGTTTCATGACGCGGAATCTCCTAGCCGCGCGGCGACGTCTTGAGCAATTTGCCCGCCGTGGAAGCGGCCGTTTTCGATGAAGATCTCGTTGGTGTGCATACCGGCTACGAGCACGCCGGCCAGGTAAATGCCCGGACGGTCGCTCTCGAGCGTCTCGGGATTCGTGCGCGGCCGCTGGGTCACGGCGTCGAAGACGATTCCGATCGACCGCAGGAACTCGAGGTCGGGGTGATAGCCGGTCAGGGCGAAGACGAAGTGGTTCGGGAGCCAGCGCTCGCCCGCGGGGGTTTGCACCCGGATACAGTCCGCCGTGATCTCCTCGACGGTCGAGCGGAGGAGCGGGGTGATCTCGCCGTTCTTCAGCCGGTTCTCGATGTCGGGCTTGATCCAGTACTTGATCGAGTCGCTCAACTTCGCCTCGCGGTGGATCAAGGTCACGCGGGCGCCGGTGCGGTAGAGCTCGAGCGCCGCGATGGCCGCCGAGTTCTTCCCGCCGATCACCGCGACGTCCGCGTCGTAATAAGGATGCGGCTCGTGATAGTAGTGCAGAACCTTGGGGAGATCCTCGCCGGCGATACCCATGCGGTTGGGCAGGTCGTAGTAGCCGGTGGCGAGGACGACCTTGCGGGCGCGGTACTGGCCCACGCGGTCCCACCGCTGGGCGGTCGTGAGCTGGAAGTCGCCGTCGCCGCCCTCGATCCGCTCGACCTTCTCGTATTGGCGCACGTCAAGCCGGTAGTGCTGGGTAACGCGGCGATAGTACTTGAGCGCCTCGTTGCGCGTGGGCTTGTCGCGGATGGAGGTCATGGGCAGATTCCCGATTTCGAGCAGCTCGGGGGTGGTGAAGAAAGTCATGTTAGGAGGGTAGTGGAAGAGCGAGTTGACCAGACAGCCCTTCTCGAGCAGGACGACGCGGTAGCCGCGCTGCTGGATCTCGATGGCGCAGGCGAGACCGGTAGGGCCGGCGCCCACGACGATGGCGTCGTAGCGAGGCGGGTCGGCAAGGGGCATGAACCCCTATTGTAGCCGACCGCCCGAGGGGAGCTTTAGGAGACGACGGCCATCCGCTGCGGTGGCTCGCTGTGCCCGTCGGCATTCGAGTCGTCCGGAACCGGGCCGGAGATCTGGAGGCCGTGCATGGCGAGCTCGAAGCGATCACGGATGCCGGTCTTCTCGAAGATGTGCATCATGTGAATTTTCACGGTGCCGGTGGCGATGGAGAGGTTGGCGGCGATCTCGCGGTTCTTGAGGCCGCGCGCGACAAGCTGGATGATCTCCTGCTCGCGCGGGGTGAGCGAGCGGGGCCGGCCGTGACCGTTCTGGTTTTCGCGCGGGGCGTAGAGGTTTTCCGTCCAGATCTGGCCCTCGCCGACGGCGCGCAGGCAGTGGAGCAGCGCGGCGATCGGAGCGGCCTTCTTCAGGATGCCGCGGGCGCCGGCCTGAAAAGCCCGGAAGCACTCGACATCGGAGATGACCGTTGCCCACAGCACCAGGCGGGTCTCAGGGTAGCGCAGCTTGGCCGCCCCGATCCAGTCGAGCACCGGCTTGGTGCCGAAGGCGCGGTCGACCAGCATCACCCCCGGGAAGTAGCGGTCCAGCAGTCCCAAGCCGTTCAACAGGGTGCTGGCCCCGCCGACGAATTTCAAATCCTGACTGTCCTCGAGGATCGCCCGCATCCCTTCGAGAGCGATCGGCTGGCAGTCACAAGCGCATACCGTGATCATGGAGAAGCTCACCTCCTGGCGGCACGGAGAAAGACATCGGCAGGAACTCCCGCCGAACTGTAGACGGGTGACCCGGCGGCCTGAGCGCGGAAGTCCTAGACGCCGCAGCCGGGCGGCATATCGAAGATCCCTGCCCGCCCGACGATAACTGGGTGAGGGGCATTCCTGGCCATAGCACTCCACACTCCACCGGCTTTGGCCGGCGCCGGGCAGCAAGCGCGGGGCGCGGCGCTGCCCGCGTGGCTGCCGTCGCTCGGCGAAGCCGTCTTCGCGAGCGTCCTGCTGTGGCTGGTGGCCGGAGGCGCCGGGGCCCGGGCGCTGCTCTCCGATGGGGACACGGGCTGGCACATCCGGGTGGGGGAGTACATCCTCCAGACGCACCACCTGCCGGCGCAGGACCTGTTCTCCTACTCGAAACCCGGGGCGGAATGGTTCGCCTGGGAGTGGGGGAGCGACGTGCTGCTGGCGCTGGCGCACCGGGCGGGAGGTTTGGGGGGCGTGGTGCTGCTGGCCGCGGTGGTGATAGCCGCCACTTCGGCCGTGCTGTTCCAATTCCTGTTGTGGCAGCGGTCGAACGTTCTGGTGGCCCTGCTGGTCACCCTCGCCGCCGCCTCGGCCTCGACGCTGCACTGGCTGGCCCGGCCGCACCTGTTCACCTGCTTGCTGTTCCTGGTGGCGCGGTGGGTGCTCGAGGCCGACCGCCGGCGGCCGGGACCGCTCTGGTGGCTGGTGCCGCTGGCCGCCCTGTGGGTGAATCTGCACGGCGGCTTCGCCGTGCTGCCGGCGCTGGTGGCCTGCCAGGCGCTGGGCGCGGCCGCCGAGCGCGACGGGGAGGCCGCGCGGCGGTATGGAAAGGCGGCGCTCGCCGTGGCGGCGGCCACGCTGGCAAATCCCTACGGGTGGCGGCTGCACGCGCACATCGTCCAGTACCTTGGCTCGGACTTCATCCGCGGGCACGTGGAGGAGTTTCAGGCGCCGCGGTTCCGCGGCGAGAGCCTGCTGGCGTTCGAGGCGCTGCTCCTCGCCGGCCTCGTGCTGGTGCCGCGGCTGTGGGAGCGGCGCGAGCGCGGCCAAGCCCTGCTGCTGGTGGCCCTGGCCCACGCGGCGCTCGGGGCGGTGCGCCATGTGCTGCTTTACGTGCTCGCGGCGGCTCCCGTTATCACCCGCGAGCTGACGGGGTGGCTCGAAGGGCAGCGCGGCGGCTGGTGGCCGGAGCTGGCCGCGCTCGGCCGGGACCTCGCGCCGCGGGGCCCGGGCCGGCGCCGGGCGCCGCTCGGGGCTCTCGCGGCGGCGGCGTGCGCGGCCGGGCTGCTGGCCTCCGGAGCCCCGCGCTGGCGCATGGACTTTCCAGGCGAAAGATTCCCTCTGGCTGCCCTCGCCGCGGTCGAAGAGAGACTTGTAGCAGGAAGGATCTTCACCTCGGACCAGTGGGCGGATTACTTGATTTACCGGTACTGGCCGCGCGTGCGGGTGTTCATCGATGGGCGCAGTGATTTCTACGGGCGCGCGATCGGGCAGGACTACCTGGACGCGATGGGAGCCACCCACCGGTGGCGCGAGGTGTTTGACCGCTATCACTTCGAAGTAGCGCTGCTGCCAGCGGAGTGGCCTTTGGCGACGGTGCTGAAGGCCGAGGCGGGCTGGCGCCTCGACTACGACGACGGCCGGGCCCTGGTGCTGAGCAGGGCGCGGCGACCGGAGACAAGCTCGGCGACTCTGGAAGCCCCTGCGGGGGAGACAAGGACCTATGATGATCGCAACAACCGTACAAAAACTGAGACAGATGGCGTGGAAGGTGATGCTGCTGAAAGACACGCGAGGCCAGGATCTCGTGGAGTACGCTTTGCTGGCCGGCTTCGTGGCGGTGGCGGCGGGAGCACTCCTGCCGGGCATCTCGTCCAGCATCAGCACGATCTTCTCGAAGATGAGCAGCGTGCTGACCGTAGCGGCGACGTAAGATCGTCGGCCGCGGCGCCTTCGACGTATCCGGGCCGCCGGCCGCTCGCGGCTGGCGCCCGGACTACGCCGACGACGGGGCCCGGGTGCTGAGCAGGCCCGGGGGAGCGCCGGCCAGCGCAGCGATTTAAGCGGCGGCCGGAAACGAACGGAACACGGCACGAAGATAAGGAGTGGAACCATGAATGAAATACTTCAGAGGCTCTGGCAACTGCAGGTTTGGAAGAGCCGCGGGGGGCAGGACTTGGTGGAGTACGCGCTGCTGGCCGGCTTTGTGGCGGTGGCGGCGGGCGTGTTTATCCCAGATGTCTCGTCCAGCTTGATGCTAATCTACTCGCGGCTGGCCAGCCGGCTGGTGCAAGCGAACGGCTGAGGCGCGGAGGTCGGTGATGGACCGGCGTCCGCGCCAAGCGAGGAAGGATAGAGGCGGTGCAGCTAGGGGTGTGCGTGGCGGTGGGCCTCGCGGCGACGATCGAGGACCTGTGGCGCCGCCGGATTTCGAACTGGACGGTCTTGGCCGGCTTCGCGGGGGGCCTGGTCGCGCAGGTGTCTTCGTGGGGCTGGCGGTCGGGGGGCCTCGGTTGGCTGGCCGGAGCGGCGGTGGGATTCGCGGTCTTTCTGGTGTTCTTCCTGGCTGGCGGCATGGGGGGTGGCGACATCAAGCTGCTGGCGGCGCTGGGCTCGTGTGTGGGACCGAAGCAGCTCCTGTGGGCGGCCCTGTGGACGGCGTTCCTCGGGGCTCTCGAGGCCTGCGGCTATTTGTGCTGGGACTGGAGGCGCCGCCGGCGGGCGGGTCCCGCGGTTCCGGGCGCGGACGCTGAGCCGTCCATTCCGTATGCGCCGGCGATTTTCGCCGGCGTACTGCTAAGTTTCCTCAGTTCCTAACGCCCTCCCCACTAATCCCGGGCGCTTTTTCTACCGATCCTCCTGATGATGAACCGACGATTCCTTACCGTACTGGGCCTTTCGGCACTACTGGCGCTCGTGGTGTCGGGCATCTTTTATCAAATCACGACCGCCGTGAGGTCGCCCCGGCGCGGGCGAGTCGAAACCAGCAGTGTGGTGGTCGCGAGCAACCCGCTGGCGCTGGGGGCCCTGATCAAGGCCTCGGATCTGAAGGTCGTGCCGTGGCCGAGTGCGAACCTGCCGCCGGGGTCGTTCACCAAGGTGGACGAGCTGGTGGACCGCGTGGCGATGGGGAACCTGGTGCCGGAGGAGCCGGTGCTCGAAGGGAAGCTGGCGGCGCGCGGCAGCGGCCTGGGTCTGTCGCCGATTATTCCGCCGGGGATGCGGGCGGTCTCGGTGCGCGTGAACGATGTGATCAGCGTGTCGGGCTTCGTGCTGCCGGGTTCGCGCGTGGACGTCATGGTGACCGGGGTGCCGCACGGCGCGGGCGACCAGGGACCGGTGACGCGCACCGTGCTTTCGAATCTCCAGGTGCTTTCGGCCGGCAAGAACCTGCAGCCGGACGGCAAGGGACAGCCGGACAACGTAGCGGTGGTGACGCTGCTGGTGACGCCGGAGCAGGCCGAGCTTCTGATGCTGGCCTCGAGTGAGGGCAAGATCCAGCTCGCGCTGCGGAACAACAGCGACGAGCACCTGACGGACGGCCCCGGGGTGCGGTCAGCGGAGATCTTCGCGGGCCCGGCGAAGGCCCCGCCTCCGCCGGTGCGGGCGTCCGGGACGCCGCGGCCCCGGCCGCCGGCGGTTCCCGTGGCGGTCGTGCCGCCGCCACCGCCCCCGCAGATCGAGCTGATCAAGGGTGACCGCAAGACGATCGAAGTGATTTCGGTAGAGCATCCGTAGGGGGCGAGGGGAAGCCATGCGAAGGACGAAAGCACGACCGGAAATGGGGCGCTGCCGGGCGGCGGGGTGGAGGCTGCGGAGAGGGGCGCTTTTGAAGATGCTGCTGCTGGCGGCGAGCCTGGCGGCCCAGACGCCCCCCGAGCAGGCGAACGAGATCCACATGCTGGTGGGCCGCTCGGTGGTCCTCGAGCATCCCGCCGACATCGTGCGGCTGTCGGTGGCGACGCCCGAGGTGGTGGACGCGGTCGCGGTGACGACCCGGGAGGTGCTGCTGCAGGGCAAGTCGAGCGGCACGACGAGCGTCATCGTGTGGGCCAAGGGAGGCGACCGGCAGATGTTTACGGTAACGGTCGACGTGAACCCGGACCCGATCCAGCGGCAGATCAACGCCACGTTCGCCGGGGAGCAGATCCAGGTGCACGGCGGGCGGGACACCCTGACGCTGACCGGGAAGGTGTCTTCGGCGGCGGTGGCGGAGCGGGTGGCGGCGCTCGCCGCCAGCGGAGCGAAGACCGTGGTGGCGAATCTCGAGGTGGCGCCGGCGCCCCCCGAGAAGCAGATCCTGTTGCGGGTGCGCTTCGCGGAAGTCAACCGCGTGGCGCTCCAGCAGTTCGGGGTGAGCCTCCTGTATACCGGGGCGCTGAACACGCCGGGCTCGCTCTCGACCCAGCAATACGGCGCGCCGCGTCCCGGGAACCTGACGGGGATGATCGGGGGGAAGGTGACGGGGACCGCCTCGGACTTCACCTTGGGCGATGTCCTGAACATTTTCGCTTTCCGCCCGGATCTGAACCTGGGGGTGCTGATTAAGGCGCTCGAGGTGCGCAACCTGCTGCAGATCCTGGCGCAGCCGAACCTGGTGACCTCGAACGGCAAAGAGGCGACGTTTCTGGCAGGCGGCGAATTCCCCTTTCCCGTTTTGCAAGGCGGGGGCAACGCCGGGTCGGTGACGGTGCAGTTCCGGGAGTTTGGGGTGCGGGTGAGCTTTCTGCCGCAGCTTACCGCGCACCACACCATCCGCATGCACGTGCGGCCGGAGGTGAGCTCGCTCGATTTTGCGAACGCGCTGCTGATTTCCGGCTTTACGATCCCGGCGCTGTCGACGCGCCGCGTGGACTCCGACGTGGAACTGGAGCTGGGGCAGAGTTTTGCGATCGCCGGACTGTTCGACCAGCGGGTGACCGAGGCGCTGCAGAAGATTCCCGGGCTGGCCTCGCTGCCGCTGCTCGGCAACCTGTTCAAGAGCCGGAGCGTGAACCGGTCGAATTCCGAGCTGCTGGTGGTGGTGACGCCCGAGGTGCTGGGGCCGGGGGTGAAGGTCGAGCCCTCGCCGGTCACGATGGACCAGGAGTTCCTCAAGGGGCCGGCCGCGCCGGCGGGTCCCCGCTTCGAGGCAGAGGAAAAACCGGCGCGGCCCTGAGCCGGCGCGGCCCGGAGAGAACCGGCCTATTATGACGCGAACACCGGAATTGACGGCGGTGCTGATCTGCCCGGACCGGGCGCTGGCGCAAGAGTTCTCGACCACCATTGCGGACCTGAAAGCGTTGAACATCGTCGGGGAGGTGAAGGAGTATCCGCCGACGGCGCTGCTCGACCAGCGGCTGAGCCACTTGCGGCCGGACCTGGTGCTGCTGGATATGGCTTCGGACCGGGAGGCGGGGCTGCGGCTCATCGCGCACCTGTGCACGGCGCATCCGACGCTGGCCGTGATCGGGCTGCACCACACGCGGGATTCGGAAACGATCCTGCTGTGCTTGCGCGCCGGGGTGGCGGAGTTTCTGCACGGTCCCTTCCGGCTGGCGGACGCCGAGCAGGCTCTGCACCGGCTGGTGCGGCGCAAGGAATCCGACGTGCGCCATCAGCCGCCGCGGGGGCGCCTGGTGGCGTTCGTGCCGGCCAAGGGCGGCAGCGGGGCGACGACGGTGGCCTCTCACGTGGCCTATTACGTGCGCAAGCTGACCGACAAGAAGGTGCTGCTGGCCGATTTCGATCTGACCGCCGGGACCATCTGTTTCCTGTTCAAGCTCAGCCACAGCTACAGTCTGCTGGACGCCATGCGGCACTCCCACCAGCTCGACGAGAGCCTGTGGGGATCGCTGGTCGCCGACCACGCGGGGATGGACATTCTTCCGGCGCCGGAGAAACCGCACACGGCGCCGATCGAGGCCTACCGGGTGCACGAGTGCCTGGAATACGCGCGCTCGTATTACGACTACGTGGTGGTGGACCTGCCGTCGATCTCGGAGAAAGTGGCGGGGGCGACGCTGAATGAGGCCGATGAGATCTATCTGGTGACCAGTCCGGCGCTGCCGAGCCTGTTTCTGGCGCGTAAGACCCTGGCGCTGGTGGAGGAGATGGGTCTGGCGAAAGAGAAGGTACGGGTCCTGGTGAACCAGTTGAACAAGCGGGACGACCTGAGCCTGGGCGACATGGAGAAGATCTTTCGCTATCCGATCTTCGCCACCTTCCCGAGCGATGCGTCCGGGGTGCGCCGGGCGCTGACCGAAGGCAAGCCGCTCGCCGACAACACGGAGCTGGGAGCGGCCTGCCGCCGCTTCGCAGAGGGTCTGACCGGCGGGGCCAAGGGCCCCAAGAGGGCGCTGGGAGGCTTTAAGGGGCTTTTCGGCGAAAGACAGCTCGTCGCGCCGGCCGGCAAGCCGGTCGCGTAGGGGAGAGTCCGGGCGCCGCCGGCGGCTGAAGAGGCTGCTGCCGCAGCCGGTATTTCGCAAGGGGGAGCATGCCGATTACCGAGATTCAAAAATCGGGCGAGCTGAGCTGGGACCAGCGTTTACGGCGTGGTGCGGGGCGCAGCAAAATGGCCCTGAACCCGGAATACCAGGAGCTGAAGTTCACGCTCCACCGCAAGCTGCTCGACAAGATCAATCTCGAGGCGCTGGCTTCCATCGACAACCAGAAGCTGCGGAACGAGGTGCGCTCGGCGCTGATGTCGCTGCTCGATGGGGAGCAGACGCTGCTGAGCTCGATCGAGCGCCAGCAGATCGCCGAGGAGGTGCTGGACGAGGTCTTTGGCCTCGGTCCGCTCGAGCCGCTGCTGGCGGACCCTTCCATCTCGGACATCCTGGTGAACTCGCACCGGCAGGTCTATGTGGAGCGGCGCGGGCAACTGGAGCTGACCAACGTGACCTTCAAGGACGACGGCCACCTGCTGCGGATCATCGACAAGATCGTGAGCCAGGTGGGGCGGCGGGTGGACGAATCGTCGCCGATGGTGGACGCGCGGCTGTCGGACGGCTCGCGCGTGAACGCCATCATTCCGCCGCTGGCGGTGGACGGGCCGCTGCTGTCGATCCGGCGGTTCGGGACCGACAAGCTGATGCCGGCGGACCTGGTGACGCGAGGCTCGATGACGCAGGGGATGCTGGAGCTGCTGGAGGCGGCGGTCAAGGCGCGGCTGAACCTGATCGTGTCGGGGGGCACCGGATCGGGGAAGACGACGATGCTGAACGCGCTGTCGGCCTTTATCTCGCCCAAGGAACGGGTGCTGACGATCGAGGACGCGGCGGAGCTGCAACTGAAGCAGCCGCACCTGGCGCGCCTGGAGACGCGGCCGCCGAACCTGGAGGGAGAGGGGGCCATCCGGCAGCGGGAATTGCTGATCAACGCCCTGCGTATGCGGCCGGACCGCATCATCGTGGGAGAGTGCCGCGGCGAGGAGGCGCTCGACATGCTGCAGGCCATGAACACGGGCCATGACGGCTCGATGACGACGATCCACGCCAACACGCCGCGGGATGTGATCACCCGCCTGGAGGTGATGGTGACGCTCGGCAACGGGAACCTGCCGCTCTCCGCCATCCGGCAGCAAATCGCCGCGGCGGTGGACCTGATTGTGCAGGTGGCGCGGCTTTCCGACGGCTCCCGCCGGGTGACGAGCATCACGGAGGTCACGGGCATGGAGGTCGACGTGGTGACGCTGCAAGACCTGTTCGTGTTCGAGAAGCGGGGTATCTCGGCCGAGGGGCGGATCGTGGGACGCTTTGCGGCCACCGGAATCCGGCCGAAGTTTTACGAAAAGGTACGGGCGGCGGGGATCCCGCTGCCGCAGGATCTGTTTGAGTCCGTGGTGGAGGTGAGCTGAGGCGGTATGCCGGGGATTGTGATCGCCTTATTCGTCGTGGTGCTGGGGAGCTTCCTGGGCTTCTTCCTGGTGGCGAACCGCTTTCTCGAGAGGCGGGACACCACTAAGATCCGGGACCGGCTGCTGGAGCGGGCCCCGACCGAGCGGCGCGAGGCCGGGAACCAGCCGCTGTTTCGCCCGGAGGAGAAAGAGCACCGGGCGCTGATCGGGAAGGTGCTGGCGGGCCTGAAGCTCGACGTGCGCCTGGCGACTCTGATCGAGCAGGCGGGCCTGCGGTGGAGTCCGGGCCGGACGGCCCTGGCGGCCTTGGTGGTGTCGATCGGTTTGGCCGATGTGGCCTGGTACGCGCTGCCGTACCATAAGGAACTGGCGGTGGTACCGGGGGTAATCGGGGGGCTGGCGCCGCTGGTCTATCTGGGCAGGCGGCGGGCGAAGCGGATTGCGAGGTTTGAGGAACAATTTCCCGACGCGCTCGAATTCGTCTCGCGCTCGATGCGGGCGGGGCACGCCTTTTCGGTGTCGCTCGAGATGCTCCACCAGGAATTTGCCGATCCGCTGGCGAGCGAATTCCGGCGCACCTTCGACGAGCAGAACCTAGGGCTGCCGCTCGAGGTGGCGCTCGAGAAGCTGGGCCAGCGGATGCCGATGCTGGACGTGCATTTCTTCGTTTCGGCCGTGTTGCTGCAGAAGCGTACGGGCGGCAACCTGGCGGAAATCCTGGACAAGCTGGCGGGGCTGATCCGGGAGCGCTTCAAGCTGCGGGGGCAGGTGCGTACCATCAGCGCGCAGGGGCGGATGTCGGGCCTGGTGCTGACGATGATCCCGGTGGTGGTGGGGGTCATCATGTACTTCGTCAATCCGAGCCACATGCGGTTTTTCCTGGACGATCCAGCCGGAGCCTGGATGGCGGCGCTGGCGCTGGGGTTCCAGGTGCTGGGTTTTCTGGTCATTCGCAAGATCGTAAACATCGAGATATAGACCATGAGGTGTAGGCGATGATAGTAATCGGTTCCCTGGCTCTGTTTCTGACCCTGACCGCGCTGCTGTATCTCCTGGGTTTGAACGTGTGGGTGAGCCCGAAGGCGGTGATCGATCGCGTTTCGGGCGAAAACTGGCGCGAGGAGGCCGGCGGGACCAGGAACCTGGCGTTTCGCGAAATCCTCGAGAAGCTGGGTAGCGCCGTGCCGAGCTCGCCCGGCGACACCAAGCTGCTGCAAAAGCGGCTGGTGCGGGCGGGCCTGCGTTCGCCGAACGCCTTGAAGACGATGTACGGCCTCAAGGTGGCGCTGGCGGTGACGCTGCCGGTGGTGGCGACGCTGGTGACGTCACGCCTGGAGGACGGGAACAACCGGATGATGGCGATAGCGGCCGCGGCGGTGGTGGGGTACCTGGGGCCGAACCAGGTGCTGAAGTCGCTGGTGAAACGGCGCCAGAAAAAGGTCAAGCGAGCGCTGCCGAACGCGCTCGACTTGATGGTAGTGTGCGTCGAATCGGGGCTGGGACTCGATCAGGCCATCATGCAGGTAAGTAAGGAGCTGGCGAACGCCCATCCCGAGATCAGCACCGAATTCGCCATTCTCAATCTGGAGCTGCGGCACGGCCTGCGCCGCGCCGAGGCGCTGCGCAATCTGTCCGATCGCGCCGGCGTCGAGGAATTGAAGCGGCTGGTCGGCGTGCTGATTCAGGCCGACAAGTTCGGCACCAGCATCGCCCTCACCCTGCGCAACCAGTCCGAATACATGCGGATCGCGTCGCGGCAGGAAGCCGAGACGCGGGCCGCCAAGATCGGCATCAAACTGGTGTTTCCCATCTTCTTCTGCATCCTGCCGGCGCTGTTTGTGGTTACCGTGGGGCCGGTGGTGGTGCGGATCATGCGCGACCT
Source organism: Terriglobia bacterium (assembly GCA_041482115.1). Lineage (GTDB taxonomy): Bacteria > Acidobacteriota > Terriglobia > Bryobacterales > JACQDG01 > JBGPDC01. The sequence continues at coordinate 9,957 of JBGPDC010000085.1, read as the reverse complement.
GCTGCCGATGATGAACAGCATGTAAGGCCGCCGGCCCCCGGGCGCGGGAGCGTGCCGCGCCGGCGTGGTAGACTACCGGCGTTCGCCATGCCGGTTCGTCTCGTGGAGCAATATCGCAGGTGGTTGGAATACGAACAGGCGAGCCACGCCAAGGTGGTCGCGGCCCTGCGGGCCGTGCCGGAGGAGAAGCGCGCCACGGAGGCGTTTCGCCAGGCCGTGGACCTGGTGGTCCATCTGGTGGGGGCGCGGCGGCTGTGGCTCGAGCGGCTGGGGGGTGCGCCCGCGGCGCCGGATCTGTTTCCCAGCGGACTCGCGCTCGAGGAGGCGGTGCGCCGGCTCGCGGAGATAGAGGCGGCCTGGACCGGGTACCTCGGCAAACTCGACGACGCCGAGGCGGAGCGCACGTTCGAATACCAGAGCCTGGAGGGGGATTGGTACCGGAACACCATCGCTGACATCCTGACGCAGGTGTTTGGGCACTCGTGGTACCACCGCGGGCAGATTGCCTGGCTGCTGCGGTCGATGGGGTGCGAGCCGGCCCAGACGGACTTCGTGTTCTGGGCACGGGAGCGGATCGCGGGGCCGGGCGCATGAGGATTCTGGCAGTGGCGCTGCTGGTCACGGCGTGGGCGCCGGCGGTCCGGGCACAGGGGGAAGTGCCGCGACCGGAGGCGGTGCTGGGGTTCCGGCCGGGGACCGCTTACCAGCTCGCCGATTACGCGCAGATCACCAAGTACTTTCAGGCGCTGGCGCAGGCCTCGAACCGCCTCCGCCTGGTGGAGATCGGGCGGAGCGAGGGAGGGCGTCCGATCTGGATGGCGGTGATCTCATCACCTGAAAACCTGGCGCGCCTCGACCGCTACCGGCAGATCAGCGCGCGCCTGGCGCGGGGAGAGGCGGAGAACGAAGCCGAGGCGCGGCGCCTGGCGGGCGAGGGCCGCGCCGTGGTGTGGATCGACAGCGGGCTGCACGCGACCGAGGTCGCCCCGGCGCAGCACGCGCCCGAGCTGGCCTACCGGATGGTGGCCGCAGAAGACGCGGAGACGGCGCGGATTCGCGAGCGGGTCATTCTGCTCGAGATTCCGGTCATCAATCCCGACGGGCTCGAGAGCGTGGTGGAGTGGTACCGGGGGAACGCGGCGGGTCCGTACGACCGGGCGCCGCTGCCGCGGCTCTATCAGAAATACGCCGGGCACGACAACAACCGCGACTGGTTCATGATGAACCTGGCCGAGACCCGGCACGTGAGCCGGGTGCTTTACCAGGAGTGGTTCCCGCAGATTGTCTACAACCAGCACCAGGCGCCTCCGTTTCCGGCCCGGATCTTTGTGCCGCCTTACGCCGAGCCGGTGAATCCGAATATCCCGGCGGCGGTGATGGAGGGGATCAACCTGCTCGGCGCTGCGATGCGGGAGCGCTTCGCGCGGGAGGACAAGCCGGGGGTGCTCTCCTACCGCCACTATGACGCCTGGTGGAATGGCGGGCTGCGGTCGGCGCCGGCGTTCCACAACATGCACGGGCTGCTGACCGAGACGGCCGGGAACGGCTTCGCAGCGCCCCGGCTCTACAGGCCGGAGGATATTCCAGAGCGGTTTCCGGATGGCCTCTCGGCGCGGGAGCCGTCCATCTTCTACGAGCGGCCCTGGACGGGAGGGACCTGGGGAGTGCGGGACGCGATCGAGTACATGCTGACCGCCGATATGGCGGTGCTGGCGGCGGCGGCCGACCGCGCGGCGGACTTCCTGCTGAAGAGCTGGCAACTGGCGAGGAGGTCGAGCGAGGCGGGGCGGCAGGGGGACCCGTTCGCCTACGTCCTCAGCCCGGAGCAGTGGGACCGGCCGACGGCGCTCGTGATGCTCGAGAAGCTCCTGCTGGGCGGCGTGGAGGTGGAGCGGGCGCGGGACGGCTTCACGGCGGGCGGCAAGACGTATCCGGCGGGAACCTACGTGCTGCCGGCGGCGCAGCCGTTCCGGGCCTACCTGATGGATCTGATGGAGCCGCAGCGGTACCCGACGATCCAGGCGGGGAGAACCGAGCGTCCGTACGACATCACGGGGTGGACGCTGCCGCTGCAGATGGGGGTGCGGGTGGAGCGCGTGAACGGGGGCTTCCAAGGCGCGCTCGAACGCGTAGGCGCGATCGACCGGGCAGGGCGCGTAACGGGCGAGGGCGCTGTCGCTCTACTCGATCACCGGCAGAACGCGGCGTTCCAGGCGATGGCGGAGCTGCTGAAGGCGGGGGCGGAGGTCCGATGGACGGCGGAGGCGTTCGAGGCGGAGGGCCGGAAGTATCCGGCGGGGACGATGGTGGTGCGAGGGGGAGCCGAGGCGGTGCGCGGGGCGGCGCGGACGAGCGGGGCGGAAGTGAGGCTTGCGGCGGCGGCTCCGGCGGTGGGGGCGTGGAAGATCGCGACGCCGCGGGTGGCGCTCTATCAATCCTGGACGGCGAATCCGGACGAGGGGTGGACCGAGTGGCTGTTTGACAACTTCGGAGTGCCTTACACTCTGGCGCACAACGAGGACCTCCAAAAGGACCGCTTGCGCGACCAGTTCGACACGATCGTGATCGCGTCGGCGCCGGCCGACTCGATCCTGCACGGGCTGCGCGTGGGCGAGACGTTGGGCGACCGCGAGCAGCTACCTGCCGTACAGCGGCCGGAGTATGCCGGGGGTATCGGTATACGAGGGCTGTATGAGCTGGACCAGTTTGTCCGGCAGGGAGGGACGCTGGTGACGTTCGAGGCGGCGGGGGAGGCGCCGGTGTCCCACTTCCCGCTGCCGCTCCGGAACCGGGCGCGGACGGGAGGCTTCTATGCGCCGGGCTCGCTGCTGCGGATCACGCTGGACACCCGGCAGCCGGGGGCGTATGGGATGCCGGCGGAGGCAGTGGCGTTCTCGACGGGAGGCGCGGCGTATCAGGTGACGCTCGCGCCGGAGTTCAACCAGGGAAGGCGCGAGGTGCGGACCGTGGCGCGGTTCGCCGAGCGGGAGGTGCTGGCGAGCGGCTGGATCGCGGGGGAGCGTGCGATCGCGGGGCAGGGGGCGGTGGTGGAGGCGCGGCACGGGATGGGGAAAGTGGTGCTGCTCGCGTTCCGGCCGCAGTTCCGGGGGCAGTCGCACGGGACGTTCAAGCTGGTGTTGAACGCGGTGTATCTGGGATCGGCGCGGTGGGAAGGACCGGCGCCGGCCCGTTGAGCCTTCAGTTCAGGATGACCATTTGCGAGGTCCCGTGGAGGCTCATGGCGGAGCGTGATACAAAAGGTACGATGGACGAGAAACTATAGGTAACCGCCACCTTCACCGCGCTGCCGGGCGCGTTGTCGGGGATCCAGGTAACAACTACTTGAGTATTGGCTGGAAGCAGGCCAATCGCCTGCCGCCGCACGACCGCTTGCACGGCTGCCTGGGTCGCAGGCGACTTACTGGCCTTGCCGTGGACCATGGCAAACCGGGCTCCCTCCCGGGCAGCGTGGGCGACGGTATTGTACGACCAGACGGCCCGCCCGAATTCCATGATTCCGAACAGGATGGTCAAGGTCAACAGCAGGGCTAAGCCCGCTTCCACGAGGTTCGCCCCGCGCTCGGTGCGGGCCGGCCGGCAGGTGTTTTTGCGGTTCATAGTCGTTTACCGGGCCCGCATGATCACGCGCTTGGCGATCAGGAGCTGGGAAGGAATGCCGGGGTAGGGGGCCATGGTTCGAAAAGAGTATTGCGTGGTGACGCTGCAATAGAGCAGGGACTTGACGCCGCCCGCGCAGCTCGTCGAGCTGCACGCGATGGACGACCCGTCCGGACACTTGCAATACTTGGTGGCAGCGACAGTCATACCGAGCAGGTTCTGGGCGTCATTTTTCGCTGCCAGGGTGATACCGGCCACGTCACTGGCAGCGCCGACCGAGCGCGTGCCGAACATGGCTCCCACGCTGGCGGCATTCGTCAAGGTCACAGCGGCATAGAAGGCCCTGGCAAAGTCTCCGGCTCCGAACAACAGCATCATCAGCAGGGGCATGGTCAGGGCGAGTTCCACGATGGCGTGGCCCCGTGAGGACTTCCGGCTCTTTCCGCGTGTTGGAGGATCAGTTCTCATACCAATGTTCTTATCGGCCGCCCGCGGCCAACGATCCGGCAGATTTACTCCACCAAGGCTCCGGTCTTGATGGGGGAGCCATTGGCAAGCGTCGAGTAGTCGCTCTTGATGTTGCTGTTTCCCGTGAATTCGATGGTCTTGGCCACAATAGCGGTATACCCGTTGGCGCTGCTGCTTCCGGTATAGGTGACTTTGCCGATCGGCACGTAGATGGCTCCGTCCATGAAGGAGGTGTTGTCCCCGGAGATTAAATCGCCTTTTACCGAGGTCGTGGCGATATTGCGGTCCTGAAAGAAGAGAATGCCCTCCATCGGACCGGAAGTCGGCGCCGAGAGCTTGAGCGTGGTGTTGCCCAGCAGGGAAACGTCGCTGTAAGTCTGGCCGGCGGTGGCCGTATTGTAAAAAGTGACGCCTGTGCCTTGCAGGATGTTCCCTCCGGTGGCCTTTATGCCGCCACCATTGAGGATGTACGTGCCGGGATTCAGGGTGATGGTGTGGTTGCTCGAAACGATATCGATTCCCCCGCAGTACACGCCCGGATTCAAAGTCGACGTGGTGTTGACTTTTTTGTTGTTGTAGGCGCAGGCCCCCACCGCAGGCGCCGCCAGGGTAATGAACGGGTCGTAGATGAAATCCGCGGAGGTGTTCGGTGTCGGGGAAGGCGCGCAGCCCCCGGCCGTGTAGTTGCCAACCACATCGATCCGGCTGGCCGCCAGGCACCCGGCGCCCGACACGGTCAGGGCCTGGCTGTTATTGGAATCCACCATCACGCCGCAGGAGGGCGTACTGACCGTGGTGCTGCCTGTCACGGTGAGCGCGCCGGCCAGGGCGGGATCCAGGGCCACAATGCAATAGGGCGAATTGGTGGCGCCGCCCACGGCGCGCGCGGTCACCAGGACGGAATTGAAGTTCAAAATTCTCATGAAGGTGGTGGCGACCGGCTTCTTGACGAAGACCTCCAGATACTTGGGATTGGCCAGGTAGGCTCCGGTGGACGGCGGCATGTTTACGGTCACGGTAGCGCCGTTTGTTCCATTAGTGAAGGCGTTGAGCGCCGCGTCGTTTCGGGCGGCGGTCACCGCGTTGGCCGAGCCGTTGGCCTGCAACTCCCGGGCGCCTCCCATCGCCGCGGCATCGGCGGCGACCTGCGCCCGGCGCTTGTAGTACTCCAGGAAGCCGAGATCAATGGCCAGTCCGGCCATAGCTATAAGCACGCTCAGAGAAGCCGCAATCACCAATAGGACAAATCCACGGCGGTGGCGGGTTTTTTGACGGCGCGCGGTCATGGGTTACCTCCGAGCCTGTAGCGGTGCGAGGGGCTCTCCTATACTTATCGAGCCGCTCCTAGTTTTCCGGAGAAAGATTCTTCAGACGGCCTGGGCCTGGGGGCCTGTTTTGGGCGGAAACATCTGATATAGTGTCGGGCATGAACCGGACACTTGTGGCACGCTTTTCCGCTGGCGCCCTGCTCCTGTGGGGGAGCTGGGCCGCTTACACACAGAACCCCGCGCCTCCGCAGTTGACCCTTAACAAGGTCACGGACGACCTCTACGAGATCGAGGGCGACGGCGGCAACGTCGCCGTTTATCTCACGAGCGACGGCGTCATCCTGGTGGACGACAAGTTCGATCAGGATCACCAAGGCATTCTGGACAAGGTCAAGAGTGTCACCAACCAGCCGGTAAAGTACGTGCTCAGCACGCACCATCACGCCGACCACAGCGGCGGCAATGCCAAGTTTCTCCCCACCGCGCAAATCATCTCGACCGCCCAGGCGCGGGCCAACATTGTGGAGCACAAGCAGGCGAACGCGCCGCCCGGCGTGGCCCCCGCCGGCGTGGTGTTCACGCAGGAGGCGTCGGTTTTTCTGGGCGGCAAGGAAGTGCGCGCGCGCTACTTCGGCCGGGGGCACACCAACGGCGATGCGATCATGTATTTCCCGGCGCTGCGGACCATCCACACCGGCGACCTGATGGCCGGCAAGAGCCCCCTCATCGACTATCCCGGCGGCGGCAGCGTGGTGCAGTGGACCAACACGCTGGATGCCGCGATGAAGCTCGATTTCGACACCGTGATCCCCGGCCACGGCCCGGTGACGAACAAGGCCGGCCTGCTCGAGTACCGCAATAACGTTGAGAAGTTGCGCAACCGCGCCGCCGGCCTGATCCGCGAGGGCAAGAGTCAGGACGAGGTCGGCAAGGTCATGACCGCCGAATACGGCTGGGCTCCCAACAGCCTGAACATGCAATGGAGCCTGCCCGGCATGATGAGCGAGCTGAAGTGAAGGGCGCAGCTTAGCGGGCACGCATGATAACACGCTTGGTGAGCAGGAGCTGAGAAGGTATACCGGGGTAGGACGCCAGAGTTCGAAAAAGGTATTGGGTAGTGACGCTGCTATAGAGCCGGGACCTCGCGCCGGCCGCGCAGCTCGTCGCACTGCACAAGATGGACGACCCATCCGGACACTGGCAATACTTCGTGGCGGTGACGCTCATCCCGAGCAGGTTCTGCGCGTCATTTTTCGCGGCTTGGGTGATGCCGGTCACGTCGCTGGCGGCGTCGATCGAGCGCGAGCCGAACATCGCTCCCACGCCGGCGGCATTCGCCAAGGTCACCGTGGCATAGAAGGCTCTGGCCAGGTCTCCGGCCCCGAACAACAGGAACAGCAGCAGGGGGATGGCCAGGGCGAGCTCCACAATGGTTTGGCCCCCTGCGGCTCTCCGGCTCTTTCCAAGTGTGCGGCGATCCGGTCTCATACCATATCCTTATCGGCTGCTCCCATTTACTCCACCAGCGATCCGGCCCGGAGCGGTGCGCCATTGGTCAGGGCCGAGTAGTCGTTCTTGACGGTGCTGTTTCCCGTGAATGCTACGGTCTTGGCCACAATATTGGTATAGCCGGTGGCGCTGCTGCTCCCGCAATAGGAGATCTTACCGTTCGGCACGTAGATGGCTCCGTCCATGAAGGAGCTGCTGTCCCCGGAAAGTTGATCGCCGGCCTGCGAAGTCGTGGCGATGTTACGGTCCTGAAAGAAGAGAATGCCCTCCATCGGACCGGAGGTCGGCGCAGAGAGCCGGAGTGTGGAGTTGCCCTGTATGGAAGCATCCCGGTAAGACTCGCCGGCGGTGGCCGTATTGTAAAAGGTGACGCCTGTGCCTTGCAGGGTGTTCCCGCCGGTGGCCCTGAGACCGCCGCCATTGAGGATGTAAGTACCGGGGTTCAGCGTGATGGTGTGGCCGCTCGAAACGATGTCGATTCCCCCGCAGTACACGCCTGGATTCAAAGTGGCCGTGCTGTTGACTTTGGTGTTGTTGTACTGGCAGGCCCCCACGGCGGGCGCCGCCAGGGTGGCGAACAGGTCGTAGACGAAATCGGCGGCCACATTCGGTTGCGGAGAAGGTATGCAGCCCCCGGAGGTGTAGTTGCCCACCACGCTAATCGCGCTGGCCGTAAGACAGGAGGCATTTCCTATGGTCAGGGCCTGGCTGTTATTGGAATCCACCATCACGCCGCAGCCGGGCATGTTGACCGTGGCACTGCCTTGCAGAGTGAGGGCGCCGGGCGCGGCGGGATCCAGGGCCACAATGCAATAGGGCGAGGCGCTGAGGCCGCCGACGGCGCGGGCGGTCACCCGGACGGGACTGAGAGTCAAGATTCTCATGAAGAAGGTCGCGACCGGCTTCGTGACGACGACCTCCAGATACTTGGAATTGGCGAGGTAGGCTCCGCTGGACGGCGGGGCGTTCACGGTGACGGTGACGCCGTTTACACCATTGCTGAAGGCGTTGAGCGCCGCATCGTATCTCGCGGCGATCACCGCGCTGGCCGAGTCGTTGGCCTGCAGCTCCCGGGCGCCTCCCACCGCCGCAGCATCTGCGGCGACTTGAGCCCGGCGTTTGTAGTACTCCACAAAGCCGAGGTCAACGGCTAATCCGGTCATCGCCAGCAGCACGGTCAGGGAAGCCGCCAGTACCAACACGAGAACTCCACGGTTGTTAACGGCTTCTTGTCGGTGTGCGGCCACCAGAAGTACCTCCGAGCCCGTTGCGGTATATAAGGCTCTCCTATTCTTATCGAGCCGTCTCCAGGTTCTTGCAGAAAGATTCTTTAGGCCGGCCTGGGGGAGGGCAGAGGCCGCGGGATGGCTGGGTATGTCCAGGGGAAAGCCTGCGATGATCGGACCGGTCCTTAGAAGGCCTCGTAGGTCGCAACTCGGCGCGGATCAGTTGGGAAAAAAAGGCCTGCCGGACTATAAGCCGGTTTCTGTTCCCCTTGCGGGGTGGCAGCCATTCGTCTGGGCGGCGCATTACTGCGACGCTCTAGCGACCTACCCGGGACTGGTAGCGCGGCGGGTCACCGCTCGTCCCCTATTTGGTCTTGCTCCGCGTGGGGTTTGCCCTGCCACCACGGTTGCCCGCGGCGCGGTGCGCTCTTACCGCACCTTTTCACCCTTACCGAACGGAGCAAGCCCCGTCCGGCGGTATATTTTCTGTGGCACTTTCCGTGAACCCCGCTTTGAGCGAGGCCCCCCGGCCGTTAGCCGGCACGCTGCCCTATGGAGACCGGACTTTCCTCCCCAGCCGAAGCCGGAGCGGCTGCCCATCCGGCAGGCCCAAACTCATGGTAGCAGGCTAAAGCCTGGTTCAGTTGGCGAGGGCCTGGGCGGAGGCGACCTTGCCGTTGCGGACGATGACCAGCACCGTGTCGCGGCTGGGAGCCCGGTAGAGCAAGCGCTCGACGACGTCGGAACCGTCCATCATGGTGATCTTCATGGAAGGTTTGCCGAACTTGTCTAGCAGTTCCTGGCGCTCAAGTCCTTCTTTAACTTCAGCCGGGTTCAGGACTGGATTATTAGCTACTTCCGGTTGCGGTGTGGGTGCGGCCGGACGGGCGGCCAGCTTGGGGTCGCTGGGGGAAGCCAGCGGATACTTGGCGTTGCTGCCGGCCGGCCTGGCGTACTTCAGAGTCTGGCCGGCCTTGTCGAAGACCTTACCAGTAGATTTGCCGATGCCGTTACCGGCCGCCGCTCCGGTCACCCCGCCGCGGGCGACACCGGCGCCGTACTCGACCATGGCTTGTGCGCCCGCCAAGGCAGGCAGCAGCAAAAGGAGGGTCGCGGATAACGCCAGACGCTTCAGACCGAACATGGTATACCTCGTTGGCGTCCATCATAGCATGGGGAGGGGTGCGGCTCTATAGTACTTTCGTTGTATCGGCGCTCGCGGGCAGGAATTCGGCGAGGCGGACGGGGCGGTTTTCGTACGCCGAAAGATAGGCGGCTTCGACCGCGGCTACGGTCTGAAGATAGTCCTCGGGGCCGGTTTCGAAAGGGGCGCCGGCCAGCAGGCTATCGACGAAGTGCTGTTGGGTGGCGCGGCAACTGTCCCCCTTGTAGCCGGGGAGGCCGGCGGGGTCGAAGACGCGCTCAGAGCCGAGGAACAACTCGCCGGTGGCGCGGAGGGAGAGCACGCCATCCAGCCCTTCGAAGCGGGCGTCCGACATGGCAGGTCCGTCGGGGTCGGGGTCGGAGAAGCGGTGGCCGTCGATGACGCCCGCGAGGCCGCTCGCGTGGCGCACGAGCATGATGGCCAGGTCCTCGCCGGCGATGACCGGGTTGACGCGGTCGAGGCGGCAGTAGATCTCATCAATAGGGCCAAACAGGAACCGGGCGGTATCGAGGTAGTGAACCAGAAACTCGAAGACCACGAGGCGAGGCATGTCCTTAAAGTAGGGCTGGTTGGGATAGGGCGCCGGACCGAGCCCGTCGCGGCGGCGGGCGTCGAAGCGGTAGAAGATGGTCCGGCCGATGGCCCCGGCGTCGAGCAGCTCGCGGAGGCGGCGGTACCAGGGCTGCCAGCGCCAGTTCTCGTT
>JBGPDC010000084.1:0-22582 GCA_041482115.1 Terriglobia bacterium | reverse complement strand
GCCCATTTTACGGGCACTTCAGCCATCGGACTCCCAAGAAGATCTATGTGATTTCGCTAACCAACTGAATCTGTTCAACTTATAGCCGGACAGTAGTGGGTGGCAGGATTGACTGAATCGCCGTTGATCACTGTCTTCTCCTGAATCTGTTGCACATCAGCCACACCCCGCCGAGGTGTGTCAATGCCGAGCGTCCACAGTTGAATGGGAGACACGCCGTAGAAAACGAATAACACCCGGCCCACATGCGAGATTCCATAGTTGCGGTTGTCCGCCTTACGCCTTTCCTCGGTCAATACGCGGTCTGCTGATTGAATCATTAATAGCTTCAACAACTCGCCAGTCTCACCCTCTATGTTTGCAGACACGTCTTCCGCAACCGCCCCCATAAGATCAGAACCAGACCAGCAGTAAGCGAGCTTTTTGTCAGGAACATCGCTGATCTTATTTTTGTGCTCCGGCAATCTGACACCATTTTGAAGACGTATACAAAGTCTATCGCTCGCGAGCAGAACCCTATCACTACTGACGATTCCAAGTTGAAACGTCATGGGAAAATCCTCTGTGAATTCGGGAAGCACTTTGCCCTTTCCGGGGGGCTTATGGTACACCACCCCTCTCGGAAAGGACGGACGGCTCTGCCGCTAAAAGCCTAGATAGCGCCCAGCCTCCCAAAAATTCATAAGGCGGCCTGTTTTAAGGCCGCCTCATTGTACACCAACAGTTCTCCAAGTGTCCAGACGCTCCGCGTAACTCCCGCTTCCATCGCCGGAGTGATTCGGATCGTCTGGTGAATCCGGGAGAAATATAATACACGAACCATGGGCACAACGCGGCCCAGTGGTTTTCAAACTTTTTGCTGAAACCATTGGTGAACCGTGTGAAACGCCGCATCCCCATTCTCATACTCAGATTCTGGCGCTCCGTGCGGGTGGCAGGAATCGAACCTGCAAGGCCTCTTCAGAAGCCGGCGGATTTAGAGTCCGCTGTGTTTGCCAATGCACCACACCCGCGCAAGTGCGTTATGCTGGCGCGCCAGAGTGGAGTCGAACCTCTGTCCATCGGCGCTCTCTGGGCATGTGGCTCCGCTGACCTACTGGCGCGTTTGGCATAATGAGCCGGGAGAGCGTCGCAAGCCGCTCTCCTGTGCTACCCATCAGACCCGCGTAAAGCAGGACGAGCCAGGGGAGCGCTAAAGACACACTCCCCCGGTCAGCCCCAAAAACTGGTGGCCCTCTGATTCGTAGTATCTACGGGAATGAGAGCATGGACTGCTCTCCTTTGGATTCAGGGCCGTCAGGCGCAGACGGCAGGGTCTCGGTAATAGCCAATCCCCAATTTCAGAAAAAACCGCGCCAGGTTTCAGATTATCATACCGAGCAGATCGGCGGCAAGAAAAGTTAGATCATTCCTGGTTTTTCGGCCTTCCGCCTGCCCGCGTCTTGCGCTGTGCGGCCAGCTTGCGGAAGTAGTCGGAACCCCGTAGAGCCGTTGTGCTCCCGCCTTTGCGCCCCATAACGGCAGCCCGGGAGAGCTTGGCTTGGCTGATGAAATCGTCCGTAAGGGCCAGGGCTGCCCCGAGCAGTTCGCGGCAACGGGGCGCTCGGCCCTCGGGCAGGGTTGTAGTGGAGAGAATCAAATCCGCTTCGGAGATACGGTTTCGAAGCGTATGAAGTTCACGGCTGGATGGCTTGGCCATGCCTCAAGACTGCGGCCCGCTTTGACGCGAATGCAAAGCGTTCGCTGTTTTTCAATCAACGCACCTTTCAGACACTACCGAGCCTGGACATCACGGCACGGCGTGGGTATACTCGACGTATTCGCCCTGCCTTGCCGCTTCTGCGCAACCGGCGGGCGTGCCGCCGATGAAAGTCATTAACTGATTCGCGGGTTCCCCGGTTTCACAGCAAAGGTGACTCCTGTGCTCTTGCGGGAGTGCGTCCGCCTGTGAACCCCTATGGTTCCCCATTTCATCACCAGCTCGCGGGGTCTTATGGAAACATTTGCCGCTACTTCATCGGGACCGACACCCTCTCCGCCGTCTCTCTGGGCCTCGGTGCGCGAAGCGATTCGCGGGTCGCAGCAGGATTTCACTACCGGCAGCATCCATCGGGCGATCCTGCTGCTGGCCATCCCGATGGTGCTCGAGATGGTTCTCGAGTCCCTCTTTGCCGTGGTGGACGTCTTCTGGGTCGCGCGCCTGGGCTCCGACGCGGTCGCCACCGTGGGCCTCACCGAGTCCATGCTCAGCCTGGTATACGCAATCGCAGTGGGCCTCAGCATGTCCACCACGGCCATGGTGGCGCGGCGGATCGGCGAGAAGGATCCCGAGGCGGCCTCGATCTCGGCCGTGCAGGCCATCCTGCTGGGTGCGGTGGTTTCCGTTCTCGTCGGCTTGCCGTGCCTGCTTTTTGCACCCCGGTTGCTGCGCCTCATGGGGGCCTCTCCCGCGATCGTCGCCTCCGGCTCCGGATACGCCCGCATCGCGCTCGGCGGCAGCGGCGCGGCGTTCCTGCTCTACCTCAACAACGCCATCTTCCGGGGCGCCGGCGACGCGGCCATCGCCATGCGGCTGTTGTGGGTGTCGAACCTCATCAACCTGTGCCTGGACCCCTGCCTCATCTTCGGCCTCGGTCCGTTTCCCCGGCTGGGGGTCACGGGCGCGGCGCTGGCCACCTTCACCGGACGCAGCATCGGCGTGCTCTACCAGTTCTACCGCCTGCTCCGGGGGACGAAACGCCTGCGCCTTCTGACCCGTCACCTGCGCCTCAATATCGAGGTGATGCTGCGGCTGCTGCGCGTCTCGCTGACCGGCATCCTGCAGTTTTCCATCGCCCACACGAGCTGGGTGGGACTGGTGCGCATCATCAGCCTGTTCGGCAGCGCGGCCCTGGCCGGATACACGGTGGCGATCCGCGTCGTGATCTTCGTCATTCTGCCCTCCTGGGGGATGAGCAACGCCGCCGCCACGCTCGTGGGCCAGAACCTGGGGGCGAAGCAGCCGGAGCGCGCGGAAAAGTCGGTCTGGCTGACCACGCTCTACAACGTGCTCTTTCTCGGCAGCGTCGGGGTGGTCTTGATCCTGTTTGCCGAGCCGGTCGTGCGCCTGTTTACCCACGATCCGGAGGTCGTGCCGCTGGCCGCCCTCTGCCTGCGGACGATCAGCTATGGCAACATCGCCTACGCCTCCGCCATGGTGATGCTGCAGGCCTTCAACGGCGCCGGGGATACCATAACCCCGACGATCGTCAACTTTTTCGGCTTCTGGGTGCTCGAGATTCCACTGGCTTACTGGCTGGCGGTACACCTCGGTATGCGCTCGAAGGGCGTGTTTCTCTCGATCGTGATCGCGGAGGCGGCGATTGCGGCGGCAGGTCTGCTCCTGTTCCGCCGGGGGCGGTGGAAGACGCAGCGGATTTAGAGGTATAATTCGACCACTCCGAAAACACTCGGACCCTGCCGCGGAGGAGGCGCCCAGGACATGCGAACTCTGCTTCGAAGCTGGTTGCTCACAGGAATCGTGCTCACGGGCGCGCTCGCGCAAAACGTCCCCGAGCTCGGCTACAAGAATGTTCCCAACTGGCCGACCCTGCCCGGCGGCTGGAACTTCGGTGAAACCTCGGGCATCGCCGTTAACTCGCAGGGCCACGTTTTCGTTTTCAATCGCAGCGACCATCCCCTGATCGAGTTCGACGCCAACGGCAAGTTCGTCCGCTCCGTCGCCGAAGGCATGTTCAGCCGCACCCACGCGCTCCGCATCGACGCCCAGGACAACATCTGGGCCACCGACGACGGCGGCGACATGATCATGAAGATGAACAAGGACGGGCGCGTCCTGATGGTGCTCGGCCGGCGCCACCGCAAGGCCTCCGACCACGTCAGCTTCAACCGTCCAACCGATCTCGCCTTCGCCCCCAACGGGGACTTCTACATCTCGGACGGCTACGGCAACTCGCGCGTGGTGAAGTACTCGAAAGAAGGGGAGTACATCACCGAGTGGGGCAAGAAGGGGAGCGGGCCGGGCGAGTTCAACATTCCCCACAGCGTGGCGCTCGACGCCAAGGGCCGCGTCTACGTGGGCGACCGCGAAAACCACCGTCTCCAGATCTTTGACGGGGATGGAAAGTTCCTGGCCCAATGGACCCACGTCGGCTCGCCCTGGGGACTGGTCATCACCCCCGACCAGCGCATCTTCATCGGCGACGGCTACGCCAATCAGGTGCTGGTGACCGACCTGGAGGGTAAGATTCAGGGACGCATCGGCGGCCCCGGCCGGCTGCCGGGACAGTTCAACTACGTTCACCAGCTCGCGGTCGGCAAGGGGGGCGAGGTGTACACCGCCGAGATCCTCAACTGGCGGCCCCAGAAGTTCGTGCGGCCCTAGCTCTCAAACCCGCTCGCTGTAAACGGCGGGCGACTCGAGGATCACGGGGGGCGCGAAGCCTCCGGCCGGCCGCGCCGTCTCCTTGCCGGCCAAGAATCCGAGCCCGAAGAAGGCGCAGAACATCGCCACCAGGACGGCCACCGTGGCCAGGTTCGAGAGGGTTTCTTGTTCGGGCGTCACGAGAGTGCGGGACCTCGCCCTGATTCTGCCTGCCCACGGCCTTTAGCGAAATGGGAGACGGGGTTCAATTCCGCTGGTACCAAACCCCCGGCCGCCAATGTGGTACAGACAGTACCGAAGTTGCCGTCCCGGTCAGATCGTGACTTCTGAGATAATGGTACCCATCTCGATAGGGATACAGGAGAATGGATACTCACCGCCGCAGTGTTGCCAAGGCCGTCAGTTACCGCCTGATTGCGACCGTTATTACCGTGTTCATTGCCTGGTTCCTGACGGGGCAGATCACCAAGGGTCTCCAGATCGGATTGATCGACGGCTTGACGAAACTCTTCGGTTACTTCTTGCACGAGCGGGTCTGGGCGCGCATCGGCTACGGCCTGCCCCGCAAGGCGCCCGACTACGAGATCTAACCGCGGCGCGGCATCCCCCTCGAACGAGCCTCTATGTCCTCCGGCATATGTCCATTTTGGAAAGAGCAGTATGGACACTCCTATATTTTTCCGTGATCCCCTAAGAAACATTTCAGTTTGGAATTGTAGTGGCAGGCCCCGACAATGGGATGCGAAGGGAAATCCGAGCGATGCCGCCTGCCTCCCGACTATTACTGGTATTGTGTCTGCTGCCCTGGACCGCCTTGCACGCCGCGCCCTCCGGCGCCGTCGAGGGCTACGTGCAGGATGCGTCGGGCGCCCGCGTGGCGCGCGCTTCCCTCAAGCTCGTGGCCGTGGAAACCAACCTGGCCCGGCAGGCGCTTTCCGACTCTCTCGGCCACTTTCAGTTTCCGGAGGCGGCGCCGGGCCGCTACCAGCTTACCGTCGAAGCCGAAGGTTTCCGCCGCACCACGCTCCGCGAGATTACGGTACTGGTAGGACAAACTGTGGCTCTCGAGGTGGCTCTAGAGGTGGGGCTAGTCTCCGAGGTAGTGGAGGTCAGCGCCCCCATCGCCCCGCTGGTCGAGTCCGAGAAATCAGCGACGGGCGTGGCGATGGAGTCCGCCATGGTAAAGAACCTGCCGCTGGCGGCCCGCCAGTTCATCGACCTCGCGGTGCTGACGCCAGGCGTGGTGATGCAGGCGCCCGGCTCGCAAGCGGGCGGGTTCTCCGCCGCCGGACAGCGCACGCAATCCAACCAGTTCCTGCTCGACGGCATCAGCAACACGGACCCGCAGGTGAACGGCCCGCTGAACGGCTTCCGCATCGCCGACGCCGTGCAGGAGTTTGCGGTGACCACTACCGCCGCACCCGCCGAGTTCGGCCGTGTCTCCGGCGCCCAGGTCAACATCATCACGAAAAGCGGCACCAACGCTCCGCACGGCTCCGCGTTCTGGCTCAACCGCAACGACCAGCTCGCCGCCACCGATTTTTTCACCAACAAGTTCGCTGGGACCAAGAGCCATCTGAAGCGGCAACAGTATGGCGGGACGGTGGGCGGACCGATCCGCCACGACCGGACCTTCTTCTTCGGCAGTTGGGAGCGTTTCTGGCAAAAAGATCCGCTGCCCTCCACGGCCGTGGTGCCCACCGCCGCCGAGCGGGCGACGGTGGTCGATCCGATCGCGCGCGGGCTGCTCAGCTACTGGCCGCTCCCCACCGATCCGAGCGCCCGGGCCGGTACCACCAACTACGTCGGCAATCTTCCTCAGAGCACCTTCGACAATACGCTCCTGGGCCGTATCGATCACGCCTGGAGCGAGCAGACGCGCCTGACGGGCCGCTACCTCTGGATGGGCGGAACCAACACGGTCGGCGGCGCCGTCCCCACTAGCGGCGGGCGCAACGGCGCGCCCAGCACGCAATCGCTCGCGCTGGCGGCCACGCGAGCCTTCTCGCCGGGCTTCCTCGGCGAAGTGCGCTTCGGCTACACGCGCAACACCGCCAGCTTTCTCCCGCAGGATTATGGAGTGAACGCCGCCCCGCTGTTCCCCGGCGTGCCCGGCGTGGTCGACACCGCCCAAGACGGCCTGCTCAACAGCGGCCTGCCGAATTTCTTCATTTCCGGCTATGCCGGTATTGGCAGCGCCACCAACGTCCCTCAGGGACGCACCACCAACAACTACGAGCTTTCCGCCAACGGCACGAAGATCGCGCCGCTCGGGTTCTCGCGCCACACCCTCAAGTTCGGAATGCAAGTGCGCCGCGAGGAGGCGAACCGTTACAACAACAGCAGCTCGCGCGGCGCTTTCGTCTTCACCAGCTTCGCCGAGTTCGCCGGCACGTGCGCGGCCTGCGGCGGCCGCTCGCTGCTCAACTCCGCCACGATCCGCACGGGCAGCACGCTCGGCAACTGGTACCGCTATCCGTGGGCCTTCTACTGGCAGGACGACGTGAAGCTGAAACCCAACCTGACCGTGAACTTCGGCCTGCGCTACGAATTGCCTTCCGTGATGGTCGAGAAGACCAACCGCGCCACCAACTTCGTGGACGGCGTGGGGGCCATGCTCGCGGGGACCAACCAGGTCCTCAGTTTGAATCCGGCGGTGGCCGGGCCGGCGGGATTCGTTTATACCCCGGGCCCGTTGGTCCTGCCGCGCGGCGGGACCACGGCGGACCTCAACAACCTCGCGCCCATGTTCGGCTTTGCCTGGTCGCCCCGCTTCGGCTCCGGGCCGCTCGGTGACCATAAGACGGTCGTCCGGGGCGGCTTTCGCGTCGGCTACGACGACATCTATTACAACGTGCCCTTGAACCAGACCCTCAATCCACCGTGGTCGCTCACGACCACCCAGCGGGCCGGCAGCACGCAGCCGGCGGCAGGCTTTCCCTGGGCCGTGGCCTTCAATCAGAACGTGCCCCTGGTGTCGCGTACCACGCAAGGTCCGGGCGCGCCGGCTATCGGCTTGATCGGCTACAACGCCGTCGACAACCGCGCCCGCAGCTCATACGCCTATAACTGGAACCTCGGCGTGCAACGCGAAGTCTCGGGGCATCTCAGCCTGGACGTCAGCTACCTCGGCTCGGCCGGCCGCAAGCTGGGGATGAATCTGGACCCGAACCAGCCGTTCGTGGTCCTCAACAATGCGAGCTTCCGTGGCGCGCAGTCGCCGAACGAGCAGATCTTTCCATACCCGCAGTGGGCCCGCAGCACCATAACGACCTTCCAGGCCAACTCGATTTACAACGGCCTCGCCGCCTCGTGGAAGGCCCGCTTCCAGGGCCTGCTGAACCTGGGCGGTTCCTACACCCTGGGGCACGGCATCGACAACAGCTCGTCGATCTTCGGCTC
The DNA here is from genome assembly GCA_041482115.1 of Terriglobia bacterium. GTDB lineage: Bacteria > Acidobacteriota > Terriglobia > Bryobacterales > JACQDG01 > JBGPDC01. The sequence continues at coordinate 14,796 of JBGPDC010000084.1, read as the reverse complement.
CGATGACGACACGGGCCGTCCCAACACGCGCAGCCGCCTCGACCTCGAGCGTTCCAACAGCGCCAACGACCAGCGCCAGCGGTTCGTGACCTATTACGTGCTCGAGGTGCCGCTCGGCCGGGGCCACCGCCTGCTCGGCGGCGCCTCCGGCTGGGTGAACCAGGTGGCCGGAGGCTGGCAGGTTTCTGGCATTACTGATATCTTCTCGGGCCAGCCCTTCACGGTCTTCGCCAATACCGCCAAGGACTTCAGCGGCTTCGACCAGTTCAACGACCGGCCGGATGTTCTGGCCTCCGGTCCCCTGACGCTCGATCGGGGCAACCCCGACGCCTTCTTCGATCCCGCCTATTTCGGCAAGGTCGGGACGGGTGTCTGCCCGGGCTATTCCACCGCTTCCGCGAACACTGTAACCGGCGGCTGCGCGCCCGCCGGCCGCGTCGGGACCTCGCCCCGCAACGGCTTCTATGGGCCGGGGATCATCAACTTCGACGTTTCGGCGTCGAAGCGCTTCCCGATCGGAGAGCGCCTGGCGCTGCGCTACCGCGCCGATTTCTTCAACGTGGCCAACCACACCAACTTCGGCATCAAGACCGGCAACCGCTCCATGAACTCAGGCGAGTTCGGCACCCTGACCACCGTCTCGGAGCACATTTACGGCGGCCCACGCATTATCCAGATGAGCCTGCGGGCGGAATTCTAGCCAGCCGCGCAACCCGCTGCCCGCCGCGGGCATCATGGTAGAATGAAGCTATTCGGAGCGGCTATGAAATATCTCCTGCTGGTGCTGACGATCGCGATGGCGGTAGTGCTGGCCGGCGCCGAGCTGCCGGCGGGCCAAACGGCCTTGCGCGGCAAGATCGTCCAGCGGCCCGACCAGGAACCGGTGATTCAGACCGCCGATGGCAAGCAGTACACGGTGGGCGGCGACGAGTTCACCTTGAGCCAGATGAAGGACGACAAGCTCAATGGCCGGGAGATCGAGATCGAAGGACGTTTCGCTGGAACGAACAAGTTCGAGGCCCTCAAGATCTTCACCATCAAGAACGGCAAGCGCTACATCGTCACGTATTGGTGCGAGATTTGTTCGATCCGCACCCACAAGGCAGGACGCTGCATGTGCTGCCAGGGAGATACCGAGTTGCAGGAACTCCCCGAGGGTCAGGACCGCCCCAGCCTGTAAGATGACGGCTTCCGGCCCCGGAAGCAGAACCTTGGGCCGCACCGGTCTGCGCGTAGGCCGTCTGGGCGTGGCCTCTACCTACGGGGTGCCCGCCGCGGCCGTCGAGCGCGCGTTCGAGCAGGGCGTGAACTACCTCTATTGGGGCACCATGCGGCGCGACTCCTTCGCGGAGGCCATCCGGCATGTCGCCCCACAGCGCGATCGCTTCGTGCTGGTGATTCAGTCTTACTCGCGTCTCGCGTCACTCCTCGGTTGGAGCCTCGAGCGCGCGCTCCACACTCTGCGCCTCGACCATGCCGACGTGCTGCTGCTGGGTCTGTGGTACAAGCCCATCCCACCGCGTATTCTCGACGCCGCGCGACGCCTCCAGGATCGCGGCCTGGTACGGTACCTCGGCGTCTCGACGCACAAGCGCCAGCTCGTTCCGGATTTCTCCGCCACGTTCGACGTGGTGCACTTCCGCTACAGTGCCGCGCATCCTGGGGCCGAGCGGGACATCTTCCCGTACCTGCCGGCCGCCGGCCGTCCCGGCCTGGTGTCGTACACAGCCACGTGCTGGCGCCGCCTGCTCGATCCGGCGCGCGTCCCACCGGGCGAGCGCGTGCCGACCGCCGCCGATTGCTACCGCTTCGTGCTGGCGCGCCCCGAGGTGGATGTCTGTATGACTGGTCCCGCGAACGCCGCGCAGATGGATCACGCTCTCGAAGCCCTCCGCCTCGGCCCGCTCGCCGAAGAGGAACTCGCCTGGATGCGGCGCGTCGGGGGGGCTGTCTCAGGCAAGGTCCCGGCTGTTACACGTGATTCCTGAGCATCAGCTCCTTGGGATGCGGCTCGAGATACGTCTGCCCCTTGAGATACGGTACGTCGTGCCGCCGGACGTAGTGCCTCAGCAGCGTCAGCGGCACGAGCAGCGGTACCAGCCCCTGCCGGTAGTCGTGGATCAACCCCGCCAGTTCCTGCTTCTCGTCCTTGCTGAGCTGCACCTTGAAGAACCCGGCCAGGTGCTCCAGAACGTTCGTATGCCGCCGGGCCGTAGCGATCTTCTTCAGCGCCGTCATGAAGGCTTCCTGGTAGGCCGTGGCCAGAGGGCTGCGCGCGGCCCGCTTCGCCCCGGCGACCAGGCGTCCCAAGGCCTGATAAGCCGGCGGATCGTGAGCCAGCAGCAGAAACTTCTCGGCCGTGTGAAAGGCCACCAGGTCCCCCATCTGCCAGCGCGACGCGAAGAACCGCCGCAGCCGGTGAAAGGCGAAGACGCGCTCGAGAAAGTTCTCGCGCAGCCGGGCGTCCTGCAGGCGGCCCTCCTCCTCGACCGGCAGCAGCGGACAGCGGCGCAGCAGCGCCTCGGCAAACAGGCCCTGGCCGGATTTCGAGGCCACGCTATTCGCGTCATACACCTTGACGCGCTCCATGCCGCAACTCGGCGAGTCCTTCTTGAGCACATAGCCGGCGAGGTCCAGCGTCTCGAGGGAAGCCACGCGGCGCTCGGCGTACTCGCGCATGGCCCGCGTGTGATCGGCGCCGCTCTCCTTGGCGATCATGTGCAGCCCGTCGGCGCGCCTTACCAGGCGCAACGTCTCGCGGGGCGTCCCCATCCCCACCTCCACCTCGGGACACACCGGCACGAACGTCACAAACTTGCCGAGCACGTCCACCAGGAAGGAGTCCCGCTTGTGGCCACCGTCGTAGCGCACGGGCTCGCCGAGCAGGCAGGCCGAGATGCCGATGCGGATTTCGTCGCCGGCGGACGCCACGGGGAGTCTTGTTAGATCTTCGCCTTCGGATTTTTCTGGCGCATCCACTTCACGAAGGCATCCGGCGCCGCCATGGTGGAGAGCCGGCCCTGGCGCACCAGCGCCCAGTCGTTGAACAGGCCCGAGGACTTGATCTCGGCGAGCGTCACCGGCGGCGCGATGCGCCCGGCGAAGGAAAAATCGACCACCGTCAGCTTCGGGTCTTTCGGGTCCGGACGCGGCGCCGAGACCACCTCGGCCATCCCTACTACCTGCGACTCCCCGCCGCTCTCGTAAATGAAGACCCGATCGCCGGGCTTCATGCCGGGCTTCATGTCCTTGATGGCCCGCAGCGCCTGCGCGTTCCGCACGCCGTCCCACACGGTCTTCTTGTCGCGCTCCAGGTCGGCGAGCGAGTAGGTCTCCGGATCGGTTTTTGCGAGGAAGTAGGACATAGCGTGGTTAGTGTACCTTAGTGCCCGGCGGGCCTCAGTGCGAGGCCGGCGGCCTTGGTCAATTTCCTTTGCGCCACATCGAAGCTGTAGAAGATCTCGGCCCCCAGCACCAACGCCCCCGCGACATGTAGGATGTCCAGCGTGCGAACGCCTAGCGACGGCGTATGCCTCGCCGCTAACTGTTTCGCGGCGTGATAGACGGCCAGCGCCATCGGCTTCACCGTCAGAACACCGCTGGCCACGTCCTCTTCAAACGCCAGGTAACCGGCCTTGGCTTGGGCGGCTGTCAGCTCTTTGCGGAAAACCCGCAACTGGAAAGCGTTGGTCAATTCCACTTCGCCCAGCGCCGTGAACACGAAGGTGGTCTCGGCGCGCTGCATCTCGGCAGCGGCTTGGACGGAGTTGGCGTCCGGCGTGTAGAGTGAGACCAGGAAGCTGGTATCGGCGTATGCCAGCGTCAAAACCGCTCCCGTTCCTTGGACAGCAGCTCGGCGCCGCTGGTCTTCAGGATCTTACGGCCGTAAATCGCCCGCAACCGCGCCAGGAAATCCGGTCGCTTCTCCGGGACGGCGGGAGAGGCCGGCACGAGCCGGGCAATCACCCGCTTGCGGCGCGTGATCTGGATTTCCTCGCCTTCCTGAAGAAGATGTTCGACTGCGGTGAAGCGGTAGCGAAGGTCTCGCACGGAAGCGCTTCTCATGTGATGCATTATAGCATCACAAGTACGCAGGGAGCAAGCTTGCCATAAAGAGCCGCCGCAAGTTAATATAGAATTATTATATATGAAATCAATATTGATCCAGTTGGACGACCCTACCTATCAATTGCTGGAGCGGGTGGCGCCCGCCGCCAAGCGCCAGCGGGCGCAGTTCATCCGCCGGGCGCTCGTCAAAGCGGCCCTGGAGGCCGAAGAGGCCCGCACCCAGGCGGCCTACCGGGCGAAGCCGGACTCCGCGTCGGAGGCGGACGATTGGTCCACCGCCGAGGAGTTTCGCGGGTGAGGCAATACGAGATCTGGTGGGCGAAGCTGCCCGCGCCGGCGGGCCGCCGGCCGGTTTTGTTGTTGAGCCGGGACGCGGCTTACGGGTATCTCAAAAAGTTCGTCGTCGCCGAGATCACTACGACCATCCGGGGCATCGCCGAAGAAGTCCCGCTCGGCCGCCGCGAAGGTCTCGCGAAGCCCTGCGTTGCCAACTTCGACAATCTGCGCACCGCGCCGCGCTCGGCGTTCGTGAAGAAGGCTGGGGATCTCGCCCCGCAGCGCCATCTGGAGGCGAAGCGGGCCCTCGGTCATGCGCTGGCGTGGGAGGAATTGATCGAGATCTGAGGGCCGTCACTCTTACGGATGGTGCCCCACCGCCGTGATCTGCACCGCCAGGCCGTCGGGGTCTGCCACCGTCACGCTGTTGCCCGCGCCGCGCGGGTTCAACCCCTGCCGCTTGAACTCCTCCACCACGGCCTCAGTCTTGTAATTGTCGATCGCCAGGCAGAAGTGGTCGATCGCGGATTTCGGCCGCTCAAAGATCGTCAGGTACTCGTTGCCGGCCTTGAGGAAGCACGACTTCGCGGACTCGCCATCCACCGGCAATCCAAAATACTTCTGGTAAAAATCACGGGAGCGCTTCACGTCGGTCACATTGATCGAGACGTGGTTGATCCCGACGCCGCGGAACGAGGACTCGGGCGCAGGAACTGCCGCGGCCGGCGCAGCCACCAGCGCGACGAGCGCCTGGATCAGTTGCCGGCGGCCGATCTTGCCCTGCTCGTAGCCTTGCAACATGCGCGAGATAACGTGTTCCATAACCTCACTCCCTTCCACTCGCCGTCCGCCGCACAATCGGCCGGGTCGGCGAGCGCCGCGCCACTTCCCGGAAGCCGGCCGCCTGAAAGATGGGCGGCAGTCCGGTCCAGGCGAAGGCGTCCGGCAGGCGCTCCTTACGGGCCTCCACCAGATACCCCTCGACGATCTTCGCACCCTTCCGGCGGGCAAATTTCACGGCGGCTTGCAGCAAGGCCTCCGCCACCCCCTGCCCCCGAAACGGCCGGGCGATGAAAAAACAGGAGACGCTCCACACGGGCTCGCCATCGATGGGCTTCAGTGTGCGTGAGCGCTCGATCACCGGGTACTGCTCGCGCGGCGCGATGGCGCACCACCCCACCGGCTCGCCGCCGTGGTAAGCGAGGATCCCCGGCTCCGCACCCGACTCCACGATCTTGCGGAACGCGCGCCGGTTCCCCGCGCCTTTCAGCTTCGTAAACTCCGAGCGCGCGAGCCGCCACCACATGCACCAGCAGCCACCGGACGCCCCGCGCGGGCCGAAGAGCTTCTCGAGGTCCGGCCAGCGGTCTGGGGTCAGAGGATGGAATTCGAACTTCCTCATCAGGCAAACGCCGCGTTCACCGCCGCCGTGTCCGCATACTCGCGGAAGTACGTGATCTTCCCGTCCCGTGCCTTCCAGTGATGCAGCCACTCGGTCTCATATCCCCGGCCCGTGGACTTCGCCCGCACGCGCGCCCGGCCCAGCACGAACACACTCTCACCGGCGTCGAAGAACTCGCGCGGCTCGAATTGCTGCACGTCGAGGCCGCCCCCGACATCCGCAAAGAATTGCCCGACTTCCCCAGGACCCCGCCGCCGGCCCGCGTGCGGCACCTGGGCGCTGCCCGGCACGCTCCACTCGACGTCCTCCGCGAGCAGCCGCAAGACCCCCGGAATGTCCCCCCGCAGGAACCCCGCATAGACGCCGCGCACCACCTCGACGCTCGCGCTCATTAGACCTCCACTACCTCGACGCTCGTCGCGATCTCTTCCCGCGGGATCAGCGCCGACCAGTAAGCCACCACTTCCCGCACCGGCGGCTTTCCTTCCCCGAAGCCGGTCGCGGTCGGCGGACCGTTCAACACCAGCGGCACGATCTCCCGCGTGAAGCGCTCCACCGCCTCGCGGTCCGGCCCCCGCACGCCGACGCGCAATTGTACCTCCGGCGGGTCGGGCGCCGGCGGAGCGAGCGGCCCGTGGCAGGCGTTCACGCCGAGAAACTCCGTGTGGATCTCCTCAAACACGAGGCCCAGCATTTCGAGGCGCCGCCGGATGATGCGGTCGGCCGCCTCCGCCTTCTCGCGCGCCTGAGGCCAGCTAAAGACCAGCGTCCCGAGGGCCTTCCACCCAGCCGCGTAAGCGATCGAAACCTTGAGGGTCGTGGTGCGCGGGCGGCCGCGGATGCCGCTCACCTCCACGCGATCCGGTCCCGCGTCGCGCAACTGAATGGTCGTGAAATCGGCGACGCAGTCGGGTGTGATGTAGCGGCGCGGATCGCCCAGTTCGTAGACCAGTTGCTCCTTCACCACCGCCGCGCTCACGCGTCCGCCGGTACCCGCGTGCTTGGTGACCGCGAAGCTGCCGTCGGGCCGAGCCTCGACGATCGGGTAGCCAACGTTGGCCAGGTCGGGGATCGACTGCCAGTCCACCTGCGAGTTGCCGCCCGTGCATTGCGCGCCGCACTCGATGATGTGGCCGGCGATGGTGCCGGCGGCGAGGCGGTCCCAGTCGTGGACGTCCCACCCGAACTCGTGGACCATCGGGGCGAGCGTCAGCGCCGTGTCGGTCGAGCGGCCCGCGATTACCACCTGCGCGCCGGTCGCCAGCGCCTCGGCGAGCGGAAAAGCCCCCAGGTAGACATTGGCGCTGAGCACGCGGTCGCGGATTTCGGCGAGCGGCCGGGCCGTGTCGAGATCGCGGAGCTCGAGTCCGGTCGCGAGCATCTCGTCGAGGCGGTCGAAGATGTCGTCACCGGTCACCACCGCGATCTTCGCGCCCTTGACGCCGGCCGCGCGGGCGGCCTCGGCCACGGCGCGGGCGCAGGCCATCGGATTCACACCGCCCGCGTTCGCCACCATCTGGACGCTCCCCAGCCGGGGAAAGAGGCGGCCCATCAGCGGCACGAAGTCGCGCGCGTAGCCGAGGTCCGGCTTCGCCTGCTTCTGCTTCTGCAGGATCGACATGGTGATCTCGGCCAGGTAATCGAGCACCAGGTAGTCGATCGGGCCTTGCTCGAGCTGGCGCACCGGGGCTTCGAGCCAGTCGCCCCAGAAACCCTGGCCGTTGGCAATGCGGATGGACGATTTCATGCCGGGGAAACGGCGGCTAAGTACACCATTTCGCAAACGCGGTCACGTATTTCCGATCTGGCAGACCGCTTGCTGACGCGCGCGGCTCCGTAACCGAGCCGCGACCGTGAGGGAGCGGTCTTCCTCCAAACCTTAGCGAACTTCTGAAGCCGCCTGCTAAGTCCGCCAGACGAGCCATAGGAAAGTGAACAGCAGGGCCAGCGCCGCGAAACCCAGGCCACAACGCGCCCGCCGCGAAAGGCGTGGGGACGGCGCGGGCTCCTCGCCGACCCGGAAGGCGGCCATCACCTTTTTCTGCAAATACGACGGCAGGCCCGAGATCACCTGGTAGAGCTGCTCGCGGCCTCGCTCGTCGGCGATGACGAACGTATCGGCGTTCGGACCGTGCAGGGCCTTCTGGAGCTTGCGACGCATCTCCGGCGGCAGCTCGTCGACCGAGCGGTAAACGCGGTCCGTGTCGCCGGCCGCGACGCGCACCGCGGAAGTGCGCACCACGCCGGCCTCGGCCCCCGCCCGGCTTCCGCACCGGGGGCACTCGGCCTGGCCCTCGTTCATCTCCGGAAAACCGCAGCGCGGGCACTTCATAGGAGGTCAGTCCGCGGCGGAGAGGCTCCGGGTCGCGGCTTCAAGCGAACCGCCGCTCTCCACGCGCTTGGCGAATTCGAGCACCACTTCGATGAAGCCCAGCGCGGCGCGGGAGAGCGGCTTGTCGCGCCGGTAGACCAGGCCCAAGGTGCGCATGAGCGGCATGGGCGCGAGCGACAGGCCCTGCAAGCGGCCGGCGCCGATCTCCTCTTGCGCGTTGGCCATCCCCATGAAGCCGATCCCCAGGCCCGCCATCACAAAGCGCTTGATCATCTCGCTCGACTCCAGCTCCATCGAGATCTTGATCCGGCTCTCGGCCGGCTCCAGGAACTGGTCGATCTGGGTGCGGGTCCGGCCGGTCTTGGGCAGCAGCAGGGAAAACCCGGCGACCTCTTCGGCGGTCACCGACTTGCCGCGCGCCAGGGGATGTCCCGGCGGCACCAGCAGCCGCACCTCGTCGCTGTAGATCTTCACGATCTCGAGCTTACGTTCCTGCAGGGGCAACTGCGTTACGGCGAAGTCCACCGAATTCTCGAGCACGGCCTGCACGGCGCGCGCGCCGTAGGCTCGCGTCACCTGCAACTGCACCTCGTGGAACCGCTGCTTGTAGTTGGAAAATACCCCGGGCAGCACGTGCACGCAGGTGGCTTCATTGGCCGCTATCACGAGCTCACCCTTGGGGATGCGGTCGAGCTCTCCCACCGCCTCGATCGCCTGCCGCCGAGTTTCCAGCAACTGCTGGGCGTACTCGCTGAAAATCTTGCCCGCCGTGGTGAGCGAGATGCGGCTGCCAAAGCGCTCGAAGAGCGAAGTGCCCAGCTCCTGCTCCATCTGGCGGATCTGCGCGCTGATAGCCGGCTGGGTGCGGAAACACGTCTGCGCCGCCCGCGAGAAGCTCTTCAGCCTCACGATTTCTAGAAACGTATGTAACTGATCGAAATCCATGTGGGTGGCGACGCGGCCCGCCCCTGGCCCCCGCTCTTTCAGGTTAGCGGCTGCCGGGGTCCGCCGGGGGCATCCAAAATATCAATTCGCTGTATAGAAATTATCGATTTCCGTTCCAGCGCCGGCGCCTGCTACAACAGAAGCACAACCCCGGGTGGTGCGGTGGAAATAGTATGGGATACCGCAACCCCGAAGGGCTCCTCCTGCGCGCCTTGGCGCCAGGAACCGGAAGCCCCAGCCGCACCTTTCCGCCCGGGTTTCAAGATTTCGGCCGCCGGGCGCTTGCCAAGACCGGCACCGCAATTATACCATCGGCGGGAGGCCCTAACATGTCAGCCAAACCCCTCCTTGCAAGCGCCTTTCTCATGGTCGCCATCTACGCCGCGGCGATCGCTCAGAATAACGCTCAGGTCGAGCGGGGCAAGTACCTCGTCGAGAGTCTGGGCGTCTGCCAGGATTGCCACACGCCCCGCACGGAAACCGGCGAGCTCGACACGTCCAAGTGGCTCAAGGGCGCCGATATCCGCTATTCGCCCCTCGCCGCCATTCCGAAGTGGCACAAGACCGCCCCGGATCTCTCCGCCTCCAGCCGCCTCTTCAAGACCTGGGGACCGGAGGGTCTCGTGAACTTCCTCGTGACGGGCAAGAACCCCAAGGGTGGCACGGCCGGTCCTCCGATGCCCCTCTACAAAATGAGCCGGGAAGACGCCCTGGCGGTGATCGAGTACCTGAAGACGGTGCAGTAAACCGGCCAGCAACTGTCCTAGTAGAAGTAGTGCTGGCTGGCCGCTTGGATGATGCGGTAGGCCGGCCGTATCTCCGAGATTACCCGCGGGACCACTTGCGGGTCGTCCGGCAGATGATACACGCAGATGACCATGCGCGGGCCGAAGCGCGCGATGGTCTCCCGCCCGCCTGCGAGCGCATGGCGCTCACTGCCCTCGATATCCATTTTTATAAAATCCACCCGGTCCAAACCCAATTCCCGGACCACGCGATCGATGGTGGTGAGCGGCACGGTGACGCCCGGACGGCCGGCCTGACGTTCCTTGATCAAGCTGAAGCCTCCGCTGTTACCGCCCCCCGCCGCCAGCTCCATGGTGCCCTCGGATTCCCACAGCGCCGCCCGGACCAGGATCACGCGCCGCTCGGCGAGCTCCGCGCGGAAGTTCCGCTCGAAACAAGTGGCGTTCGTGGGTTCCGGTTCGAACGCCACCACCAGCCGGGCCCCGCTCCGCAGCGCCATCCGGGTAAACGTTCCGAGGTTTGCTCCGGCGTCCACTACCACTTCGCCGGGCTGTACGCTCACCGGGTCGCGCTGGTAGATTTTTTCAACGAGCTGCTCCCACAAGAGGTTGCACAGCAGCGGCCCATCGGCATGACGTCCGGAAAATACTCCGATCGGCGTTTCCCACTGGACCGGACAAGGCTGCTCCCCGCGGGCGATGGCGCGCACCTTGCCCTTCATGACCCCCGTGCATTCGAGATCCGAGATCTGCTGGCCGCCGCTGCTCGCAGACGGACCCAGGCGGCCGGCCACGTCCGCCCAGGTCAACTGCGGTAAGTCTCCGCGGACCTTCCGGCCGACGAGTTGTCCGCGCCACTGCAGCTTGGAGGAGGTCAGCGCCGCCGCCACCAATAGCCCCAGCAACACCACAGCAACGATCGTGCGCCTGCTCATCTCGGCACCACCCAAGGTGTAACCTTACACTAGTTCTTGGAGTGGCGGCTACCGTGGCCGGACCGCTAATCGCGGCCGAAGATCTGGCCGTGAGACCCGGCTCCTTTAGCTTTAGCCGCGGTTCAGCTCGGTCCACAGCGCCCGGTAGTAGCCGAGGAACCGCTCCGGCTCCTTGCTCTCCGGGGCCTCGCAAAGCGTCCAGCGGTTGTAGCCGGACCGCCGCAGCAGCGCGAACAACTCGCGCCATGGGTAGTCGCTCGAGAGTTCTGAAATGTGGCAGCTCTTGATATAGGGACGCAGCAACTCGAAGTTCTGGCGGATCGACCCGTTGATCAGGTCGGTAGGGTTCGAGTTCCAGCACGCGCCCACGTTGGAGTGGTTGCAGGCCTTCAGCATGGCCTGGATGTTGGGCGGATTCTGCGTCTCCCGCCCATGCACTTCGAGCCATACCTCCACGCCGTACCCGGCCCCGTATTCTCCGCACTCTCGCAAGCCTTCCCCGATCCGCTGGATGGTCGTCGGCCGCGGCACTCCCTCCGGGAAGCCGTTGGGCCGGACCTTCACTCCTATCGCCCCCAGATCGTGGGCCAGCTCGATGAACGCCTTGCAGTCGGCGATGTTCTTAGCCCGCGCCGCCGCGTCCGCGGAGTGAAACTCGCATTCCGTCCCCAGGCTGACCAGCCGGACCTTACTGCGGCTGAATCGCATCCGAACGCGATCCCGCTCCTCGCGTGAGAGCGACGGCTCGACACCGTGCTTATGGTGGGTCCGCAGTTCGACCCCTTCAAACCGCGCGGCTTCCAGTTTCGTGAGGATGGTCTCGAGGTCCCAATCCTTGGCGATTTCGTAAGTGACGAGTCCGAGCATCATGGCGCGCCTGCCCCCTTCTGGCGGCGATTGTAGCGCAACGGCCGGGCCGAGCGGCGAACCAGCCGGCGAAGAGGGGTCGCGCGGATGGTGACGGAGAGCCGAAAGTTATTGAAGGCAAATCGGTTATCCGGCGAGTCTGCCAATTGGCAGACTCGGACGACGGTCGAGGATGCCGCCTCGAAGTTCCGAGTATCTCCGCGTTCAGTGGCACGAGAGAGAGACGAAAGTGGCGGCGCCGTCGGGGTCGTTGCCCGGCCGGCGTTGATTGGTGGTGGGGTCCTGTGACCCCACTACCCGTTGCTTGACGGGCGTTGGCGACAAGCGTACAATTGTACAATGGCGTTCCTGGTACTCGATACGTCCGCGGTGCTGGCGGTGCTGCTGGACGAACCGTCGCGGTCCGCGCTCATCCGTGCCACGGAAGGATGCGGACTAGTCGGGGCCCCGACCCTGCCGTGGGAGGTCGGCAACGCTTTGCTGGCCGGTGTCCGCCGGCGCCGATTAGCAGCTCCCGCAGTGAGGCAGGCGTGGGCGAGCTACCAGAAGGTGCCCGTGCGCTTGGCCGAGATTGAGGCCGCCCACGCCTTGGAAATCGCCATGGATCTGGCGCTGTACGCGTACGACGGTTACGTACTGGAGACGGCACGGTCAGAACGCCTGCCGTTACTGACGCTGGATCGCGGGCTGGCGCGGGCGGCGGAGCGCCTGGGCCTGAAGCTGGTGGAGTGGGAATCGTGAAAGTCTATACTTACTCGGAAGCGAGACAGCAGCTGGCCGAACTATTGAATCGCGCCAGACGGGATGGAGTGGTGGAAATCCGCCGGCGGGACGGGCAGGTTTTCGACGTGCGTCCCACAGCCCGCGCCGGCTCGCCGCTGGAGGTACCCGGCGTGTCCGCCGGCCTGTCCCGCCGGGAGGTCGTCGAGTTGGTGCAGGAGAGCCGGCGGTCGACCGAGCGGTTCCTCAAAGGGAAGAGTCCGCCGGGCAGTCGCTTGCGGCCGGCGAGGGCCCGGCGGCGGGGAACGCGCTCTCGGGCGTGAGCGGCAAAGAAAAAGGCCCCGGCTCCTGGGTAAGAGCCGAGGCCTGCTCAGAGGGGCTGGCGACGATCTGGGTTCTCGTCGCCGGGGATGCTATGTAAGCCTTATTAGCTTACTTCTGCCTGTCTTACGGCAATCCCAGGGCCAAACCTGTCTTTCTCACCGAATCAGTAACCTGGGCGCAGCGCCGGGAGTCCTTCCGCACCTCACTGGGGGCTCTGCCCCAGTCGGGGTGGGTTCTGCCCCACCCAACCAACCCCGATTGACGCTCGGTCCCCAAGTCTGGTAGCTTCAGGTTTAACCCCGGTTTACTTCTGCCCGTCCAAAGAACCGCCGGGAAGGACTTGCGCAAAGGGAGGACTCTCGCCTTGGGTTCGCAGCGCCGCCGTCTTTTTACTTCTGAATCAGTCACTGAGGGACATCCCGATAAAATCGCCGACCAGGTCTCCGACGCCATACTGGACGCCGTCCTGACCGAGGATCCCCGCGGGCGGGTAGCCTGCGAGACCCTGCTCACCACGGGACTCTGCGTCGTGGCGGGTGAAGTCAAGACCGAGGCACACGTCGACTATGCCAACATCGCCCGTGAAGCCATCCGGGAAATCGGTTACACCAGCGCCGCCTGCGGCATCGACGCCGACTCCTGCGCCGTGCTCAACGTGATCCACGGCCAGTCCCCCGACATCGCCATGGGCGTGGACAAGGACGGCGCCGGCGACCAGGGCATGATGTTCGGCTACGCCTGCGACGAGACCGAGGAGTTGATGCCCTTGCCGATCATGCTGGCTCACAAGCTGGTCCGAAAGCTCTCGGAGGTGCGGCGCGGCGGGTTCCTCAGCTATCTCCGGCCCGACGGCAAGTCCCAGGTCACCGTCGAGTATGAGGGCGACCGGGCCATCCGTCTGGATGCCATCGTCCTTTCGGCCCAGCACGGCGACGTCTCGCAGGAACAGCTCCACGAAGACATCAAGGAAATGGTGATCCACCCCATGATGCCCGCGCACATGGTGGACTCCAACACCAAGCTGCACATCAACCCCACCGGCCGTTTCGAGGTCGGCGGACCTCACGGGGACACCGGCGTAACGGGCCGCAAAATTATCGTCGATACCTACGGGGGCATGGGCCGGCACGGCGGCGGGGCCTTCTCGGGCAAGGACCCGACCAAGGTCGACCGCTCGGCCTGCTACATGGCCCGCTACATCGCCAAGAACATCGTCGCCGCAGGCCTGGCGCGGCGCTGCGAGGTCCAACTGGCCTATGCCATCGGCGTGGCCGACCCGGTGTCGGTCCTGGTGGATACCTTTGGGACCGGCGAGGTGAGCGACACCCACATTTCCGAGTTGGTGCGGGCCCATTTCCCGCTCACGCCCCGGGGCATCATCGAGCACCTGCAATTGCGCCGTCCGATTTACCGCCTCACGGCGGCCTTCGGGCACTTCGGCCGCAACGAGGAAGGCTTCACCTGGGAACGCAGCGACAAAGCCCCCGCGCTGCGCGCCGAGGCGGGCGTAGCCGCCGTGCGGGCCTAGCGCCGGACAATTTCCGCATGCCTACTCCATCTGACGTTAAAGATATTGGTTTGGCCGACGGCGGCAAGCGGCGTATCGAATGGGCGTTCCAGTCGATGCCGGTCTTGAAGTCGATTCGCAAGCAGTTCATCAAGTCGCAGCCCCTCGCCGGCATGCGCGTCTCCGCCTGCCTGCACGTCACCACCGAAACCGCGAACCTCATGATCGCGCTGCGGGATGGCGGAGCGTCGGTATTGCTCTGCGCCTCGAACCCGCTCTCGACGCAAGACGACGTAGCCGCGTCGCTGGTCCGCGACTCCGGCATCCCGACCTACGCCATCAAGGGCGAGGACAACACCAGCTATTACTCCCACATCACCGCCGCCGTCGACAATAAGCCCCACCTCACGATGGACGACGGCGCCGACCTGGTCCATATGCTCCACACCACGCGCCAGGATGCGGCCGCGGGCGTGGTGGGCGGCACCGAAGAGACCACCACCGGGGTCATCCGGCTGCGCGCCATGGCCAAACAAGGGGTGCTCCAGTATCCGATCATCGCCGTCAACGACGCGCTGACCAAGCACCTGTTCGACAACCGCTATGGCACCGGACAGTCCACGCTCGACGGCATCATCCGCTCCACCAACATCCTGGTCGCCGGACTCAGCGTG
>JBGPDC010000083.1:0-22639 GCA_041482115.1 Terriglobia bacterium | reverse complement strand
GCCTGCTGTCCTACCGCCACGTGCCCGCGGTCGAGCTCGCCGATTCGCGCGGTCGCCTCCCAGTCCTTGAGATCGGGGATCTGAGCGACCGCCATCCCGGCGCGCACCGTGTCGCCGACTTGCCAGGCCGGCAGGTAGGACCCAAAACGCAGGTTTCCGTCGGTGTTCGACTGCCGCGCCACGTAGCCGCTGGATTTCGCCTTCAAAGTCATCGACGCGATGTTCCGGCTGGCGGTGCCGGACGCGACCTTCGCCTTCGTCCGCGCCGCCTCCTGGATGGCAATGCCGGCCTTGGCCGTGTTCAGCCGGTCGGCAAAATCCTTCTGCAGCTTGTCCAGTTTCTCCTGCGCGGCCTGCACCGCCAGATCGTTCTGGTGCGCCACGATTGGCGGGAGGAACTCGTTCCGCCGCGCCTCGAGCTGGGCAATCCGCAGGTCCGCCCCGGCTTTCGCCAAGGCGGATTTTGCCTCTTCCTCGAGCGCATTGCTCTCCGCCCCCGCCTTGATCACCTGCTGCTCCGCTTCGGCGAGGTCCGCCTCGGCTTCCTTGAGCTTCAACTCCTGGTCGGTCGTATCGAACTGCACCACGGTGTCGCCGGGGTTCACCAGTTCACCGGAATCGCGCAGCGCGGTGATGGCGAGCGACGCGGCGCCGACCATGGGCGCGTAGAGCATCTCCGAGTTGCCCCCGACCAGTTCTCCCTTGGAGATCACCTTAAACGTTACGTCGCCGCGCCGAACAGCCGTCGTCGGGATCGTGCTTGCGACTACTGGCGACACCGTCGCCTGGCGGTACGCTCGCAGGCCACCCCACCCGGCCAGGGCCAGGGTCAGCCCCACTACCGGGACCGTGATCAGGGCTTTTTTCATTGCGGCAGATCTTTCTTCTCCGGCTCGACCAGCGTCACGTGGCTCCCAGCCGCGAGACCCTTCACCGCCGCCTCATCCGGATTCCGCGCCAGCACCTCCACCTGCACCGGCCGGTAGCGCCCGCGCTCCGCCACGTACACCGTCGGCTTACCGTGGACCGTGAACAACGCCTTCACCGGGATGCTGATGGCGTCCGGGATGCGGTTTACCACCACGTCCATCGCGCCGTTCATTCCGGGACGCAGCCGGTCGTCCGCCTGCGCCAGCTTCGCGTAGCCGCGGAACGTCCGGGTCGGCGGCCACTCCCAACCCATCACGGTCATGGGCGACAATTGCTCGAGCTTGGCGGGGAACAGCGCCTCGGGCAGGGCATCGACGCGGACCCGCACGTCTTGCGCCACCGTCATGCGCCCCCGGTCGATCTCCTCGATTTTCCCTTCCATCTCGAGGGTCTCGAGGTCGGGCAGCTCCGCGACCGCCGCCCCCGGCCAGACCTGGTCGCCGAGCTTGAAGGGTTTGGCGTTGATCCAGCCCTGCGACTGGTTGGGAAGATAGTTCACCCACCCCTTGATGGGCGCGCGGATCTCCATCTGCGAGAGCCGGTATTGCGTGAGATCCAGCTCGTCTTTGGCCTTGTCCCGCGCCCGGCGCAGCGAAGCGATCTTGGCATCGTTGGAGGTCACGTTCAACGCCGATTTGGCTTCTTCTACGCCGACCTTCTGCTCGGCCAGGCCCATCTCGATCTTGCTCTCCTCGGCCTGAAGCGCCGACACGATCTCCGCCTTCGAAACCTCCAGCTTGGAACGCTCCAACGAATATTGCGCGTCGGAAAGCAACTGCTTGTCGTCCTCGCCGGCCACCCGGGCCTGGGCGATGGCCTGGTCGAGCGCCGCCTGCGCCTGGTTGAGGGCGGCCTCTTTTTCCTGCAACTGCTGCCGCGCGCTGGAGGGATCGAAGCGCAGCACCGGGTCGCCGTCCTTCACGAGGGCGCCGGTGGGCGCGAGCCACACGATCCGCAGCTCGGGCACGTTCACCGGGGCCGTCACCTGCACCGAGCGCCGGGCCTTCAGTTCGCCCCGGGACCGCACGATCACCAGGAAGTCCCCCTGGCGCGCCGCCGCCGAAGGCAGGGCTTCGGCGGCCTGCACCTGCCGGTAACGGTATGCGGTGGTCGCGGCGAGGCCCAGTGCCACGACGAGGACCGTTCCGACGATCAGGCGCTTCGCCTTCACCGCGCGGCCTCCGGCCGTATAATGACCGCGGCTGATAGGTCCGGCAGCAGCCGGGGATCCTGCTGTTCCAGGATGAACCGCGCCGTGAAGTTCTTGATCGGGCTTCCCAGGGCGGAGGTCGCGACCGGGCTCGCGGACTCAAAGTGCGCCCGGAACGCCGTATCGGGATAGGCGTCGAGACTGACCATCGCCGTCGTCCCCGGCTTCAGGGCCGCCCCGTCAGGTTCGGCCACCAGCACCTGCACCAGCATCTCGGACGGATCGAAAATCTTGAACAGGGGGTTGCCGGGAAACAACTGGTCGCCTTCCTGCGCATTCCCCATCGACCCGCCCCGCCAGAGGGTTTCGAGGGCCACCATGCCTCCGATCGTAGCCTTGATAACGAGCTTTTCCGAATTCCGCTGGGCGCGCTCGAGAACGACCTTCTGCCGGTCCGTCTGCAGCTCGATGATCCGCAGCCCCGCCGACTCCGCCTGCCGCCGCAGCGCATCGATTTTCTTCAGGCTCCCCACCCGCGCCTCCGCGGCCCGGGCCCGCTCCTCATTTTTCAGCCGGTCGATCTCGCTGAGCACGGGCCCCTTGCGCAACTGGATTTGCGCCCGGGCGAGCTCGGCCTCGGCTTCCCTTAAGTCGGAGATGCGCTTCTCCTGGTCGCTGCGGTTCTGTGCCGCCACCTGCTTCACCTGGTGGGAGAGATCTTCGAACTTGGCCTGCGCTTCCCGCGCCGCGTCGAGCTGTGTGGTCTGGTCGAACTCGGCGACTACCTCTCCCGGCTGGACCTTCGCTCCGTTGGGAAGCAGCTTTACCAGCGTCAACCGTCCCGCCGGACCGCTCGGCAACCCGGCAATCTGCGGTACCTGGACCGTATACGCCCGCGCCGCCTGAATGGTTCCCGTGGCCCGCACCGCCAGCTTGCCCGGCGGCGTTGTAACCGTGGTGGCCTCGGTTTCGGTGGGGCCGGCGTTGGCCGCAGCTTCTACGTTTGCTGGCAGGACACGACGACACCCGCCAGCCACCAGCGCACCGGCCATCACGACGCACACCAGTAACTTCGCAGTCACTGCTTTTATCCTTAGACGCCGTTACCTGCCTATTAGTTTAGGGCAACTGCGAAAATGTGCAACATTTGCCGGCGGGCCGTGTAAGTTGCACGATTTCCTACAACTTACCTATACTGGGTGCGGCCGGAGGACGCAAAGCGATGATGCGCGTGCTGGCAATGCTGGTGTTGGCGTGGACGGCGGCTTTCGCAGGTACGCTTACAGGAACAGTCAGCGGGGCGGGCGGCCGGCCAGTCGCCGGAGCCAAAGTGGCGGCGAGCCCTTTCGAGCGGAACCTCGACACGCTCGTCACCACCACCGGGCCCTCGGGCGCGTACAGCCTCGAGCTGCCCGACGGGGACTGGGTCGTCTACGTGGACGCTGACGGCTACGAGATGGCGATCGAGGCCGCGCGTCCGGGCGGGAAGCTCGACTTCCGCCTGGAGTCGCTCACCGCGCCGCGCCTGTCGGAAACCAGCTTGACCTCCGCCCGCACCACCGAAAGCCCCCTGCTCGACGAGCAGTACCGGCAGCTCGAACGGTACTTCGACCAGCGCATTGCCGCGGACGAGGCCGGCCGGGCGGCCCGCTGGAAACGCGATTTCACCTCGACCGAACGCTACCTGGCGTCGGTAGAGCCTTACCGCCGCAGGTTTGTCGAGCTGCTGGGCGGATTCCCGGCTGCCAAGACGCCGCTCGAACCCCGCCGCGAGGTGATCGGAGCGACCGAGTCGTACCGCACCGAGCGCGTGTGGCTCCAGGCTGTCCCCGGGGTCGAGGTGTACGGGCTGCTCCTGATACCGCGAAGGCCGGGACGCCAGCCGGCCTTGATCTGCCAGCACGGCATGGGAGGCTCGCCGGCAATGACAGCGGGCCTGACGGAGCGCGATGACTACCTGCGGCGGTTCGGCGCCCAGGCAGCCGAGCACGGCTATGTGGTGTTCGCTCCTTACCTCGTGAACGACCAGGCCCAGCGGAACCGGTTGCACCGGAAAGCGATTTCGGCCGGGACGACGCTCCAGATCCTGGAACAGTGGAAGATCGTCCGGGTAATCGACTTCTTGCAGTCTTTGCCGGAGGTCGACCCCGCCCGCGTCGGCATGTACGGGATCTCCTGGGGCGGGCGGACGACGCTTTATGGCGCGGCGATTGACACGCGCCTCGCGGCCGTCGCGGTCTCCGGCTACTTCAACCAGACGACGAAAAAGCAGTTCCAGTTCTCGACCTATTCGACGGCGTACGTCGACACGCCGGAGGAATACGCCTTCTTCCCGGGCTTCCATGCCGAGTTTTCCGACGCGGATCTGGCGTCGCTCGTTGCCCCACGCCCGCTCTTCATCGAATCCGGAACGCTCGATACCGCCGCCTACTTCAAAGACAGCTTCATCGAATACACCCACGCGCGGGACATCTACGGGAAGCTAGGGGCCGGTGAGCGGCTCGAGTTCGGGCTGTTCCGCGGCCTGCACCTGGTCCACGGCCTCCAGGCGTTTCGGTTCTTGGACAAGTGGCTCAAGCCCTGAATGCACGTCACACCTGGAACCAGGTATCCTGCCTAGGTGTCTACTTCCCGTTTGCGCCGATGCGAAAGTCTGCGGATCGATGGCGCGAAGGGAGACGGCATGAAGCGAGTCCTGTGGCTGCTCGTGACCGCTGGTTGAATGACCGGCTGGGCGCAACGAGGCGGCGCTCCGAATACGCTGACGGCGGCGGAGCAGAAGGAAGGCTTCGTCCTGCTCTCAGACGGTGGACGTGCACGATTCCCGGCTGAAGACGGGGGCGATCGGGTTGCAGCCGGCGCACCCCGAGGATCCGCCGGGGCGTCGGTCGAGTTCCGGAGTCTGAAGCTCAAGCGGCTGCCGTAAGCGACCGGTATTTCGCCCCGCCAGGCACGTCACACCTGTAACGAGGTATCCTTCTTATTAGACCTTGTTAGGCGGGGACAACGGAAAACTTGCCGCGAAGCCTTTACAGTCTTCTGCTCGGCTTGCTGCTGCTGTGGCCGCTGGCCGCCCAACCGACGACGCCAGCGAAGGTTGACGCCGTCATTACGGACGCCAACGGCCGCCCGCTCAGCGAGGTCCGTGTCGAACTTACCGAAGAACAGCGTCCGGTAAAAGCGGGCGAAACCGACGAACTGGGCCGCGTCTCGTTCGCCGGCCTGACACCCGGACTCTACGGCCTCACCGCCACAAAGGCCGGGCTCCAGACCTTCGAAAAGAAGGATCTCGAGGTTGCCGCCTCCGGCGTGGCGTTGGCCGTAACGATGGTCGCGCCCCTCACGCGGCACGATACGGTTGAGGTGCGCGGGACCGTCCTCGCGGTCGAAGAAAGCGCCTCGGAGCCCAACCGGTTGCCCCCCGGGAAGGCGAAGGAGTTGCCGAACCGTCCGGCCACGGTAGCGGACGCGCTGCCCCTCACTCCGGGGGTGATCCGGGAACCCGGCGGCGGCCTGATCCTCTCGGCGAGTCCGGAAAACCGCAGCGCGCTGATCGTCAACTCCGCCGACGTGACCGATCCGGCCACCGGGCAGTTCGGCTTGACCGTGCCGATCGACAGCGTGGAAGTGGTGAACGTCTACCAGACCGCCTACCTGGCGGAGTATGGGCGCTTTACGGCGGGCCTGGTGTCGGTCGAGACCAAGCGGGGGGGCGATCACTGGAGCTGGGAAGTGAACGATCCGCTGCCCGAGTTCCGGATTCGCAGCTACCAGGTGCGCGGCTTGAAGACGGCCACGCCGCGCGTGAATTTCGAGGGCCCGCTGCTGGCCGACAAGCTGTTCGTCTCGGAAGGATTCGAGTACGAAGTCCGCAAGACGGCCGTCTACACGCTGCCCTTTCCGTTCAACCAGAAAAAGCAGGAGGGACTGAACTCGTTTTCCCAATTGGACTGGGTGGCTTCGAGCCGCTACCTGCTGACCGCCACCCTGCACGTGGCGCCGCAGCGCCTCGGGTTCCTCACGCTCGATTACTTCAATCCGGAGCCGACGTCCCCCGACGCGAGGACCCGCAATTACACCGGTACGATCACCGACCATCTCTCGCTGCGGGGAGGCTTGCTCGAGAACCGGTTTTCGGTTACGCACTTCAACGCCGACGTCTGGGGCCGCGGGACCGCCGACCTGCAGATCGGGCCGACCGGCAACAGCGGAAACTATTTTGCGGAGCAAAATCGCGCCGCCTCGCGCATCAGCGGTGGGTCGAGATATTCCTTCGCGCCGGTCGAGAGCGTGGGCGCCCATCACTTCAAAATCGGCGGCTACCTGGCGAGCAGCGAGCACACCGGCGACATCCGGGAGCGTCCGATCGATATTGTGGATCTGGCCGGCCGGCGGCTCGAGCGCATCACGTTTCCCCGGATCCGGAATTTTCAAATCTCCGACGTCGAAAAGTCGTTTTTCGGGCAGGACCACTGGATTCTCACACCGTGGCTGGCCGTGGACCTGGGCGTTCGCACGGAAGCGCAACAGATTTCGGGAGCCTTCCGGGTGGCGCCGCGGGTGGGCCTCGCCTGGACGCCGTTACCCCGGAGCCGTACGGTCATTCGCGGCGGATTCGGGCTGTTCTACGATCGCGTGCCTCTGAATGTCTACGGTTTCAACCGGTATCCGGACCGGGTGTTGACCTTTTATGACGCGGCCGGAGCCGTCTCGGCCGGGCCGTACCTCTTCGTGAACACGCTCGGGCAGAGCCGGGTCCGGTTCCCGTTTGTTTCCCAGCAGCCGGTTGATGGAAACTTCTCGCCGCGAAGCGAGGTCTGGAGCGTGCAGGTGGAACAGCCCCTGACTCGCTGGCTGAAGATGCGGGCAACCTATATCAGCAATCAATCGAACGGACTCGTGACGTTGCAGCAGGTGGCTCCGGATCCGGCCACCAATGTCGGCGCCTATCTGCTGGAAGGCACCGGGACCTCCCGCTACAAGCAATTCGACGTGACCGCGCAAGTCCGGCTGCGGTCGGACCGGGAATTGTTCTTCTCGTACGTGCGCAGCGAGGCCCGCGGCGACCTGAACGACTTCGGACGTTTTCTCGGGACAGTGCCCACCGCGATTATCCGGCAGAACCAATACGGCACGCTCGGAACCGATTTGCCCCACCGGGTCATCACGTGGGGTGTTTTCCGGCTGCCGCGGAAGTTCCAGGTAGCGCCGGTGCTCGAATATCGAACCGGTTTCCCGTACCTCGAAACCGACGCCGCGCAGGACTACGCGGGCGTTCCCAACCGCAACCGGTTCCCCAACTTCCTATCGGTCGATTCGCGGTTTTCGAAGGACTTCCAGGTGACGGCGAAGTATGCCATGCGGCTCTCGGTGAGCGGGTTCAACCTGACCAACCACTTCAATCCCGAAGCGGTTCACGGGAACACCGCCGATCCGGTCTACGGATATTTCTTTGGCCACCGCGGGCGGCGATTCACAGCCGATTTCGATTTTATGTTTTGAAGATCACTGCGACTCGGCGTATACTCGCCGCACCACATTGGCGACGGCGGCGATGTTCGTATAGCCGGGATACTTCGCCTTCAGCTCCTCGGTTACCGTCTTCCCGGCTGCTTCGGCCGCGATCCCCTGGCGCTTGAGCTCGAGCGCGCGCCGCTGCAGATCCGTCATGAAGGCGCGCTGCTTCCCGATCAGAGAGCCGTCGCCGAGCGCGCCGTGGTCGGGCACGATAAAGCGCGGCTTGAGCGGCTCCAACTGGTCCAGGATGGCGAGCCAGCCCTTGGGACTCGAATCCTCGTTGGGCATGCCGGGCACGAGCTGGTTCTGCACGATGTCGCCGGAGATCAGGACGCTGTCTTCCTCGACGAAGATCAGCTCGTCCCCTTTGGTGTGCGCCGCCCCCAGCCAGAACAAGCGGGCCGTGAGGCCTCCCAGATCGACCTTCACTTCGCGGTCGAACAGGATGTCCGGCTGGCGGAGCTTCACACCCTGCAGCAGCTCTTTGTTCTGCGCGGACCGGCTGCTGAACGTCTCGATGAATTGGGCGCCCCGCTGGTCCATCTCTTGCTGCTGGACCGCGGGCCGGATCAGGATCGTCTGCGGCGGAAAGCCCGGTTCGCCGGCGGCGTGCTCGGGGTGGAAATGCGTCGTGGTGAGGTAGAGGGCGCGGTTCTTGGAGAGCTTCTCCGCTTCGCGCACGATGAGGGCTCCGTTGCGCGGACCCATGCCCGTGTCGACCACCAGCGTCGCCCGGTTGCCGACGACGATCGCGATATTCGGGAAGCCCAGAATCGCGTAGACGTGCTCCGACACGCGGGTCACGGCGTTCTCCGGCAATAGCGGGGACTGTCCCTGGGCCAGGACCATCGCCGACGTCCCCAACACTCCCGCGAGCACTCTCAGTAGTGACATGGCTAAGCTCCCTTTCGGCCCTCATTGTACATGGTCTGTTACCATTCTTTCGAGACCTTCCAATGACGCGAACCATCGGATTCCTACTGCTGTCGATCAGCCTGCTGAGCCCCGCTCTCGCCGAGGACTGGCCGGAGTGGCGCGGGAAGGGACGCACGGGTGTCTGGACCGAGTCCGGCATCCTCGAGAAGTTCCCCGCCACGGGTTTGACCGCGGCCTGGCGCACCCCCGTCCGCCGCGGGTTCGCGGGACCGGCCGTGGCCGCGGGCCGCGTGTTCGTCACCGACTTTGTGCGGACCTCGGGAATGAAAGGCATGGAACGGGCGCTGGGCCTCGACGAGAAGACCGGCAAGGTCCTGTGGACCCGGGAGTGGGAGGCGAACTATACCGGCATGATGGATACCTACGCGAGCGGTCCGCGGGCAACCCCGACCGTCGATGGCGACCGGGTGTACATCGTCGGGGGCACCGGGATCCTGCTCTGCCTGAGTGCGCGGACGGGCGAAGTGATCTGGCAAAAAGATTACGTGAAGGATTACGGGATGCAGATGCCGACCTGGGGAATCACCAGCGCGGCGCTGATCGATGGGAACCGGGTGATCGCGGTCGTGGGCGGCCGGCCAGACGCCAAGGTGATGGCGTTCGACAAGATGACGGGCAAGGAAATCTGGAGAGCACTGCCCTCGGATTCCGAGCAGGGCTACTGCCAGCCCGTGATTATCGAGGCGGGGGGCGTCCGGCAGTTGATCATCTGGCATCCGACCGCGGTGGCCTCGCTCAATCCGGCGACCGGGGAGATCTATTGGCAGCAGCCGTTCCGGATCAACATGGGGATGACGCTCGCGACGCCAGTCTACAGCGGGTCGTCGTTGCTGGTTTCGTCCTTTTATAACGGCTCGATGCTGCTCGACCTGGCCGGAAAGACGGCGCGCCTGGCCTGGAAGGGGAAGAGCGATAGCGAGATCGATACCGACGGCCTGCACGCCGTGGTGAACACCCCGGTGATCGACGGCGAGTACATTTACGGCATTTGCAGCTATGGGCAGTTCCGCTGCCTGAACGTGAAGACCGGGCAGCGCGTCTGGGAAACCCTGGACGTAACGAAAGAGAAGGCCCGCTGGGCGTCCGGCTTCATCGTGCGCCACGGCGACCATTACTTCATCAACAACGACCGGGGTGAGCTGATCATCGCGAAGTTTTCACCGCAAGGCTACCAGGAGGTCAGCCGGACCCAATTGATCAAGCCCACCTCCAATTCGGGGAACCGCCGCGAGCTGGGTGCGGTGAACTGGTCGCATCCGGCCTACGCCAACCGTCACATCATTGCGCGGAATGACGAAGAGATTATTTCCACACCGCTAGGTAAGTAGCGAAGCGCTCACTGAAAAGGATTCTCGACGCGCAACTCGCCAATCCGGAGTCCGTGCTGGAGATCCTCGCTGAGGAGCGTGGCACAGCGGGCTTCCAAGGCCGCCGCCACGATCAGCGAATCGTACCACGCCAGGCCGTAGCGGCTGCGCAAATGTAGCGCCTCCGCATACAAAGCCTGCGAGGAGTGCACTGCCAGGAGCGGCCGGAAGACGGCGGCCAGATACTGCTCCGCTTCGTCCGTCGTCAGGGGCCGCGCAAAGCGCTTCAACGCCACGTTGAAGAACTCCTGCACTACCTGGAAACTGACGATGCCGGCCCCGGTGCTCACGGCTTGCCGGATGATCTGGCTGGCGCGTTGAGCCTTGATCGGGGAGACCGGATCGAAGGAATAAACGAAGAGGTTCGTGTCGAGGAAAAACTTAGCGCTCATTCATCTCTTCGCGGGTGAACCGCC
Source organism: Terriglobia bacterium (assembly GCA_041482115.1). Lineage (GTDB taxonomy): Bacteria > Acidobacteriota > Terriglobia > Bryobacterales > JACQDG01 > JBGPDC01. The sequence goes on along the minus strand of JBGPDC010000083.1, from coordinate 12,323 downwards.
GGCCGGCCCGCACGTGGCGCAGACGCCGCATCAGGGAGTCGAACTCGGGTCCCGAACCAGCCTGAGAAGAATACTGCGCGAGCCACTCGCGAAAGGCCTGGTTGAGAGTCTTGTGCTGCGAGCGCGCCACCAGGCGAGCCTGCTCGATCAGTTGCTCCTCGGCGCTCAAGGTGACATTCTTCATACGGGAATAGTGTACACGAAATTCGTGTAGTAATCCACTCCTATTGCGCCGGAGTTGCAGTGATGGCTTCGGCGGGTTTGTGCAGCAGGCCCCCAATGGTCTGAAACAGCCGCGACTTCACCTCATAGCGCTGGGGGGCGCGCGTGATGTACCGGACGATCACTCGCAAGCCATTGGCCGAGGGCCGCAGGTCCACCGCCGGTTTCGCTGAAAAGGAGCGCAGGCCGTATTGGTGAGTGACTCGCTGCCAATCTTCTTCCGCCAGCTTGGCTTCGGCCTCGGTTTCCCGCTCGATCGCTTCGCGGATCTGCTGGGCTATCTGATACGGATCCCCGGTCACCGGGAGAAACACCTGTAGCTCGTCCCACAGCCACTGTCCGGCCGTCGAAAAATTGAAGTAGTGGCCTTCGATCGCAAAGCTGTTCACGAAAGTCACGCGGCGGCCAGTGGGATGGCTGGTGTTGGTCCAGTTGCCCATTTCGAGCAGCACGGTTCGCAAGAGGCCGATTTCGAGGACTTCGCCGCTGACGCCTTCGATCTCCACCCAATCGCCGATGCGAATCCCGTTGCGGCCCAGCAGCGCAAACCAGCCGAAGAAGCCCACGATGAAATCCTTCAGGGCGACAGTGAGGCCCGCGGTCACGAGACCGATGACGGTGGAGACCTGATTGGGCACGCCGAAGACGATGAACAGAATGCCCAGGGCGCCGAGGAACTGCACGGTGATGGTCGCGATGATACGCAGTTGGTGCCGGCGCCCGCGGTCCTTGTTCTCCGACGCCAAGAGGCGCCGAATGGCCCGATCGAGGAGTATCACCGTGAGCAGCACGCCAAAAATCCAGGCCAGGGAAGTCAGCAGGTGGTGCACCGCGCTCCGCTGTCTCGTTTCGAGGAGCATGTTCCAGCGCTTGTACACTTCGGAGAGCTGCTGGCTGTCTTGAATCCGCTTATCAAGCTCGGTGAGCGTCTTGCGCTGGTCGGAGAGGCCGCGCAGCCGTGCCACCAGGGTCGCCGTGTCCTCTTCCTCTTCTTCGTCGGCCCCGGCCGGGGCGGGGCTGGTGGCGGCGGGCGATACGGGGTTCTTGGTCAGCAGCGCTTCGAGGGCGTCGTGTTCGCGCTCGAGGTTCGCAGCTCGGTTGGCCGTTTGCTGGCCGGCAGCTTGCAGTTGACGGTCACGATTCGCGAGAGAAAACCACAACCGCGCTTGCTCGAGCAACGTGGTTGGGAGGCCGGAGGCAGAGACGCGGGGCAGTTGGACGGTCTCCTTCTGCACGGCCTCATGCTCTTGCAGGGCGCGCTCGAGGTTGGCGTGCTTGTCGCCCCCGCGCCGCGCCAGGTCCTGCTGGGCGTCTTCGAGTTCGTCCTGATCGAGCGCGAGCTGCGCCTTGGCCAGCTCGAGCTGGTCCGCGGCCGTTTCACTGGTAGCGGCCGCTTTGGTCAGTTGCTGGATGCGCGCCTGGCCCGCGGTGACGCGAGTCTTCAGTTGAACCACGCGGTCCCCCAGCTGCTTCAGCGGCCCGCTGGGCGGCGCGGTCGAGGCGGTCGTTTCACGCAGCGCGCTCGCGAAGGCCTGATCCAGCTCATGATCGGACAGGCGTAACGCTTCCCGCGCCAGGTCCTGCTCCTCGCTGCTGTCGGCGGTCGCGGCGAGCTGTCGCGCGGTTTGCAGCAACCGCGCGTCCACGAGCGAGGCGGCCGCGGTTGATTTGGCCGCGAGGCGATTGGGGGCGGCGTCGCGGATGAGGTACGCCACCACGGCGCACGCCACCAGCAGCACGGCAACCACGACCGCTAACAGGTCCCGGGAGAGCTTCATTGCATTGCGACCAGCGCCGCGGGGGTCAGGCGCCCGTCGCCGGCGGGGCCTTGGTGCCCGCGATCTGCGGGATCAACTCGCCCTGCACGTCCGTGAGGCGCATCTGGCGCCCGTTGAAAGAGTAGGTCAGGCGCTTGTGGTCGAGGCCCAGCAAGTGCAAGAGCGTGGCGTGGAAGTCGAAAACGGGGACAGGTTGCTGGACGACCTTGTAGCCGAACTCGTCGCTCTGGCCGATGATCTGCCCGCCCTGAATTCCCGCGCCCGCCATCCAGATGGTGAAGGCGTTCGGATTGTGGTCGCGGCCGACGCCGCGCTGGGAAATGGGCATGCGCCCGAACTCGGTGTGCCAGGCGACCAGCGTTTCATCGAGCAGGCCGCGGCGCTTGAGGTCCGCCAGCAGGCCGGTGATGGGCTTATCCACCTCGGCGGCGTGCTGGCCGTGGTTGTCCACGATGCTGTTGTGGGCGTCCCAGGTGTCGACGGTGTCGTTGACGTAGGCGCCGCTCCAAAGTTGTACGAACCGCACGCCGCGCTCGACGAGGCGCCGCGCCAGCAGGCACTGGCGTCCGAAGGGTTGCGTTACGGGGTTATCCAGGCCGTAGAGGCGCTGGGTCTCGTCGCTTTCCTGGGAGAAGTCCACGGTTTCCGGCGCGCAGGACTGCATGCGATAGGCCAGCTCGTAAGAAGCGATGCGGGCGGAGAGCTCGCTCACGCCGGGGAAGCGCTCTTCGTGCTCGTGGTTGAGCCGGGCCAAAAAGTCGAGCCGCGCCCGCTGGTCTTCGCGCGTGAGGTATTGCGCCGGAGGCTGCAGGTCGAGGATAGGGTCGCCCGAAGAGCGGAACGCCGTGGCCTGGTAGGCCGCCGGCAGGTAGCCCGCGCCCCAGTTGTTGGGGCCGTTGTAGGGGCCGCCGCGGTGATCGAAGATCACGACAAAGGCCGGCAGGTTTTGGTTCTCGGTGCCGAGGCCGTAGGTGACCCAGGAGCCGTAGCTGGGCGAGCCGGGCTGGATCGCCCCGGTGTTCCACTCAAAATGGGAGATCGAGTGGTCGTTCGAGCGGCCCACGGCGGAGCGGATCCAGGCGATGTCGTCCACCGCCGTCGCCAGGTTCGGGAACAGCTCGGAGACTTCCATGCCCGACTGCCCGTATTTCTGAAACTTGTACGGGCTGCGCATGATGGGGCCGGGGAACCCCTGCTGCACCTGTACCTCGCCCTCGACCGGCAGCGGCCGTCCGTGATACTTGTCGAGCGCCGGTTTGGGATCGAACGTATCGAGATGGCTGACGCCGCCGCACATGAAAAGAGAGATGACGTTCTTGGCGCGGGGCTTGAAGTGCGGAGCCTTGGGCGAAAACGGCGAGAGGACGCCGGGAACGTTCTCGCAGCCGGCGGCGAGCAGGCCCTCCTGGTTCAGCAGGTAGGCGAGCGCCAGGCCGCCGATCCCTTCACCGGCGCGAAACAAAAGATCTCGCCGCGAGACGTAGCGGTGGGACCGGCCGGGCAGCAGCGGCTTACTGGACATAAACGAACTCGTTGAGGTTCAGGATGACGTTGCAGAGATCGGTCAGAGCCAGCAGGGCCGGCTCGCCCGAGGGCTTCGCGGCATGGTGCGCCCGTCGCGTCTCGAGGAACTCCAGGCTCGCGGCCAGCTCCTTCGGCGCGGGGGGCCGGTCGAGCGCGATGCGGTAAGCCCGCTCGATCTGAGCCGCCGGCTCCGCGCCGCTCTCCTGCTTCACGCGCACGGCGAAGTACTGCGATTGCAGCAGCACAAATTCATTGTTCATCAGCGTGAGGGCCTGCGTCGGAACGGTAGTGGTGCTGCGTCGCTCGCAGGACGCCATCGTGTCGGGCTCGTCGAACACCTCGAACATGGGGGCCTTGCGCGCTCGCTTCCAGTAAGAATAAACGCTGCGCCTCCAGGTGGCGGGCTCCTCCTTGGTCAGGATCCACTTGCCGACCCGCGCGGCTTCCACGCGCGCGGCCGCCGGGATCGCCGGGAAAAACGGAGGGCCGCCGGCTTGCGGGTTCAACTGGCCGCTGGCCGAGAGAATGATGTCCCGGATGATCTCGGCTTCCAGGCGCCGCAGGGGGAAGCGCCACAGGTAAATGCTCTCGGGGTCCTTCTCAAAGTTGGCCGAACGGTAGAAGCTCGAATCCATCTGGTAGGCCTGGGAGGTCATGATCAGGCGGTGGATCTGTTTGATGCTCCACCCGTCGCGGACAAACTCCGTCGCGAGCCAATCGAGCAGCTCGGGGTGCGAGGGAAGCGCGCCCATGTGGCCGAAGTTGCTCGGCGTGTTGCTGAGGCCGCGGCCGAAGTGGTGGTCCCAGATGCGGTTCACCATGACGCGCGCGGTGAGCGGGTTCCCGGGGGAGGCGATCCACTCGGCGAGGGCCAGGCGCCGTCCACTGGAGGGCTGGCCGTTGGCGGGCGGGCCGATCTTGGCGGCGCCGCCGCCCGTGAGCACGGAGAGGAATCCGGGCTCGATGAGCTGGCCTTTGCCAGGCTCCGCCATGGCCGGAAAATAAGTGGGCGGGGGAGTGTAGGGCTTGCCCGCCACGGGTACGAAGTTGCCCTCGAAATCGGCCTTGATGCGGTTGGCGGTCGTGCCGGGCAGCGGCGCATCGCCGGGACCGTCGGGCGTGAACCGATAGTCGCCGTCCCGGATGCCGGCGGCCACCGGCAGCGGCTTGGGAAGCTGCGAGCGCAGCTCCCGGATCTGCGCCTGAAGTTTCGCGCGGGCCTCGCGGTCGGCCTCGCTCAGCACCGGAGGAGTTTGACGTCCTTCGCCATTCCGCGTGGACAGCATCTGGACCGCCAGCAGCTTTTGGCCCGGGGTACGCTGCTCAGCGGGTGTGCGAACCGCTACTTGTACATCTTCTGGATAGGTAGCCAGCTTTTTCTGGAAGGCCGCCTCGACGTAGGGTTCTTCAATCCGCCGGACTTCCCGGTTGAGCTTCTGGATCTGGACGTCGATCTTCCCCTTCTGCGCCTCATAGGCGGCGATTTCATTAGGCGGGGCGAGCGGATGGTTGTAGTCGATGAAGGGGGAAAAGACCGCCATCATCCGGTAGTAGTCGAGCTGGGAGATGGGATCGAACTTGTGATCGTGGCAGCGCGCGCAAGAGACCGTCAGCCCCAGGAACGCCCGAGAGGTCGTGGCGATCATGTCGTTCAGATACTCGTAGCGGTAGTGCGGATTCTGCTTCTCGCGGAAGAGCACGCGCGGGCCGATGCGGTGGAAGCTGGTGGCGATCAGAGTGTCGTAGGTGACGGGGGTGGCCTCGTCGCCGGCGAGTTGTTCGACGATGAAGCGGTCGTAGGGCTTGTCCTCGTTGAACGACTGGATGACGTAGTCGCGGTAGCGCCAGGCGTTGGGGTTGTCGTCGTCGTGGATGTGACCCCAACTGTCGGCGTAGCGCGCGACGTCGAGCCAGTGCCGCGCCCAGCGCTCGCCGTAGTGGGGCGAGGCGAGCAACTGGTCGATCCGCTTCTCCCAGGCGTCGGGCGAGCGGTCGTTGACGAAGGCCTCGACTTCTTCGGGCGGCGGCAGCAGTCCGATCAGGTCGAGGTAGGCGCGGCGGAGCAGGGTGCGGCGATCGGCCTGGGGAGCGGGTTCGAGGCCCTTTTCGTCGAGAGCCTTCTTCAGAAAAGCATCGATGGGGTTCGCGGTCCAGCGCGCCTCGCTCACCCGGGGGACCGCGTGGCGGACGGGCTGGCGGAAGGCCCACCAGTTACGGTCCTGCGCGGTGAAGGTCTTCTCGCTAATTCCGGCGGCTGGAGCGGCGGGCGCGGGCGGGGCGGCGGCGACGGAGGGCAGTGCGCTCTCCCAGGCGGCGCCGGCGTCGATCCACTTCTGCAGGGTCGCGATTTCGGCGTCGCTCAGCTTGCCGCCGAGCGGCATCGGCGGCTGGTCCTGACCGGTGACGCGGCGGTAGAGGGGGCTCTTAGCGGCGCTGCCCGGGACGATGGCCGGGCCACCCTTCTGGCCGCCCTTCAGCGCGGCGGCACGGCTGCTCAGATCGAGCAGCGACATCTGCTGCGCGGGCCCGTGGCAGGACAGGCAATTCTTTTCCAGGAGGGGCGCGACGTCGCTCTTAAAGGAGACGGGATCGTTCGGGGCGGACCACAGGAGGAGACCTCCGAACGACACGATCACCGCCCAGCGGCGCCAGCCTGCCGGCATCGATTTCCCCCTCGTAAGAGGGTACGTAGCGGGGTGCAGGGTTGTCAACCGGTGGTAGTGTCCCAAATCTGCGTGCAACGCTTACGCTGTGTTTCTCAAAGAAGTGGGAGAACTTGTGGGCGGCGCTCTGCTTTGCACTTCCCCTACTACAACTTCTGTCGGATTCACTGAACGATCCGCGTCACCCCGACGATGGAAGCCAAGATCACGAATCACCTGTGGACGCTGAGCGAACTTTTGGCGTAGTACTTACGGTCAGGGCAATTGTAGAACTGCGACCGTAAAGACGTTGGAGTGCTCGAAAACCTCCTACGTCAGATTTCGGCCTCATTAGAAGTGTATAAACAGGGGCCGAAATATCAAATCCTACGGCAAGCGGTCCTACTAGCACCCGTCCTGCGTGCCACGTCAGTTACCAAGCTCCGATTTGCGCCTGCCTTTGCAGTTTTTACAACGAATCGCGGAATGAACTGCACCTGTTCGATGTCTGAATTTGCTTCCCTAGAGGCTCGTCTCAGGGAAACCATTAGCAAGGCCTGATGCGGCGAGTGACGTCTGAGTATTTCCACCGAAAAGGCCGGGCTGTCTTGGAGTACCGCCGGATGTAGCGCATCAGCTTACGAGCCAGATCTCTTACCGAAGTGAAGACGCCGCGAGCAATGACTTCTCGCTCAATTCGCGCAAACCAGATCTCGACCTGATTTAGCCAGGAGGAGTAGGTCGGTGTGAAGTGCAACCGCACGTGGGGATGGTTCTCCAGGAACGTTCGTGCCTCGGGTACCCAGCGCTTCAGACGGCAATTCTATAAGACTCATCGACACTCAGCAATTACATAATGGCAGGGAAACAGCTCCAGTAAAAACCTTAGTTTCAACTGCTTGCGATGAAGTCGGCGAGCGTCAAAACGTGATTGGCGATTCCTGTTTCGATTGCAGGGGTGACGCGGATTGTCCCATGAATCCGGCAGAAGTTGTAGTACCAGAAATGTAGTGCGATGGCGGCCCGCAGATTCTCCATTTTTTACTGAAGCCATTGTAAGCCGGGTGAGCCGCCGAATCTGCCTCCGCATGGTGAGGTTCTGCCGCTCGACATGGCACGTGCAGATCCGCTTCGGATCGGGGCGACCGTTCACCGGAACCGGGAAGGACTCGACCATCTCAGGAGGCGAATACCGCGGCTGTCCCTCACAGAGCCGCGCGCGTCAGCGAGCGGCCGGTTCACGCTAGGCCGCTTTGATCTCGGTCCAGATGCGGTCGCGGAGAAGCTGTCCGGCCGGTGGGATAGCCGTAAACCACTCCGCCCGCGCCAGACGCTCCGGCGGCGGATAGATATCCGGATTGTCGCGCAAGGCGGGCTCCAGCAACTTTACAGCGCGTGCATTCGGCGTCGGATACATCGTGGCGCGCGCGATGGCGGCGCTTACTTCGGGGCGTAGCAGGTAGTTGATCCAGAGATAGGCGTTATCCCGATTCCGCGCCCCAGCCAGGATCCCCGCACAATCCGCGTAGACCGGCAACCCTTCCGAGGGATAGCAGTAGCGCAGGTCGGCATTCTCGACAATGGCCTGGTAGGCGTCCCCGTTCCAGAGCTGGGCGATCCACACGTCTCCGGCGACGAGTTGCGGCTTCACCTCGGCGTTGATGTAAGCCCGCACCAGCGGCTTCTGGCGGAGGGCTTCGGCGCGGGCGGCCGCGAGCTCGCGGTCGTCGACCGAATTGACGCTGCAGCCGAGCTTCTTCAGGCACGCCCCGAGCACCTCGCCCGGATCGTCGAGCATGGTGATCTTGCGCTTCCACTTCGCATCCCACAGGTCGGACCACGACGTCAGCGTCCCGCCGACCGCCTTCGCGTTATACACGTAGCCGCTGACGCCCCACATATAGGGGACGGTGCGCGTGTTGCCGGGGTCCCAGGGCGGGTCCTGGAAGCGCGCCTCCAGATTCGGCAGGTTCGTGAGGCGGCCGTGGTCGAGCGGTTCGAGCAAGCCGTGCCGGATCATCGGTCCGACGAAGCTCGCGCTCGGGAAGACCACGTCCCACCGCGCCCCTCCCGCGAGAATCTTCGCCAGCATCTCCTCCTGGCTCTCGAAGGTCTCGTAATTCATGCGCACGCCGGTCTCGCGCTCGAAGCCGGCGATCGTGTCGGCGGCGAGGTAGTCGGACCAGCAGTAGACGTTGACTTCGCCGGCCGGGCTGCGGCGGCGGCACCCGGCCAGACCGAGCGCCGCGGCGAGAAACCGGCGGCGGGATTTCATCGCGCCGCCTCCCGGCTTTGCAGTCGATCCGCCCCCAGAATCAGCGCCCCGAGCGCCAGCACCAGCAGGGCCGAAAGCGCGTTCACCACCGGACTGACGCCCCGCCGGGCCATCGAGTAGATCACCATGGGCAGCGTCTCCGAGCCAACCCCCGCCACCAGGCTCGTGATGACGTAGTCGTCGAACGAAAGAATGAACGCGAGCAAGGCGGCCGCCACGATTCCCGGACGCAGCAAGGGAAGTGTCACCCGGAAGAACGCGCCCCACTCCGTCGCGCCCAGGTCGAGCGCGGCTTCCTCGAGCGCCGGGTCCAGTGCCGCCACCCGCGCCCGCACCACCAGCAGCACGAACGCAATTGAGAACGCCACGTGCGCGATGACGATGGTGTGGAGCCCCAGGCCGAAGTCCGCAAACCGGAACACGCCTTGAAAGAACGCCAGCAGCGAGACCCCCGTGACGATCTCCGGTGTGACGATCGAGAGCCGCAGCGTGTGGTCGAGCGTGCGGTTGCCGGCGCCCGGAAACCGCCGCATGGCGTAGGCGGCGAGCGTCCCGATGGCCGTTGCGACCGCCGTAGAGACCACCGCCACGATCAAGCTGTTCCCGAGCGACCGCAGTATTCGCGGGTCGGCGGCGAGCGCCCGGTACCAGCGCCACGAAAAGCCGGTCCACACGGTGAAGCGCGACTGGTTAAAGCTGAAGGCGATCAGGATCAGCACCGGCAGGTGCAGAAAGCCGTAGACCGCCGCCGCCCAGATCGCGAGGCCGCGCCGGCTGGTCATGCCGTTCCCTCTTCCCGGCCATACCAGCGTAGTCCCGCCACCACCAGCACCATGAGCAGCAGCGAGACCGCGGCCCCGAAAGGCCAGTCGCGGCCGGTTGTGAACTGGTTTTGCACGAGCGTCCCAATGAGGATGCTCTTCCCGCCGCCCAGCAAATCCGGCGTGATATAGGCGCCTAGCGATGAGATGAAAACCAGGATCGAGCCCGAATAAATCCCCGGACGCGTCAGCGGCACCGTCACCCGCCACAACCGCGCGAGCGGCGACGCGCCCAGGTCCGCCGCCGCCTCGAGGAGCGTGCGGTCGAGGCGCTCGAGCGACGCATAGAGGGGCAGGATCATCAGGGGCAGGAATCCGTACACCAGCCCCACCAGCACCGCGCCGTCGTTATAGAGCAGCGGGAGCGGCGTCTCGATCAGCCCCAGCCGCACCAGCACCGTGTTGATCAGCCCCGTATCCCGCAGCAGGAAAATCCAGGCGTAGGTGCGGACCAGAAAGCTCGTCCAGAACGGCAGCACCACCAGGAACAGCAGCAGGTGCTTGCGCCGGCCGCCGTGAAAAGTAATGTAGTAGGCCACGGGATAGCCCAGCACCAGGCACAGCCCGGTGGTGAGCGCTGCCATCCACGCCGTGCGCGCCAGGATCGTGAGGTAGAGCGGATCGACGAACCTCCGGTAGCTCGCGGCGGTGAGCGGCAGCGTCACCCCGCCGTAATCCCCCCGGCTCAGAAAACTGTAGACCAGCACCACCAGCAGCGGGCCGAGGAAGAACAGCGTCATCCACAGCCAGGCCGGGGCCACGAGCACGGTGTTCGAGAAAGCTAGGACGGGGCGGCGGCGCGCGGTCACTGCTGCCGGTACCAGGCGATCGTCTCGCGGAGGCCCGCGGCGAGCGGCATCCGGGCGCGGAAGCCGAAGCGCTCCCAGGCGCGCGAAGTATCGAGACAGCGGCGCGGCTGGCCGTTGGGCAGCGAGGTGTCCCAGACGAGGAGTCCGTGGTAATCGCACTCGGTCGCGATCAGCGCCGCCAGATCGCGGACGCGGATTTCCTCGCCGCTACCGAGGTTCACCGGGTCGGCATCGTCGTACCGCTCGGCCGCGAGCGCGAGGCCTTCCGCCGCATCGCGCACGAACAGGAACTCGCGGGTGGGCGAGCCATCGCCCCAGCAGGCGACCTCCGCCGCGCCTGCCGCGCGCGCCTCCAGAAACTTGCGAATCAGGGCCGGAATCACGTGCGAAGTCTGCAAGTCGAAATTGTCGCGCGGCCCGTAGAGATTCACCGGCAGCAGGTAGATCGCGTTCATGCCGTACTGCTGGCGGTAGGCCTGGCACTGCACCAGCAGCGCCTTCTTGGCGACGCCGTAGGGCGCGTTGGTCTCCTCCGGATAGCCGTTCCAGAGGTCGTCCTCGCGAAACGGTACCGGCGTGAATTTGGGGTACGCGCAGATGGTGCCGGCGACGACCGTCTTCTCGACGCCGTACCGCCGGGCATACTCCAGAAGCTGGACGCCCATCACCGCGTTCTCGTAAAAGAAACGGCCGGGGTTATCGCGGTTCGCGCCGATGCCGCCCACCACCGCGGCCAGGTGAAAGAGCACCTCGGGCCGGGCGGCCTCGAACATCCGGCGCAGGCCGTCCTCCGTAGTCAGGTCGTACTCGCTCCGGCGCGGCACGAACACCTCACAAGCGCCCCGCGCTCGGAGCGCCTCCACCAAGAAGGAGCCCAGGAAACCGCCCCCGCCGGTGACGCAGATTCTCTTCCGTGCCAGATCCATCGCTGGTTTAGGGCGCCAGTGACGCCGGGGTCAGCACGCCGGCTTTGCGCGCCGCCAGTTGCGCCAGGTCCGCCTCCACCATGATGCGGACCAGTTCCTCAAAGCCCACCTTGTGCCGCCACCCCAGCTTCTCGTACGCCTGGCTCGCATCGGCGCGCAGGTCGTCGACCTCCGCCGGACGCCGGTACCGTGCATCGATCTCCACGTGACGCCGCCAGTCGAGTCCCGCGCACTCGAACGCCCGCTCCACGAACTCGCGCACCGAGTGGGCGACGCCGGTACCGATCACGAAGTCCCGCGGCTCTTCCTGTTGGAGCATGAGCCAAATGGCCTCGACGTAGTCGGGCGCGTAGCCCCAGTCCCGCCGCGCGTCGAGGTTGCCCAGGTAGAGCTTCTCCTGCAAGCCAAACTTGATGTGGGCCACGGCGCGCGAGATCTTGCGGGTCACGAAGGTCTCGCCGCGCCGCGGAGATTCGTGATTGAACAGGACCCCGTTGACGGCGAACATCCCGTAGCTCTCGCGGTAATTGACCGTGATCCAGTGGGCGAGGGCCTTCGCGCAACCGTAGGGACTGCGAGGATGCAGCGGCGTGCCCTCGTTCTGCGGCGGCGGGCTGGATCCGAAAATCTCGCTCGAGGAGGCCTGGTAGAAACGGGCCTTCAAACCGGTCTGGCGGATGGCCTCCAGCAGCCGCACCGTACCGCCGCCGGTGATGTCCACCGTGTATTCCGGAATCTCGAAGCTGACCCGCACGTGGCTCTGCGCGCCGAGGTTGTAAATCTCGTCGGGCTCGAGCGAGTGCAGCAAATGGGACAGGCTGCTCGAATCCGCCAGGTCGGCGAAGTGCAGGAAGAAGCGCGCGCTCTGGTCGTGAAAATCGCGGTAGATCCCCTCCACCCGCCCGGTGTTGAAGCTGCTCGAACGGCGCTTGATCCCGTGAACCTCGTAGCCCTGGCGCAGCAGAAACTCCGCCAGGTAAGAGCCGTCCTGGCCGGTAATGCCCGTGATGAGCGCCTTTTTCATGTGTCCCGAGCCTTGCAGTTCATTATAGGGCGAGCGACGGCTCGGCGGTGAGCGAGAGATCCGCAAACTCACCCGCCAGGAATTTCGGATAAGCCGCGGCAGCAATCATCGCCGCGTTATCGGTGGAAAGACGCGGATGCGGAAAGTAGACTGGATAGCCGCCGGCTTCCCGCGCAAAGCGCTCCCGCAGCCAGGAATTGCACGCCACGCCCCCCGAGATGATGAGGCTCCGGGCATCGTGCTGCCGGGCTGCCGCGAGCGCATGCCGCAGCAGCTCCTCGGCCACCGCCTGCTGAAACGAG
>JBGPDC010000082.1:0-22856 GCA_041482115.1 Terriglobia bacterium | reverse complement strand
TGGTGGGTCCGGCGATCGACATGATGGAGCGGTCGAAGTAGCTGAGCGTGCTCAGGACTGCCATCAAGCCCACGAGCACACGAGCGCCGGCCAGGGATTCCTTGCGGGACGGGGCCGCCGCGACCAACGTCATTGCAATCCGAACATCGGCCGCCGGACGTGCTGGTAGGTGTAGCGCGCGGGGTTCACTGCCGTGATCCCGGGAACGTCCACTTGCAGGAGCCGGGCCGCGATCGGCTCAAAAGCGGCAAGCGGAGCGATGGTACCCTTCGCAACCAGTATCCTTTGACGCTCCGGATACACGCCGTTGCTGATGAGCGAGTGGAGACTGTTGGGCATGGTGCGCTTCATCGTGAGCAGCAAGAGGTTGGGAAGATCGCGCGTCGTGCCTTCCACCTCGATCACCGCGGTGAGTCCCATATCCCAATACCGGTAGCCGCCGTGGCGCGTTTCGGGCTCGACGAACTTTCCGTCGTGCAAGGATTTGACCCGGCCCCGTATACGCACCGGCTCGCCGTGGAGCTTATCGGTTTTCGCCCCGACCGCCTGCTCGAAGGGCTGCCCCACCCCGGCGCGAAACGCCGCCTCGGCCGCGTCGCGGTCGGCGATCGTCACCACCCAGCCTGCCGCCTTTTGACGCACGAGTTCACTCAAGATAAACGTGCTGTCGCCCGGAGAGCCGCCGCCGACGTTGTCCCCGCTATCGAGTATCACCACCGGAAACTTGCTGCTCTCCATGGCCTGCTTTACCGCGGTGGCGGTGTCGGGCAGGCGGAAGATCAGCTTCTCGCGCGAGGCCCAGAGCAAGTCGGAAAGCCGTTGCGCTTCCCGCTTGGCCAGCGCGGGATCGTTGTCGGTTACCACGATCACGCTTGGACCCATGGCCGGAATATCGGCCCACTGATAACCGCCGGGAATGCTGACGGCCAGGATTTTGGGATTCTTCTCCAGCTTCCGGCTCTCATCGGCAAATTGCTTGAACGGCCCGTGGAAGGTGTCCTGAAAGATCAGGTTGTAGAGCATGGGCGGCTTGGCCAGGGCCTGCACGGGCTTCACTTTTCCGCTGACGGTATCGGCCATGATCTTCGCCGCCTGGAGGCCCCGCTCTTTCGTATCGAGGTGCGGGCAGTCCTTCATGGTGTTCAGGGCCGTCGATAACTCGACGATCTCGGGCGAGACGTTGGCATGAAAATCATGGCTCACCACGATCGGAATGCTCTTGCCCAGGGCTTCCCGCACCCGCCGGACCACCTCCGCGTCCGCGTGCGGGTGACTCTCCGTCACCATGGTGCCGTGCAGGCACAGCAGGACGCCATCGAGCCGCGGGGCCGCCCGCAGACGCTGGATCAGCTCGCCCGTCAGCGTCTCGAAAGCGCGGTCAGTCACGATGCCACCGGTTTGAGGTCCGGCCAGGATCGTGGGGTATAACTGCAATCCAAACTGCCGCGCCCCTTCGATGTAACCGCTGACGATGGTGCTGCCATTTTCCTGGTCCCGGATGATCTCCTCGCCCCGCACGATGCCCTGGCCCTCGGCCAACCCCACCTCAAAATCGGCGAGATCCGTTTTCTTCGGATTGAAGGTGTCGGTTTCGTGCAGGACCCCGCCCACGGCGATAACCGGACGGCGGCTCTGGGCCGCGGCGGAAGGGGCCAACAGGCTTGCGGCCGAAAAGGCCAAGATCGGCGCAATCAGAAACGCGATGGATTTCACGTCGTAAACCTCCCGTCGCAAACATCCCTTCGTAACCCCAAGGCAGTCGGGAGTATACCCCAATCAGGCCTGGATTCCCAGGATGGCCAGCGAGTCCCGGTAGATGATGCCCTCGATGACCTCGTCCGGGATCCGCGGATTGCCGCCCTGCGCGAAGCGATTCAGGCTGCGCAGCCCCGCCATCGTTTCCCGGGCCGTGGTCACCGGCCAGTCGGTCGCGAAGAAGATCTTTTCGGTCTGGCTCCACTCCCAGGCGAACAGCAGCGCGTTGTAGAGCATCCAGGGCCGGTAAAAGTTGGCCGAGATATCCATGTAAACGTTGGGATGCTTGCGCGCCATGACCATGCACTCGCGCTGGAAAGGGTGAGCGAGGTGGGCCATGATGATCTTCAGATTCGGGAAGGCGTAGGCGACATCGTCAAACGGAACCGGGTCTGCATACTTGAGCGGCACATCGGCGGCCTGGGCCGTCGCGGTGTGGAAGATCAGCGGAATGCGCCATTCCTGCGCCTGGGCATAAATCCGGCAGGCGACCGGATCCATGGGGTGGAACTTCTGGTAAACGGGGCTGAGCTTGAAGCCTTTCAGCCCCAGCTCCTTCACCCCGCGCTTGAATTCGTCGAGGGCGTCGGGAAAAGTCGGGTTCACGGACCCGAAGGGGACGAGTTTCTCGGGCCACTTGCGCGCCAGGGCGGCGTTCTCATCGTTGCCCTTGCGGCCGACGTCCGTCGTCGCGACATGCAGGATCACGGCCTTGTCCACCGCGCCCATGTCGTAGCGGAACTGGTCCCAACTGGCGTTGAGCTGGAAGTCGCCATCGGGACGGGCACTGTTGGAGTTCCGTTCGGTGAAGACCGGCTCGGCCGCCTTCTCCATCTGGAACCAGGTGTGGACGTGGAAATCCACGATGCGCCGGGTGGGGGGCGAGGAGGGAGGCGGCGCGGGACGGAATTCCCGGCCCTGGGGAAATGCGGCGCCCGCCAGGGCTAGTGGGCCGGCTTTGAGGAAATCGCGTCTGTTCATGTGTCCCTCCCGGGTGCCTTGGAACCGCTGGCGCTTGGAATTCTAGGGTCCCCGCAAGTTTTACGCAAGGGGAGGTGGGCAGCAAGGGTGTCCTGGTGACCGGAAAGACGGCCGTGACCCCCTGCGACAGGCCAAAATAGCCCTTGACGTAGCCGTCGGCCAGAGCTGAAAATTGACAGCAACGGGTGCTGTGTGCGCTGGGCCGCCTCGCTAGTCATCGCCATGTCCGTTGCTCGGCTCGCCAGTGGTCAAGGGCTATCACTGGTTTCGTCTCCCGGCGGTGTTGCCTCTGAGCGAGCTTTGATCGACAAGTACTGCCTGGGCTGTCACAGCGATAAACTCAAGACCGCTGGGCTTTCACTGGAGACATTGGATGCGACGAGGGTCGGCGATGGTGCTGCCACCTGGGAGAGAGTGCTGCGAAAAGTCAGCCGCGGAGAGATGCCTCCTCCCGGACTTCCACGCCCGGAAGCGCCGGTCGCCACTGCGTTCACCACCCGGCTCGAGCAGGCGCTCGACGAGGCTGCGACGGCGCATCCCAACCCCGGCCGGCCGGCGGTCCACCGGCTCAACCGCGCCGAGTACAGCAACGCCATACGCGATCTGCTGGCGCTCGACATCCAGCCGGGTTCGTCGCTCCAGGTGGACGACTCCGGCTACGGATTCGACAACATCGCGGACGTCCTCTCGATGTCTCCGGCTTTACTGGAGAGGTACCTGACAACGGCTCGCTCGATCAGTGCCCTGGCGGTCGGCGACCTCCATAGGAAGGCCACGGAGGAGCAGTTCTTGCCCCTACGGGAGCCACCGAGCGCTTTTCGGCGCCGCTCCCGCCGAGAACGGGTCAGTCCCGATCTGCCGTTCGATTCCCGGGGCGGGCTATCCTTCCCATACTATTTCCCACTCGATGCCGAGTACATCATTGGAATTAAGTTCCCCAGCAACGTGATCAGTTTTGGGGAAAGAGTTGCAGGCTTCGGAGAAGCTTACGAATTCCGCCTGCCCGTGAAGGCCGGCTTGCGCATGGTGGGCGTAACGTTCCTCCGAGAATCCGCGAAAGCGGAAGCCGAGTCTCCGGGCGCCGGCGGCGGTGCGGCAGCGCCTCCTGGCAGCGAGAGTAGCGAACCGCCGGCAGAGATGGATCTGCGACTGGACGGCGCCAGGCTCAAGAGGTTCCAGGTGCCGCAGAGGGCGGGTGTCGTACCGGATGTGAGCAGTGTCACTGTCGGTGGACCTTATAAGGTAACCGGCCGGGGCGACACCCCCAGCCGCGCCCGAATCTTTGTGTGCCGGCCGGCTGCCACCCGGGACGAGGAGCCTTGTGCGCGGACCATTCTTTCCAGCCTGACCCGCCGGGCTTTTCGCCGTCCGGTCACCCCGGCAGACCTCCAGCCGCTGCTCGCCTTCTACCACAGCGGCCGCCGCGAGGAGGATTTCGATCACGGGATCGAAAAGGCGCTGGGGGCCATACTGATGTCCCCGGACTTTCTGTTTCGTGTGGAGCAGGACCCGCGCGGAGCAGCACCGGGGACCGCCTACCGGATCAACGATCACGAGCTTGCCTCCCGGCTTTCTTTCTTCCTGTGGAGCAGCATTCCCGACGACGAGTTGCTGACACTGGCCGATCACGGCAAGTTGCGGGACCCAGTTGTGCTGCGGCAGCAGGTCCGCCGCCTGCTGGACGATCGCCGCTCCCAGGCCTTGGTGAGCAATTTCGCCGGGCAGTGGCTCTACCTGAGAAATTTGGCCACTGTAAATCCGGATCCACAGGCCTTCGCCGAGTTCGACGAGAGCTTGCGCCGGGCCTTCCAGCAGGAAACGGAGATGTTCTTCGAAAGCGTTTTGCGCGAGGACCGCAGCGTGTTCGAGCTACTGGACGCCAACTACACCTTTCTCAACCAGCGTCTGGCCGAACATTACGGCAAACCGAAGATCAACGGCGCCCAGTTCCGCCGGGTCACCTTGAGCGACCCCAACCGGGGTGGCCTGCTGGGACAGGGGAGCATCCTGAGCGTGACATCGTACCCCAACCGGACTTCGGTGGTGCAGCGCGGCAGATGGATTCTCGAGAATCTGCTCGGCACGCCCCCACCCCCGCCGCCTCCCGACGTTCCGGAGCTCAAGCCGCACGGCAAAGATGGCAGGTTGCTCACCATGCGTGAGCAGATGGAGGAGCACCGCATCAATCCAACCTGCTCCGCCTGCCACGCCCGGATGGATCCGATTGGCTTTGCCCTGGAGAATTACGACGCGGTGGGCAAATGGCGGACCCAGGATGCCGGGTCCCCGATCGACGCTACGGGAAAACTTCCCGACGGCAGCCAGTTTGAGGGTCCGGCGGGGCTTAAGAAGCTCTTACTCTCGGGCTACCGGGACGAATTCGCCGGCACCATCACCGAAAAACTTCTCACCTACGCCCTGGGCCGGGGGCTAGAATATTATGACAAGCCGGCCGTCCGGTCCATTATGAGGCAAGCCGGCCGAGACAACTACCGCATGTCGGCCCTAATCACTGCCGTGGTGGAGAGTACACCTTTTCAAATGAGGAGGACCTCGGAGCCATGATCATCACGAAAAAATCTGTGCCGCGCCGCACTTTTCTGCGCGGCCTGGGCACCACGCTGGCGCTGCCCTTGTTGGACTCCATGGTTCCGGCCCTGGCCGCCGCGACGATCGCGAAACCGGTGGTCCGCTTGGGGTTTGTCTACCACCCGACGGGAATGATCATGAACCGGTGGACACCGGCAGCGGAAGGGACAGGCTTCGAGTTCACTCCCACGATGAAGGCCTTGGAGCCGTTCCGGGAACGCGTCGTGGTCTTGACGGGCCTCGCCCAGATCAACGGACGGGCCTTGGGCGATGGCCCCGGCGACCACGCCCGCGAGGGCGCCACCTGGCTCACCGGGGTGCACCCCAAGAAGACGGAAGGCGTGGGCATCCGCGCGGGCATCTCGGCGGACCAGATTGCTGCGAAGGAGCTTGCCAGGAACACGCAGCTTGCTTCGCTCGAGCTGGGCCTGGAGAGTCCGAGCCTGGCCGGGGGTTGCGACTCGGGGTATAGCTGCGCCTACACGAATACGGTTTCCTGGCGCGGCGAGACCACGCCGCTGCCGGTGGAATTCAATCCGCGGACGGTGTTCGAGCGGCTGTTCGGCGACGGCGACAACACCGATCCGGCGGCTCGCCTGGCACGGCTGGAGGAGCGGCGCAGCATTCTCGACTATGTAGCCGGCAGCATCGACCGCCTGGAATCGCGGCTGGGGCCGGGTGACCGCAACAAACTCGGCGAATACCTGGAAGCGATCCGCGACGTCGAACGGCGGATCCAGAACGCGGAGCGGCAGAATGCCACGCTCCAACTGCCCGTGATCGAGCGCCCGAGTTCCATACCCGAGGCCTTCGAAGACCACGCCAGGCTGATGATGGACCTGCAGGTCTTGGCGTTCCGAACGGATATGACCCGCGTCATCACATTCATGCTGGGGCGCGCCGGCAGCAACCGCAGCTATCGCTCCATCGGCGTCTCGGACGGGCACCATTCCATCACCCATCACCAGAACGACCCGGTGAAGATCGACAACGTCGCGAAGATCGACGCCCATCTCGTCCAAACGTTTGCTTACCTGTTGGACCGGCTGCAAGCCACGCCGGACGGGGAGGGCAGCCTCCTCGACCATTCCCTGATCGTCTATGGCAGCAGCCTCAGCGACGCCAACCTGCACACGCACCACGACCTTCCGATTCTAGTGGCGGGTGGCGGAGCGGGCCAGGTCCAGGGCGGGCGTCACATCAAGTATCCGAAAGAAACACCGTTGAACAACCTCTTCTTGAACCTGCTGGACAAGGCGGGGGTGCCAACCGAGAAGTTCGGCGACGCCACCGGCAGGCTCGACTATCTCTCTGGCGTATAAAAGCGCGGAGAAAGGCAGGTCCGATGCGAGCCAGGATCTTCGTGCAGTGCGGGGCGGCCCTCCTCCTCCTCAGCACCGCCATTCTGGCCGCGAGCGATCTTCGCCTGGTCGAAGCGGTCAAAAGGCGCGATCGGAAAACGGTCACTTCCCTAGTCGGCCAGCACGCCGACGTGAATGCGGCCCAGCCCGATGGTGCGACGGCGCTCGCCTGGGCGGTGCATCTGGATGAAGCGGAGGCTGCCGAAGTCCTGCTGGCGGCCGGCGCCAACGTGAACACGGCGGATGAGTACGGCGAAACGCCCCTCACCTTAGCTGCTGCCAATGGCAACACTGCATTGGTCGAGAAACTGCTCCAGGCCGGGGCGGACGCCAATGCTGCTCGCTGGAATGGCGAAACTGCCCTGATGATCGCTGCCGGCGCCGGCAGCGCCGAGGCCGTGAAGCTGTTGATCGCGCACGGCGCCAGGGTGAACGCGGTCGAGCCGCGGAAAGCGCAGAGTGCTCTGATGTGGGCGGCGGCTGAAGGACACTCCGATGTCGTCGAGGCGTTGCTTCAGGCCGGCGCGGATGTTAAGGCGGCGTCGAAGGCCGGGTTCACGGCGGTGGTGTTCTCAGCTACGAAAGATGATGCGAAGTCGGTTCGCAGCCTGATCGCCGCCGGCGCCGATCCCAATTACGCGCTGCCCTCCGGGACCAAGGTGCTGGTCGTCGCGGCTTCCTATCGGAGCACGGCGGCGGCGGGAGCGTTAGTCGAGGGCGGCGCCGACCCGAACGTGGCGGACAGCGGCGGCAACACGCCGTTACACACCGCCGCTCAGGCGGGCGACGTAGAACTCGTCAAGAAACTGCTAACCAAGGGAGCGAATCCCAATGCCCGCACCGCAAAAGCGGAAGGTGACGTGTCGAGGCCCTTTCGCCGGGTAATTGGCGAGCTTACACCTCTGCATGTTGCGGCCAAAGCGAATCATGAGGATGTCATGCGGGTACTGGCGGCCGCGGGCGCGGATCCGTCGCTCCAGGGCCAGAGAGGCTTTACACTGCTCATGTCGGCGGTGGCGAGTGGTCATGTGGGGGTAGCGAAATACACGTATGCCGAACTCGACCCGCACATCGACGCGGTTACCGATTTCGGCGGCACACTTATGCATGCCGCCGTTACGGGAACCGGGACGATCGCGACGCAGCAGGAAATCTGCGAGGTGATACAATTCCTGGCCGACAAGGGGGCCAAGCTCGACGAAAAGGACAACCGGGGCAGGACGCCCATTGATATCGCTGACGTTCTTCCTATTGATAAGGGTGTGGAGCTGCTTACTGAATTAATCATAGAGTCCGGAGCGACGCCCAAAGTGCGTACCAAGCGCTGAGTCTGAATCCGGGCCGGCACTGGGGGCGGGGGCCCAGCGGTGAGCCGGGCAACAGCGGTGAGGCCGCTGTTTATTTTCGGCTTCCTAGTATTCGTGGGGACCGGTCCTGGTGAGCTGGGATCGGAAGCGCGTGCCGCCAAGACACGGGGACCTTGGCTGGCACGGTATACAACCTTAGAAAGGGAGATCCGAGATGAAAAGCGCTTTGCGTCTGCTAGCAATGATTCCGGCGTTCCTCGTGATTTCGGCGTCCGGCCAGGAGATTACAGGGAACATCTCTGGGACCGTAACGGACCCGACCGGCGCCGCGGTTCCCGAGGCGAAAGTCGTGGTGGGGAATACCCTGACAGGCGTGGACCGGCCTACCACTACCACGTCCGCCGGAGTTTTCTTCTTTAACTACCTCCCGATTTAACTACCTCCCGACTGGCGACTAGCGTTTGACAGTCGAGAAGGAAGGGTTCAGAAAATCCGAAACGACGGGCATTCACCTCAGCGTGAACGATAAGCTGAGCTTTCCGGTCACCCTGAGTCTCGGCGCCGTAACCGAAAGCGTTACCGTCGCGAGCACGGTGGTGCAGTTGCAAACCGAGACGGGTGAGGTTTCGAACCTGATCTCGAACACCGCGATGGACCGCATGCCCCTCAACGGGCGCACTTTCAGCCAGCTCGTGGATCTGGTTCCGGGAGTGGTGCCGGACGCCGGGCGCCTCGCCGCAGGCAGCACTTCCGCCTCCGTCAACGGCAACCTGTCGAACTCCAACTTCGAGGTGTTTCGATACCGGAGCCTAACGGAGTCTTCATGAACCTGGGCCGGGGCCTCTTCGGTGATGTTTCCGATCAGGCTGGACAGAATACCCCGCGCGCGCACCGCGGGAGCGCCTACGCGGACCTGAATGGCGACGGTAAAATCGACGTCGTAGTGACGTGCCTCGGCGAGCCCGCCGAGATCTGGGAAAACGTCAGTCCGGACCGCAACCACTGGATCATCCTGCGGCTGGCGGCGACACGAAGTAACCGCGCGGGCATCGGCGCTCGCCTCCGGATCGGTGATCAGCATAATCAGATGACCACTGCCGTGGGTTACGCCTCTTCGAGCGACGCCGGCGTGCACTTCGGTCTGGGGACCCTGGAGAGGATTCCGAAGGTCGAGATCCGCTGGCCCAGCGGCGCTGTTCAGATGCTGACCGACGTAAAGCCGGATCAGGTGCTCACCGTGCGAGAGCCGTCGTCTACCGAGAGGTGAACGTAGACTGGCGGCCACCAGGCACCCCGCAAGCTGGCAGAAACGCCAGAAGTCCTCCAGGGCCTCTCCGCCCTACAAATCCCGTACGGACACCTGGGAAGCCCATCTCGACGGCCAGGAGCCGCAGCCCCGCCCTGTTCCGCCGAATGGGGCTGCTAATGAGTTATCGCAATCGAACCGGACCCAGCGGCCGTTCGGCGCCGCACCCCGAAGCGTTCACGATCCAGCCCCGTCGCTAACAAGCGATTTGCCGATGCCCGCCCATCGGGCCGTCGCAGCCTCCTTGCGCCAACGGTGGGCGGGATGCGATCATGCCACGGCGACTATGGAAAGGCGGAGCCGACTATGATTCAGTGGGAGCAGATACCGTCAAGCCAGGATGAGGTGTGGCGCGCAAAGATCCAGGGCGGATGGCTTCTCAAGATGTCGTGGCAAGAGCTGGTAACGGTGCAAAACGGGATCAGGTATCCCGGCGCTAAAAGCGGCGTCGTGTTTGTTCCTGATCCGAATCACGAATGGGACGGCACGTCATTAGCGTGAGGTTCTACACTCGAGCCGAGCACGGTTGAAGTATCGATCGGATGCCGTGCTCGGCGAAATCCTCGGCTGCGACATCCGTCCGCTCTGGCGGCAGGAGGGCCAGTGGTCCCGCCCGGGGCGCTTTCGAGGGCACGCTCTCATCGCGCCGGAAGGGCGTTCGATCCACGCCGAAGCACGCCGGGTACCCCAGGCTCCGCAGACGCGACCGCCCCTCCGCAATGGAAGGAACGCCTCCGGCCGGGAATGCAACTGAGGTGGTATATTAGTGCGCGTAGTTGAGGGCTGACGTATGCAAGACCGACGCCGGCACAAATTGCGGGGCGCCGTTGCCTGCCTGTTCGTGGCGCTGGGCGCGAGCGCGAACGCCCAAACCTTTGAAGACTTCTTCAACGACAACGTCCTGCAAGAGATCCGGATCGTCATCAGCCCCGCCTCCTGGAGAGACCTGCAAGCTCACTACCTGGAGAACAACAAGTACCAGGCCGAGTTCCACTGGAATTTCAATGGCACGGACGTGGTGGTGTCAAAGGTCGCCATCCACTCGCGCGGTCATGGCAGCCGTACGCCGGTCAAGCCTAACCTGCGGATCGGCTTCGATTATTTTGTGGCCAAGCAGCAGTTCCTCGGGCTGAGCGGCTGCATCCTGAAAGCGAATAACGAAGATGCCTCGCAATTGAAAGAGCGGGTCATCTTCAACCTGTTCCGGAGAATGGGCCTGCCAGCCTCGCGAGAGGCGCACGCCCGGCTTTTCATCAACAACGATTATCAGGGGCTCTACCTTCTGACGGAAGACATCGACGACGCCTATCTAAAGCGCTATCTTGGCCAGAGCACCGGCTATGACTACAACTTCGTGCCGAGCGGCGACCCCGCGGGCTATCACTTCGAGTATCTGGGGCCGGATCTAAACAGCTATTCGCCCGCGCCCTTCGAGCCGCAGAATCACGACTCCGATCCCGATCCCAAGCCGCTCGAAGCCTTCCTCCGGATGATCAATCAGACTTCGGATGCGGATTTCGCTGCCACCATCGGCGCCTACACCGACCCGAAATTATTTCTGGCCCACATTGCCCTCGAGAATTATGGAGCGGACGCCGACAGCATTCTGGGAGATATCTTCGGCGCCAACAACTTCCATTTCTACCGGTTTGCGGGCACGAACTTTTCCCAGTTCCTCGTCTGGGACAAGGATCTGGCATTCGACTCCGCCCAGCGCGATCTTTTCCAAAATACCAACCAGAACGTGTTGTCGAGGCGCATCCTGGCCATGCCGGGCCAGCGAGCGCAATATCTGGAGATGATCGCCAAAACGCTCGTTTTGGCCGGGGGACCAGGAGGCTGGCTCGAACAGGAGCACGCCCGCGAGTACAACCAGATCCATCAGGCCGCCCTGGATGACGCCAACAAACAATACCAGGTCAGCGGCGTCGAGGTCCCCGCCAGCAACGAGGTGTTTGAAGCGCAGGTGGTCTCCAACGCGAACTTTATCCGCGACCGCTACGCTTTCGTGCTGCCGGCGCTGACGGCGGCCGGATTCCAGCCGGCCTCCGGAGCCCCTACCATCGGTAACGGGGGGGCTGTCAATGCCGCTACGAACTCCGGTCCGCTGGCTCCGGGGACGCTCGCCAGCATCTACGGCTCGAACCTGGCCCCCACCACGGCTCAGGCCAGCACTTTGCCGCTGCCCACGACACTGGGCGGCACGAGCGTCTACATCAACGGCTTTGCCGCGCCGCTGCTGTACGTCTCGTCCACCCAGATCAATGTTCAAGTGCCTTGGGAGATGGGCTTGGGCAACGGCAGCGCGCCGTTCACGGTCATCGTCAGCGGGCCGGCCTCTCCGGGGAGTGCCCCCGGCTCGCCGTTCAATGGCACCCTCGGCAACACCATCAGCGCCAGCATTGGCGCTTACTCCCCCGGCATTTTCATCGCGCTCCAGGCCGACGGCAGCCTGACGAGCGCCAAGCCGGCCGGGCCCGGGGACATCCTGGTGGTGTACGCCAACGGCCTCGGGCCGCTTGACAACCCCGTCGCTAGCGGCCAACCGGCGCCATTGGACAAGCTTTCCCGCACGACCCAGTTGCCCAAGGTAACCATTGGCAGTGTCTCATCAGAGGTGCTTTTCTCAGGACTCACGCCGGGCTTCGTCGGGCTTTACCAGATCAATCTCAGAGTGCCCCCGGGGGTGACGCCCGGGACGGCGACGCCGCTGGTGGTCAGCATTGGCGGCCAGAGCGCCACGGCCACCATCGCGACTCGCTAAGGAAGTATGACCAGGGGCGCGCGGCGAAAGGCGAACTTTCCACCGGCGTCATCGATCACGCTTACCTGGCAGGTGTAGCGGCCGGCGGCCAGCGCCGAAAGAGGAATTTGGAACTGGATGGGAAGTTTCTGCTGGCGTACGCCGGTCATTTGCGTGAGGCGAACCGGCGTCGATTCAAAAACCTTCACGCGCCCGTTGAAGAAGCTCAAGCTGGCCGCCACATTGGGATTTTTTTGCGCCTCCCCCAGACCAGGATCGTACACCTCGAAATAAACGTACAGATTCTGGTCCTTGCGGAAAACGCGGGTGATGCTGGGGATCAGTTTCTGGCCGTCCTGAATCAGCGGATGGTTGGCGAGGAGGTTCTTCTCCTTCTGAGAAGACCCCAGCGCCGAGCCCACCGCCGACTGCAGCGGCTCACGCTGGCTGCTCCAGATTACGGAGCTCACCCGCAGCCCGTCCGACTGCGCCGCCAGATTGGGCACTTCGAAGGTAGTCTCAAAGGTCCCCATTTTGCCGGTGCGATTCTCCCGGGCCAGAAACCTCAGTTTGTATGCCCCCGGCGGCAGAACGAAGCCGGTATCGTATTGCAAGTGACGGCGGCCGAGCTGCGCGGCGTTGGCTTCGTCGAGTTTCACCCGGATGGCGTCGCGGACGTTGCCGACCAGCTTATCCTTCTGGTCGCGAATCTGGCCGATAAAGTCGAACTCCGTTTCTTCATTGCTGCCCCGGCGGGCGAGCGAAATTTCCGAGCCGGGGATCTTCACCGCCACCGGCACGAAGTAGCGGTCCGCCGCCAGGCGGAAGTAATCCACCTCCAGGGCCAGGGGCAGATCCGTGACCGCATTGCCCAGCAGCAGCGCCTCTTCGAGGTGCCGCTCTTTGTCGGCCGCAGTGAACTGCCCGAACTCCTTGGCCGCAAAGTATCCCGAGCGGAAATCGAGCTTCGCCTGCGGGTTGCCGGCCAGCGCGACGCGAATCCGCCGGTAGCGGCCGTCGTGCTCCGCGTTGGTGCTGTAGTAGCCGAGGATGTAGTAGCTGCGGACTTCCGCCTGCGCCTGCACAATGCCCACAGCCAGGTCGTTGTTGTCGAGAAACGCCTTGCCGCCCGTATCGGCGGCGAGGGTATAGAGCGTCTCTTGCTGATCGTTGAACTTTTCCTTTTGACGCTTCTGAGTTGCGCCGGTGAAGATATCGGTGCCCTTGGGCGCCGCGCGGGAAGCGTCGCCTCCCGGCGGCAGAGCCATTAAGCCGCGCGCATCCACCGGATAGAAGGCCACGTTGGCGCGAACCGCGGCATTGACAGTGGCGCGCAACTGCGAATGGTTCTCCGTGCCGGTCTTCCCTGTCCCGCTTGAGAAATAAACCAACGCCTTCTTTTCTGGCAGCGACCCCAGCTTCGTGACGGCCGTTTGGAGGGCGCTCAATTTGCGATCGGTATTGAAGATATTGAATTCGGTTTGATCGGCCACGAAGGCCGCGCCGGTGTTTTCCTCGGGATCGCTATCGGCGGCCAGCTCGGAAAGAGCGCCACCGCGGAAGCCGCGAATCACCGCGGCCAGCCGGTCACGATCGTCGGTAAAATCCTGCACCACCCGCAGGCGGTTCGAGAAAGTCATGATAGAAACCAGGTCCGCGGAGGTCATCTTTTCCCGCAAGAAACCCAGGGCGGCTTCCTGCGCCCGCGCCTGTTCGGCGGGCAGCATGGCGGACAAATCGAAGAACAGGACCAGCAGGCGGCGGTCGCTATAGCGCGACGCCGGCGCCACCTCGGCGTCGGCGCGTGGGGAGACCTGCGGCTGGGGAGCCGCCGCCGCGGGCAGTTGTGACGCTGGAAGTGGTTCGAGGGTCAGGCGCTGGAACTCGAAGACGGTGATTGGCTGCGCTTTGCCGTCTTCGAGCACCGTGAAGTCTTCTTTCTTCAAACCCTCGAGGGGCCTGCCGTTCTTGTCGCGCACCGCGACATCCACCACGATCAGATCGGAGGTGGCCTCGAACGTCGTCAGTTTCTCGGGCTGCTGCGCCGGGACGGCGAGACCGATCAAAAACATGGCGGCCAGCGTTTTGATTCGTCGCATAGACTCAGAAACGGAAGCGCAGCGTGGCAGTGACGGTGCGCATGGGTCGCGTGGAGGTGGCCAGTCCGTAATTCGTGGCGTTGATCACCGTCGCCAGGCTGCTGTAGCCGACGTAGTTCGTAAAGTTCTGGCTGTCTATCCGGAAATCCAG
Source organism: Terriglobia bacterium (assembly GCA_041482115.1). GTDB lineage: Bacteria > Acidobacteriota > Terriglobia > Bryobacterales > JACQDG01 > JBGPDC01. The sequence goes on along the minus strand of JBGPDC010000082.1, from coordinate 8,564 downwards.
ACGGCGCTGTTCCTTGACGTGGAAGGAGCGGCTGAGCGAAATGTTGAACGCCAACTGCTTCGGGCCCGGGATGGTATTGCGTGCCGCGTTTCCATAGCGGCCCAGCGGCGGGATGGCGAAGGCAGCTAAGTTAAAAAATCCTCCGCCGCCCTCGATCGGGGCTCCGCTCGAATCCGCCCGGCCATTGCCCACCGATCCGGTACCGCGAGAATCGGACTGGTTCCCCAGCAGCCGGGCGGTAAACGGGGTTCCGGAAGAGCCCGTTGCGCTTCCGCTCAACGTCCAGCCTTCCAGAATTCGCGCCGTCCGCCCGCCTCCTCTCAGCCATTGGGCATTGGGGCCGACTGGTGACGTAATCACGTACGAGAGCGTAAGCACATGGCGTTGATCGAAGCTCGAAAGGCCGCGCTCGGCCCGCAGATTGGTGTCGTCCTGCGCCACCGTAACCGCGCCACCGCCGAAAGTGGAAGCGTCATCAATCGACTTCGAGAGAGTGTACAGGGCATTGACTGAGACGCCGCGGTGCAGCCGGCGCGTCACCCGCACCTGACCCGCGTGATAGATGGAGTTGCCCGCCGAGCTATCGAAGGTGAAGCCAACGGCGTTGCCTATCAGGCGGCGGTCCTCGGCCGTCAGGGGAGACCCCGGCGGGGCGCGATTGGGCAGGCGCTGGATATCGAGCCGGGTCCCCTTGGTCCCCAAGTAGCCCACTTCGACTACAAGAGAGTAGGGCAGATCGTGCTGGACCGAGAGATTCCAGGTCTGAGCATAGCCCACGCGATAGCCCCGATCTACAGCATAGCTGTTGGTCACCTTCTTCTTGGACGTAGCGGTCAAGCCATCTTCGAGGAATAGCGGCCTGCTAAGGCTGGTCGTAAGCGAGGCGGTCTGGCCGAAAGGCGGCTGCGACGCCAGGCGGTTGGGGAAGAGGCTGTAGGTGGAGCCGTCGTAGAAAACCCCATAGCCCGCGCGCACGTGGAAGTGGCGCTTGCCGAAGGGTCGCCAGGCCAGTCCCACGCGCGGCGACCAATTGTTCTTGTCGGCGTCGATCAGCGAGCGCGGGAAGACACCGCTGAAGGGCCCCGTGTCCCCCGGCGTGACTACCGCTACTCCGGTAAAGGCCGGTGCGATATCGAGGTTGGCGATCCGGTCATACTTTTCTGTTAACGGGGTGAAGAACTCGTAGCGCAGGCCGAGGTTGAGCGTCAAATGCGGCCGCAGGCGCCAGTCATCGACGGCGTAAGCGCTGTAGGCGGACCCTCGGAAATACGTGTTGCCACTGCCGAAACGTACCGAGCTCTTTTGGGCCTGGCCGATCAGGAAATCCGCAAGGTCATATCCCGTGCCTGGCAGCGGGTGATTATCAAGGTCGTAATCGCTGCTCACGATGCCGCTAAACGCGAAGGTGCCGCGGGCATTCTGATCGGTGCGCGCATTGAACTGCAGGCGGCGGTACTCACCCCCGGTGGTAAGGTTGTGAGCGCCGCGCACCCAGCTCACGGCCTCGCTGACGCCGGCCGTCTGGTCGCGCCGCAGCACGGCGCTGGCGTCGGTGAGGCCTCCGAAGTTGGTGAACGAGAGGTTCGGCGGTCCGAAGTTGAGGGGGTCGTGCGAGGCGCCCTGAATGCCCAGCAAAGTTGCCGTATCCTGCTGGAACGCGAAAAACGGCAGCGTATTATTGCGGTTGCGGCTGAAGTTCCAGGCCAGGCGGCTGAGAACTTTCGACCCCATCGTGTGAGTCCAGGAGAGCGTCGAGTTGTAGCCGAGCCCGTCCGTCGCATCTCGAATACCGTAGAGCTGCGAGAACCCGCCGTTGCGGCTCTGCAGATGGAAGGCGAGGGCGGCGGCGTCTCGCCGCGTAAAGTTATGGTTCAGCCGTACCGACAAATTGTCGGCATTTTGCGGGTCGGACGCCAGATATTGGTAGTTCTGAACGCGGCCCGGTTGATTCGCCAGCGGAATGAATTTGAGAAGGCCGTCCGCGGCTGGGTCACGGCGATTGGCCGGGAGGCGGTTGTTCTGGTATGCCAGACCGGTAATGGGATCGAAAATCCTGCTTCCGGATTGCGAAAAATCACCGTTGCGCTCGGCCATCGTGGGCAGGGTGGATGTTCCCTGATAGGGATTGCGGCTGCGCAGGCCGGAATAGCTGGCAAAGAAGAAGGTTTCTTCGCTGGACACGATCTTGGGAATGCGCAGCATGCCGCCTGCCGAGAACCCGAAACGGCTCTGGGCATACGCGGGCTGGGGGACCGTCTGACCGGTTAGCGAGAACGGCCGCGCGTCGAGGGCCGAGTTGCGCAGCGAGTAGAAGACTGCGCCGCGAATCGCATCGCTGCCGGTATTGCTACGATTTCCGAAGTCGACTATGTCGGTGTCCGCCGAGCGCTTTTTTGATTTCTTCTTCCTCTTCTTCGGACGGCCTCCCTCGACCGCACCGCCACGGCCGAAACCGGAGGCGCGCCCGCGGCTTTTGAGTCCGCCGGAAGGCGGTGCGCCAAAGCCGGCCGTTCCGGAGGCCGCGCCGTCCGAATCGACCGGTCCGCCGCCCTCCTGGCCAGATGGGCTCGTCTCAGGCTGCTGCGTCAGATCGGCGCGCCGTCGGGAAAAGATGTCCTCTTGCAAGGGCGCGATAAGGCCGCGGCTCACGCTGCCCACCACCACTAGCGCCTCACTGGCGGTCGAGGCTTCCGGAGTCTCAGCGTCCGAAGGGTCGGCCAGCGTGGCCAAAACCTGGTTCTCCACGCTCGGGCTCACGGCCAGATTCTGTACGGCGTTCTTGGCGTCCTCAGCAACTTCCGCCTCTTTCCCCGCAGCCTCCACGATGGACCTGAGCCCCAGAATCCAATCGGCATTGGCCGGTCCGCTCTCGAGCAGCAAGGACCGGCTTTGGCTGGCGAAGCCGAACATCTGCACTTCCACGAGCCAAACTCCAGTCGCTAGGTCTTCTAGTGAGTATTGGCCGGATTCGTCGGTGGTGGTTGAAACCTTGTCGTCGCCACGCGTGGCCACCACCGTCGCGCCGGGGACGGCCTGATCGGCCGCCGATACCGTACCGCTGAGCTGGCCGGCGGACAAGGGCGCCGCCACCGCCAGCCACGCCATTAGCATCAGAAATCGCAGGGCCACGAAGGTCAGCCTACTCTTGGTAACGTCAACTTGCAAGCAGAATTCAGCCCCGGTACTCACACGAAAGACGGGGGATCTCGGCCGGCTGCCTCCGTGGAGGTAGCGGTGGTTCCCGGGCCTGGGATGGTCGCGCGTTACCGGCCCCCACCGGTCGTTCCGAAAACGCTGGGTTTGCGAAAGCCGCTCCAAGCCCCACAGGGGATGATTCTACGGCTGCAAGCTTTTTTGGGCCACAAAATCTTACCACGCATTAGAATAGGTGGGGCATGAAACAAACGGAAGACGCGCGTCTGCGGGATTTGCTCCACCAACAGGAAGCCAAACGAGGCTTCCTGATCTCCTTTGCAGGTCCCGACGGCTCGGGAAAGACCACGCAGCGCAAACTGTTCAAGAAGTGGCTGCAAACGGCCGGCCACCAGGTCGTCAGCACCAAGTGGGCATCCTCGGCTCTCATCAAGCCGCTCCTCCGGGCGCGCAAAGGAGCGCACGCTCTCAGCCCGGCGGAATACTGCCTGCTGCATGCGGCCGACTTCCGCCACCAACTGGAGGTAGTGATTCTGCCGGCGCTTTGGTCAGGTAAGATGGTCATCGCCGACGGCTACTTATTCACTGGACTGGCAGCCGATAGTGCCCGCGGGGTGGAACTGAACTGGGTTCTGAACGCTTACGACCCGCTCTTCTGGCCGGATATCTCGCTCTACTTCGCCGTTTCAGCGGAAACCTCCTACCGGCGCCTTTCGAGTGGCAAACCGCCGAAGTTCTACCAAACCGGACAGGACGTGACTAACCTCGAGGACCCCTACGAAAGCTACAAGCAGTACCTCCTGCGCGTGAATCAGGAATATAAGGCGCTCGCCCAGATTTTCCAGATGGTCACGCTCGACGCCGAACAGTCCATCTACGAGCAGCACCGGGCTATCCGCCAGCTATTCCGGGAGAGCCGCCGGCGCCCCTGGGCGGATTGGAACCTGGACGCGATGCTGGAATGGCTGGGCCGGCAAATACAAGCTCCCGAGGTCCAACTTGGCCTCTGAACCATCCCCCCACAAAGGCCGGCTGATCGCACTGGAGGGAAGCCGCGGGCTGGACCTGGCGCCGGTGGCCAAGCGGCTCCTCGGTCAAGTGCGCCAGGGAAAGGAGGCCGGGGGATGCAGCCTGTGGGACGCGTCCGCGATCTTTTATGAACTGCGGAAGGGAGACAAGGGGATCCCGCCACCCTCGCCGCGAACCCTGATTCTTCTCTACGCCGCCGATCTCGCCTTTCGCTTGCGCTGGGAGATCCGCCCCGCCCTCGAAGAGGGCATGGTCGTGGTCGCCGCGCCCTATGTCGAGAGCGCCATCGCTTTCGGGGTGGCTGCCGGGCTGCCTCGGCCGTGGCTATCGGACTTGTTGGAGTTTGCCCCCGCGGCGGCCGCCACGTATCGTCTGAAGGAGAAGAAAGAGAATTCGAACTGGAAATTCAAGAAGTCCGAAGGCTTCCTGGAGTTTTGCTGTAAGACCCTCCTTTCCGCCTCGCCCTCCACCTCGCCCGTCTGGAATCCCTTGGAGCTGCGCCAGAAGTTCATCGCGCAACTCGAGGCCCTGGAGCACCGGGGCGGGTGCCAGCTCGCGGACTACAGGCCGGCCCGCTAGGTCCGGAGCCGCTACTGCTTCACCGCGAGGTCCACCAAGTTGCTGCTCACTCCCTGATCCACGATGCGCAGCCCATACGTTCCGGTGGGCAACTGACGGGGAACCTGGACGTTTACCTGGTACAAGCCGGCAAAGCCCGGGGCTAATCCTGCAAACGCCGCCGGCGCGGAGACCCCGCCCACTTGGGCCTCCACGGGCCCCCGGGCAGTCAGCAGGGGCACGAAAGGAGCCGCCTGGCCGGCTGTGATCTCCCCATTGGGCCGTCCTAATCCTGTCAAGTAAATCGAGACCGTTTCCCCGGGCTGGGCGGGAGCGGACGGGGAAATCAGGGCGCCGTTGGCGTGGGTAACGGCGGGGCTGCGGCCGAGGTCCGGGGTGGTGGAAAAAATGGCCGGGGCTGGCTCCGAGATCACTACGGGGACGTCCGTTGAACCGCCGGGAGTGGTGATGCGCAGGGTGGCGGCTCCTTGCACATCAAAAGGCAGCTGGGCATTGATCTGAGTGTGCGAGACGTAGAGCACGTGCAGAGACCGGCCGTTGATCGTGAGGCTGGTGCCGGATAATTCCATGGGCAGCGGAAGGGTGGAGGCCTGGGCCTGCCCGGTTGCCAACTCGCGGCCAAAAATGCTCACCAAAGCCCCCGGCGCCAGCGCCGTCGTGAACGAAGCGGCGTTGACGACGGACTCGCGGGAGACCACCGGCAACGCGGAAAGGGTGATGCCGTCAATGTTCACTCCGTCGATGCGGAACGCACGCAAGGTCAGGCTGGGACCTTGCACCTCCCCACGGAGGTAGTGGAAGGCCGTTTCGGCATCGGCTACTCCGATATGGGGAGTAACTGTATACAGAGGCGCCCCTCCACCACCGGTAATGATGTTTACCGTGCCGGCGCCGGGTTCCACGAAAAGGCCGCCGCGGCGGGGCTCGTCGCGCTGATAATTGTGGTCGTGGCCGCTGAGCACCAGTTGCACGCCGTTCCGGTCCAGAATGGGCTCAATGTACTGGCGCACCAGCGCCGAGGTCTCGTCATCCTCGTGTTCCCCGGACGTCGGGTTGACCGGATGGTGAAAATACACCACGCGCCACAGCCGCCGGGTCTTTTTCAGATCATTGTCCAGCCAATCCAGCATCCCGCCGTTCCCTCTCGTGGCGTTGAGGAAGGGCGTGTTGGTATCCAGCGCCACGAAATGAACGTTGTCCCAGTCGAAGGAGTAATAGCGGCCGCGGTCGGCGGCGGGAACCTCCTGGGTGGGCGGCGCGTGCAGCGACAGGTAGGGCGCGGCAAATTTGGTGAAGTAATCGTGGTTGCCCGGAACCGGGAAGAACGGCGCCCGCCTCATGAGCGGGGAGTAAACACTCAGGTAATTGCTCAGGAACTGCCCGAAGGTGCCGTCCGGATAAGCGATATCGCCGACGTGAAGCACCAGCGCCGGGTTTTCCTGAAACATGAGCTGCGCTAACTGCGCCTGCTCCGGACTGCCGGTGCCGCTATCGCCAAAGGCCAGGAACATAAACGGGCCCGCCCCCGCCGTGCGGAAGCGAAGATCATTGGCCGGCGTCAGATTTTGTCCATCCATCAGGACTTGGTAGAAGTACTGGGTGCCAGGGCTAAGCCCGGTCAACTCCGCCTGGTATCGATAGTATGAAATGCCCAGACCGGTGACCGAGGAGGGGATTTCCTCAACGGTAGCCGTCACCGTGCTGGAAAGATTTTGGTTAGCGGAATACCGGACCGTGCCGACGGCGGTGTCCGGGGTGGTCCAGACGATGGTTACCCCATCGGGACGCATGTTCTGCAAGTAAGGGTAACGCGCCGGAAGGGCCGGCGTCTGGGCCGCTGCCCGGAAGTTCAACGGACCCTGGAAGAACTGCCACAGCCCGGCGCCTAACAGCCCTGCCACGATCCAGGTGCCCGGGGCGGTCAGGGTTTTCCGAGAAGGCAGCATGGCCTGCGAGCAGCGAGAGCTAGCAGTCGTCAGGATAACACTTCGAGTAGACCGGCAGCCCCCCCGGGGCTGGTCCGGACCGCTAATCGTCCGCCGAATCGTCGTCGCCGGCGCCGCTGGCGTTTACAATCGGCTCCTTGGCCGCCAGGGCCTGGAAATGCCCGTTCAGCTTAGCGACGCAATCCGGATCGTGGATCACTATTGCCACTTCGCGCCGGAAATCCATGTTGAGCGGAGCGAGCGCCATGCTGCCGATGGCTGCCACGCTTTCGTCTACCAGGATCATTTTGCCGTGCGGACGCAGGCCCCCAAGCCGGTCGGCGCCCAGAATCTCCACCGCCACCCCCGCGGCCTTTTTGTCCGTCAGCTCGGAGATGATCGACGGGTCAGCTATCTTGTTATCGATGATGCGAATGGTGCGCCGGGCCTGCTGCAGCAGGCCGGTAAGCTGGGCGCGGGCGCGGTCCGGCCCGATCACCAGGCGGGCGCTCAGGTTCTCGGGCAGCGGGGCTTCGGGAGAGACACAGTCGGATTCGAACAGCCGTTGCAGGCCCGACACTACTTCCGGATCGTGGGTGACCAGTTGAAAATCACAGGTGTTAGTGAAGCACTTGCTGGTGAAGTTCAGGGTGCCCACCATCGCTGGCCCGTGGTCAGCCACCATGTATTTAGCGTGATATTTCACGACCGGGTCCCGATAACGGTAGACCTCCACACCCATGCCTTCGAGAACGCTTCCGAGTTCCTTCAGGTCCTTGGCTTCCGCCCCTTTGGCGCGCGAAGTAAGAATGGCTTCCACCCGGACCTTGCGCAGCACGGCCTCCGCCAGCTCGTCGAGGATCAGATAATCGCTGCAGCGGAACAGCGAAAGGATCAGCCGCTCGCGAGCGGACCGAATCACCTGAATTACCGTATCGCGGCGCTCTTCCGGATGCAGGGTAATCCGCTCGGGCCGCGGTTGTTGCCGGGCCTGCCCGGCAGCCTCAGTGCGCGAGGTCATCTCTTCAACCGCCCTTTTTCGGAGGGTCTCCCCAGGAAACGGATTTCAGGCCTGCCGTTCCGCTGGCCATGAGTGCCTGGCTGAGCGAGGAGATCGAAGTATGGGGGTCTAAGATGACCTGGTAGCGCATCACCGCCTCGTTGCCGTGCAAGACTTCCCGGGGTTCGAAGAAGTCCACCGAGCGGGCGAGCACGCCGTTCACGTGCTCGCTGGGGAACTCGCGGCCGGTCGCTACCAGTGACAGGATCATCACCCGCGGCCTGGCCTCCCCCAACCGGTCCAGCACCGTCAGCAGCAGGCAAAGGAAGACGCTGCCGAGCGCGGCTACCTCGATCAGTCCCACGCCGCAGGCCATGCCCAGACCGATCAGGAGGAACAGAATCGTGCTGTCCTTGGGGTCCTCCACCGGGGTCCGGAACCGGACGATGCCGGCCGCGCCCGCCACCCCGAAGGCGCGCGCCAAGGAATTTCCGATGATTACCATCACCATGGCGCCCGCCACACACAATAGGATTTGCGCTTGCTGGAGCGACCGGGTCAACGGCTTGTCGCGATGGTAGCGCTTGTGAACGGCGGTCACCATAATTCCAATCAGGGTAGCGAGCACCAACTTGAGCAGCTCGGCGACGGGGTGCAACGGCAGCGCATTTTCCTGGTTGCCCTTATACGGCAGGTCGGTGACCAGACTGGTGGTCATGACCAGGAACGGCCATTTGACCGCAGCCGAGACCAGCGCCAGGCCCAGCAGTCCGGCGCAACCCACTAGCAACCAGGTTTGGTCCGACGATTCTTCGGTTTCTGGCATATGACGAGATCCTACACCCCTATCCAGTTTCGCGGCAGTATAACATGGGCAT
>JBGPDC010000081.1:0-23094 GCA_041482115.1 Terriglobia bacterium | reverse complement strand
GCGGTGCTCGACCAGGAGGGGGTCGGCGGGCTGATCCAGATGGCCGTCGAGAGCGGGCGCAAGACGCGTCCGGACTTGGAGGTCGGCATCTGCGGCGAGCATGGCGGCGAGCCGAGCTCGGTCGGCTTCTGCGTTCGCGTCGGGATGAACTACGTGAGCTGCTCCCCCTACCGCGTGCCGATCGCGCGCCTGGCGGCGGCCCAGGCGGCCATTTCGACGACGAAGGAAGAGGCCATGCGGACGGCGTAAGATCTCGCCGCCGGGGTTCGCCTAGGGGCCCGTGTCGAAGAAGAGGCCGTTGATCACCGCGTTGGGACCAGCGGTGCGCGTCACACGGATCTGTACGTGGCCGGTGAGGTTCCAGACGACCCATTGGCCGCCGGAGAAGCCGGAGAGCGTCCGCGTGTCGAGGACGGCGCTGGTTGCGGCGTCGCGGACCTCGATGGTTTGGACGCGGCCGGCGTTCTCCCAATCGAGGCAGTAGATCTCAACGCTGTGGGGCATGGCATCCACCAGGTTGAGGTCGACGTTAAAACTCGTCGAGGAATACCACGTGGACGCGAGGCGGTCGCTGGCGAAGGCCTTTTGCAAGGCCCGTACATCGTTCGTAGAGGACTGCCAGGTAAACGTGCCCTGATTCGAGACATTGACCTGGGCGTAAGGCGGGTAGCTGCTGAAATCAGCGGGAATGGCGAAGCCCGCCGCGCCGTATGCGCCTTTCCAGGTACCTTGCGTGACCGCGTCGGTCTTCACGAAGCTGGCGGCCGCCGGCGCCGGCGCGCTGACTACCAGCGCCACACTCGCCGAATGATGGAGGCTCCCGCTGGAGCCGCTGATGGTCGGGTTATACGTCCCACTGGGCGTGGCAGAGGCGGTCGTGACGGTCATGGTGGAAGATCCGGAGCCGTTGACCGAAGCCGGATTGAAGCTCGCCACGGCTCCCGACGGTAGGCCACTGGCGCTGAGCGCGACGGAGCCGCTAAAGCCGCCGGCCGGAGAAATCGTCACGGTATAGCTGGTGCTGGCTGCCCGGGCCACGACCTGCGATGACGGCGTGACGGTGAGAGAAAAGTCCGGAACCGCCGCTCCCGCCACATCAAAGAACAGGCCGTTGATCAAGGCGTTGGGGCCGGCGACACGCGTCGCTCGGATCTTCACGTGGCCGCTTAGGTTCCACAGCAAATACTGCCCGGAGAAACCGGAGACGCTACGCGTGTCGAGCACCGTGCCGGTGACGGCATCCAGTACGTCCACGGTCTGGACGCGGCCGGCCCTCTCCCAATCCACGTAATAGGCCCCGATCTGGTGCGTGTTCCCATCGCTGAGATTGATATCGACGATGAAGTTCGAGGACGAGTACCAGGCGGAGGCGATGCGATCGCTCGAGGCCGCCTTCTGCAACGCGCGGACGTCGGTAGTGGAACTGGCCCAGGTATAGAGGCTCGCGCCGGTGAGGCTCACCTGCGCATAGGCCGGATAGCTGGTCGAGTCGTTGGGAATGGCCCAACCGTTAGCACCATAGACCGTCTTCCAGTTGCCCTGGGCGGTGGAGTCGGTCTTGAGAAAGACGGCGGTGGCCGGAACGAAAACAGCGAACGTCACGGAAGCCGAGTGGCTCAGCGCGCCGCTGGTGGCGCTAAGGGTCAGAGGATAGTTGCCAACGGGAGTGCCGGCGCCCGCCGTCACGGTCAAGGTCGAGGAACCGGAGCCCGTGACGGCAGGCGGATTGAAACTGGCGGACGCTCCGGACGGCAAGCCCGTGACGCCGAAGTTCACGCTGCCGCCGAACCCGCCGGTGGAGGACACGGTGACGGAGTAAGGGGCGTTCGCTCCCGGCGCGACGGTTTGCGAAGAGGGCGTCGCAGTGAGCGAAAAATCCGGCACCAGCGCGCCGGCGGGGTCGAAGAACAATCCATTGATCACCGCATTGGGGCCGCCGGTGCGGGTGGCGCGGATCTTGACGTGGCCGGCGACGTTCCAGATCAAGTACTGGCCGCCGCCAAAGGCCGAGACACTGCGGGTGTCGAGCACGTTGCCACTCGTCGCATCCAGCACCTCCACGGTCTGGGCGCGGCCGGTCCGGTCCCAATCCAGGCCATAGGCTGCAATCTGGTGCGTGTTGCCGTCGTTGAGATTGATATCGACGATGAAGTTCGTGGAGGAGTACCAGGCCGAGGCGATGCGATTGCTCGAGGCCGCCCTCTGCAGCGCGCGGAGGTCGGTGGTGGAGCTGGCCCAGGTGTAGGGGCTCGCCCCGGTGACGCTCACCTGCGCATAGGCCGGATAGCTGGTCGAGTCGTTGACGATGGCGTAGCCGTTAGAGCCGTAGACGCCTTTCCAGGTTCCCTGGGTGCTGGAGTCGAACCGGGCGAAGACGGCGGTCGCCGAAGAGAAGACGGTCAGGTTGAAGTTAACGAAATGGCTGAGGGCGCCGCTCGTGCCGGTGATGGTGATCGGGTAACTGCCAAACGGCGTATTGGCGGCCGTGGTGATCGTAAGCGTGGTCGAGCCGGAGCCGGCGACGGTCGCCGGGTTGAAGCTCGCCACAGCTCCCGCTGGCAGTCCGGCGGCCGCGAAACCAACCGTTCCATTGAAGCCCAGCAGCGGGGTGATGCTCACCGTGGTCGTGGCGCTCGAGCCGCGACCCACGGATTGCGATGAAGGGCTGGCGGCGATCAAGAAGTCAGTCGTGGCCGGTGGATCCAGGAACAGACCGTTGATGACGGCGTTGAAACCCGCCAGGCGGGTGACGCGGATCTTGACGTGACCGGTGATATTCCAGGCCAGGTAGCGTCCGGCGTTGAAACTGGAAAGGCTCCGCGTATCCAGGACAGCACCGCTGACGGCGTCCAATACCTCCACGGTTTGTGAGCGCTGGTTGCTATCCCAATCGAGGCAGTAGATGGCGACCTGGTGCTGATTGCCGTCGGTGAGGTTGAGGTCGGTCAGGAAGCTGGTCGTGGAATACCAGGCGGAGGCGATGCGGTTGGCGGACGCGCCCTTTTGCAGCGCGCGGACATCGGTGGTGGACCCCGCCCAAGTGAACAAGTTGGCCCCGGTGAAGCTGACTTGGGCGTAGGCGGGGTAGTTGGTGGAGTCGTTGGCGATGGCGTAGCCGTCGGCGCCGTACGACCCCTTCCAAGTGCCTTGCGTCGAGGCGTCCAGCTTCACGAAGGTAACGGCGGCTGGAGCGTAGACGACGAGCGTGACGATGGCGGAGTGGCTCAACACACCGCTGGCCGACGTAATCGTCACCGGGAAGCTGCCCCCCGGAGTGGTGGAGGCGGTAGTGATAGTCAGGGTCGTCGATCCCGAGCCGCTCAGGGTCGCCGGATTGAAACTCGCTGTGGCGCCGGCCGGCAGGCCACTGGCGCTAAAGCTCACGCTGCCACCGAAACCGCCGATAGGCGTCACCGTGACGCTGAAATTGGTGCTGCTCCCTTGCGCCACGTTCTGGGTGCCGGGAGTGGCGGTCAGGAAGAAGTCCTGCGGCGGCGGAGTAGCCAGACACGACGGGAACGAAAAAGAGGCGATCCGGGTGCTCCAGTTGAAGTTGCCGTCCGTGTTCAGGTACTGGTTCGTATACCAGAAGGTGCAGTCGTCGTCGGGATCGACCGCGAGCGAGCTGTAGTCCCCCCAGCGGCTGAACGAGAAAACAAACTGCGGCAGTTGGGATCCGCTACCCTCTATGATGCTGTTTTCCGCCTGCAGGGTTCCTAAAGGATCCGACGGCTCGCGGCCGGTGTAGCGGATCGCAGGGTGCATCGCGCTCGAGGAGACGCTGTAGCCGAGCGCGATGTTGCCGATCTTGTCCATCGCCATGCTACCCATCCAGCGGTAGGCCGAGTCGGGGGCGTAGGTACCCTGCTGATACACTACGGGAGTTGTCCCGGGACTGCGAATCTCGTACCACCGCACGCCCACCACCGGCCCGGCCGTCACGCTATGGTTCAACACCATGGCTTCGTGGTCGCCGAAGTTCCGGTAGGCGAGCCGGTACATCGGGCGATCGCCTACCGAGTCCAACTGCTGGCTGGTGCCTAGTTGGGGAATGCAGGCTCCACCGCCGTTGCAGGCCTCCGTGAAGTTCGCGACCGTGAGCGCGGCCGGTCCCGTGAGGGTGGAGTTGGCCGGGTTCGCGAAGTCGACGTGAAACTGGAAAAGGTTCAACGTGGTCTCCGGGGTGTAGCCCACCAGGAAATTCGGCGAGCCGGCGGGCGGCGCCGTGAAACCATCGAGATCAGAGGGCAGGATGCCGCCAAAGTTGGGGGCGAGCTGGAAGCACTGCGCCGTCGCCGGACCACCGGCCAGCATCTCGCTGCGGTCCATGGCGCAGGCTTTGGCGCCCTGGAACGTGGTCCCCTGGAAGATGTTGAAGGTGAAGTAGTAGGCGTCCGGCCAGACGGCAAACTTGGGATAGTCGTTGAGATCGGAGAACTGGTAGGAGTAGCGCTGATAGGTTCCGGTGGCGTCAGCGCCGGTCGAGACCGCCACACACTGATAGAACGGAGGACCGCCGGTGGCCGCGAGCTGTGAGAAGATCCAGCGGCCGGCTGCGCGGTCGTATTTCACGATGGGATCGCCGTCATTGTTCGCTTCGCAAGGCCCGCCGAAGCCCGCCCAGAGAGTGTCGCCTGTGACGGGACCGTAGATGGGCGCGCCGGTCTGCTTGTCGAAAACAGCGAACGAGGTGTTGACCCACTGGACGTATTGCGTAGCGCCGGCGGCGCCGTTGGAATCGGAGGGCGCGGCGTCTACCGAGAAGGCGCCGTCTGGACCGACGAAGTCGGCGCCGAGGCCGAGAAAATTACTGGCGCTGGTGGTTCCGATGAGCGGGCTGGCCGTGGATTGAATCACGGGGTCGGGCTGCTTCGCCGGGCCACGGGGCGGCAACTTACGCAGCGGCTTCTCGTGCTTCTCGCCGGGGGTGGCGCGGGCGGGCTGCCGGACCTCGCGCAGGGGCCGTGAGAGATCGTGGTGAGTCGCCGGGATCACCTCTGGGCGCCCGTGGCCCCTTTGGGCCATGGCGGAAGAAGCGGCAAACAGAAAGAGAATGCAGAACAGGACGGCAGGAACTCGGCGACTCCGGGCTTTCATGGCAAAATTAACCCCAGAACTCGATCGCTCCGCGATCGCCGGTCCAGTATATGGCGTGAGGATTGGCCCGGCAATCCAACTCTGGTAAGTGCCTTTTTGCCCCGAAAGTACTAAGTGCCTCTTACCACACAGACATTCTGCCTGTTCTAGGAGACCTTGCCTATTTGTCTGGAGTAATAAATTGATACGCCCCAGGACGTATCACTCTTGAGTGAAGTGGTATGTCCTCGGCTTACCTGACCCGCACACTCACCTGGTTCGAGTAAGCAGAAACTTTCGTCCCATTGAACGCCTGCACGCGATACAAGTACGTATTCGCGGCGCTCACGGTGTCCACGTAAGTGGTGGCGTTCATGCCCGCTTGGCCGATCCGGCCCCAGGTGGGGCTGCCATGCTTGGGGCTCACCGCCCGCTCGATGTAGAAGCCGCCCTCGTTGTTCGAGTTGTCGGTCCAGCGCAGTGTGACGGTGCGTCCGGAGACGCTGGCGGAGAGTCCGCTCGGGGCGTTGGGAACGTCGCTGGTCACCGTGATGCCGACGCTGTTCGCGCCGGTGGCCCCGTTGTTGTCGGTGACGGTGAGGGTGGCGGTGTAGCTGCCCGGGCTGGCGTAGGTGTGGCTGGGGGCAACGCCCGAGCCGATGCCGCCGTCACCGAAGGTCCACGCATACGAAACGATCGAGCCGTCGGGATCCGAGGAGCCAGCGCCGTTGAAATTCACGGGAAGCGGCGCCACGCCCGAGGTGGGCGCAGCCGATGCGACCGCGGTCGGCGGCAAGTTGCCCGTGCCCGCGGGGATCACAAACAGAGTGATGCTCTGCGGCGGCAGCGTCGCGCTCAGGCTGTTGCTGATGACGGCCGTATCGGCCAGAGGGTTGATCGTGTTGGCGGAGGTCAATTGCCACACGTGCGCCGGGCTCTGGGCGGCGAAGTTCGCCAGGTTGATGGTGGCCGGCGTGTTGCCGCTGAGATATTTGTTGATGACCATCACGGTCAGCGCGCCATCGGAGGCGCGCTGCGCGGCAAAGGCTGCCACGTTGTCCGGGTTAGGACCCGTGGCCGAGACGCTCGTGTCGCCAAAGCCCGACTTCGCGCCGTCGTAATTCCGGTACATCTTCATGGCTTTGTAAGTCGGCGTGGTGGCGTCGGGCGTCGTCCAGCGCGCGGCGATGTCGAGCCCCTCGCGGCCGAAGATGCCGAAGATGTCGGCTTGCGTGGTCGCCCCGTTGATGTGGCCCTCCGCTCCCCAGTTGTACTCGGTGACGCCGATCTGGGTTCCGGGATAGTAGGTGTTCACCCAGCCGCGCAGCCGCGGGACCAGTTGCACCTTGTCGTTGATCCAGGTCTCGTCGATGTAGTTCGGATCCCACAGCGAGCGGGTCGAGCGGTTCCGCCGCAACTGCATCGCCGAGCTGGTATCGTTGCCGAACTCGCCGCCCTGCGGATAGTAGTGGACCGTGAACACGTCGAGCAGCCGCCGTCCGGTGGACGCCTGGTTCTGGCGAAGCTGATCGAGCAGCCAGGGCAGGTAGTCCCAGTTGGCGTGGTTGGCGCGGTCGGGGAGGTTCGACCAGCCGTGCAGGCTGCCCCACTGCTGGTCGTAGCCGCTGAGAGTGTAACCGCTCCAGCCCCACTCCTCGGGTCCCACGACCAGCGCCGCGGGGTCGTTGTCCTTGACGCGCCCCCCGTAGTCGACCATCTTGTTCTTCACCTCGTCCATGGTGGCGCCGGTCGGGTGGATGTCGCGGTGCGTCGAGTGCCAGATGCTGTGCTCGTTGTCGAGGATGTAGTAGCGCAGCCCGTTGCCGCTGGCCGTGCCCCAGGTGGAGGTCAGGTGCTGCATCCACCCGAGCTGGAACTGGGAGTCGGCCGGCACGTTGGCGTCGTTGAAATCGTTGCCCGTCACGTAGGCGCCGCTGGTCAGAACGCCGTTGCCCGCGTCGGGAAACCATTGCCAGTCGTTGCCCGTCTGCGCCCCATACTTGGCGATGGAAAAGCTCGCCAGCTTGCTGCGGTTGGATCCTAGTTTCGCGACCCAGCCCACTAGCGGGATGGTCATCATGGGCTGCGCGCCCGCGTTCTTCGTGCTCTGGATGAAGTTGTCGGCTTCGGCCCCCGCTGTCGCGCTCGAATACCCGATGCTCTCGTAATACCAGTCGTTCGCCCGGTTGTCGCCGTTCACCTGCCAGTTGTACCGGCTGGTGCTGTTGCCGCCCCAGCGGTTGGCCGGCACGTTCAGGTCATTGAGCTGCGTAGTGCTGGCAAAGGCCACGCCATAAATCAGCGGGTTGATCGCCCGCCGGTTGGCATTGGCGTCCACGCCGATCGTGGCCGCCGGGTTCTGGGCGAAAGCGAGCGACGCAAACAAACCGGCGACGGCGAGAGCAGACAGACGGAGGACACCACGCGAACATGAGCGCATAATGAAGCCATGTTACCTCGTGCTGATGGGGAAAGGGAATTGGACTTTAGTACTAAGACTACAGAGTGAACCCCCGAGGCGTGGGGCGGCTCACCGTCCCGCGGGCGCGATCGACTCCGCGGTCGTGAACCGCGGGGCGATGTCGGTCGGAAGGTCTTCGAGCTTGCCCAGCGCCGCCTGCAAGGCCGGCCGCGCCACGCCTAGCTCGTCGAGCATCTTCTTCGCGCGCCCATAGTCGCCCAGGGCCTCGATGGTCAGCAGCTCCCCCGCCAGGTCCCGCACGGCGGACTTCACCTTGCCGAGATCCACCGCAAACGTCCCGTCGGGCCGGGCAATGAAAGCGCCCTTGTCCGACAGGTAATTGAACTGCACCGCCATGCCCTTGCCGTGGGCTTCCTTCAGGCCAAAGCGCATGGTCCGGAACGAGGACGCGAGAAACGTCGTGTAGAGACGCCGCTCGGCAGCCTCGCCGCCCGGCATCTGCCGGTGGTCGAAGAGGTACTGCACGACGAAGAGTCCCGTCACATCGGCCTTGGCTTCCTCGATGGCGCTGTACAGCTCCTTCAACTCCTGCCGGGGCGAGGTCTCACGGCCGGCCACGCGGATCTGGTGCGGTCCGAGGCCGTGACTCAGCTCGTGGGCGAGGATGTGCAGAAAGAACGAGTCGAAGCTCAGGTCGGTTTGCGCGGCCTTGGCCAGCACGCGCCCGGCAATCGGCGTCAGGATGCTCCGGAACTTCGCCTCCTGCACGTTCTTCAACATCACCCGCTTGGCGCCGTGCTCGCGGACCACGCGCTCGTCGTTCGGCAGATTGAAGGCCGCCGTGCGGACGCCGTGGTCACCATCCCCGGCGGACATCAGCTCCTGCACCACGCGGATCGGCGCCAGCGCCCCCAGCTTCGGGTTGCGGTATTGAGGCGCGACCGGCAGGTGGTTCTCGATCTCTTGCAGGTGATCCCCGAGAAACTTGAGCCGCGCCGATTCCTGGTCGTCGCGGACCGTGATGTAAGCCTCGAACGACGCCTTGTAGCCAAAAATCTCGTCGTTGTAAGTTTCGTACGGGCCGATCGTGACGTCGAGCGGGGCGTCGAGCTGCATCCAGGCGACGTCGCTCGCGTAGTAGTCGTTCGAGAGAAAGGCCTGGGCGCGCGTCGTCAGGAATTCTTTTAGAGACCCATTGTCCGTCGCCGCGGCGGCCTCCCGCAGCAACTGCGCGGCGCGCTTCAACTCGGCGGCGTATTCCTGGCTGTAATCGACTATCCGCAACTGGCGCGTTGTCGGATCGCGCCGGATCACCGTGAAGAATCCCTCGGCGCGGCGGCGCTCGGCCTCCGGCAGTTTCGCCGCCCAGGCCTCGAACTCCGGCTTGGTCATGTCCTCGGGATAGAAGTTCGCGCCGGCGGGCTTGTGCGCCGGGACCTCCGGAAGGAAGGCCGTATGGCCGTCGAGTTCCGACCACGGACCTTTGTTGAGCGAAAAGTAACGGAGCCGGGCCTGGCCAAGCGGGGTTGTGTCTCGCTCGAGGCGGCGGCGCAGGTCCGGGTTGCCGCTCCACGCCTGCCGCAGGTAGAGGTCATTGATGACGCGCGCCGCCTCGACCAGCTTGGCGAGGGCCTGACGGTCCCCGGCGGAGAGCCGCGCGGTATCCACGCGCAGATCTACCGGTGCGAAGCGCGCCTGCATCTTGTGGAGTTGCGCCAAATCGGGTAGGGACGATTGCGCCGCGGCATCCCAAGCAGCGAGAGACATAAGAGCTAACAGGGCCTTTCTCATCCTGCTTGACACTCTAACATTCCAAGCCGCCAGTCATAAACCATAAGTACTATAGCGTCCGGCGCAGAGATCTATTAGGATCGATAGCAAGTTATCGTATGAGAGGGTTTCGGTACCTCGCGCTCCTGTCTCTACTTGTGTCTGCGAGTAGCCTGTGCGCCCACGAGGACCTGCAGTTGCAGATCGCGGACGTCACCAGGCAGATCCAGCGGACGCCGCGTGACGCGTCCCTTTTCCTGAAGCGCGGCGAACTCCATCGCGCCCTCCGGGAGTGGGACCTGGCGGTATCGGATTACGACCGCGCCGCCCAAATCAGTCCGTCCCTCGCAGCGATCGACTTCGCGCGTGGCGCAATGTGGCTCGCGGCCGGCCAACCGGACCAGGCGCTGGCCGCGCTCGACCGTTTTCTCGCTCGCCAGCCGAATCACGCCGAGGCGCGCGTGGCGCGGGCGCGGACCCTGGTCAAGTTGGGCCGGAACGATGCCGCGGCGGACGAGTACGGGCGGGCGATCGCTCTGCATGCCGCGCCCCGGCCCGAGTATTTTCTTGAGCAGTCCCAGGCGCTGCAGGCCGCCGGCCGGGGCGGGGAAGAGGCGCTTCGAGCGCTCGATGACGGCATCCGCAAACTTGGTCCGCTGGTGACGCTGGAGCTGCCGGCCATCGACCTCGAAGTGAAAGCGCGCCAATACGATGCAGCGCTCGCCCGCCTCGATCGGTTGACGGCGCAGTCGGCGCGGCGCGAGACGTTCCTCGAGAGGCGGGGACAAATCCTGGAGGCGGCCGGCCGGCGTCCGGAAGCGCGGGTGGCCTATGCCCAGGCGCTGGCGGCTATCACGACCTTGCCGGGCGCTCGCCGCTACACGCCGTCCACCACCGACCTCGAAAAGAGACTACGTGAGGCGCTGCGGCGCAGCGGCCCCCACGCTAACCAAGGAGCAGGTTCATGAACGCGACCAAGCGTCTGATTATGGCGGGAGCTGCGTTACTGTTGCTGGCGGTGTTCCTGGTGGGACAAGGCCCGACCGTGTCGCGGGGGCCTTACCTGCAAATGGGTACGCCTTCGAGCGTCGTCGTGCGCTGGCGCACCAGCACCACCACGGATAGCGTGGTCCGCTATGGGCTCAGTCCCGGCGCGCTTACTTCGACGGCCAATCTCCCCGGGCTCGCGACCGAGCACATCGTGCCGGTCGCCGGCCTGGCTGCTGGAACCACGTATTACTATTCGATCGGCACGACCTCCGGACCGCTCGCCGGTGACTCCACGTACTTCTTTGTAACGGCTCCGGCGGTCGGCTCCTCGCGCCCCACCCGCATCTGGGTGATCGGCGACTCCGGCACCGCCGATGCCAATGCCGCCGCGGTTCGCAACGCCTACGCGACGTTCAATGGCAGCCGCTACACGGACCTGTGGCTCATGCTCGGCGACAACGCTTATAGCAGCGGCACCGATGGCGAGTTTCAGAGCGCGGTCTTCAACATGTACCCGTCGTTTCTACGGCAGACGGTCCTGTGGCCGACGCTCGGCAACCACGACGGCATCAGCGCGGATTCCGCCACCCAGAGCGGACCCTACTACGACATCTTCTCGCTCCCCGCCCAGGCCGAAGCGGGCGGCCTCGCCTCGGGCACGGAGGCCTACTACTCGTTCGATTACGGCAACATGCACTTCGTGTGCCTGGAATCGTATGAGACGGATCGCTCCGCCGCTGGCCCGATGATGACTTGGTTGCGCAACGACGTCGCCGCCACCAATAAGCCCTGGATCATCGCCTTCTGGCACCACCCGCCCTACACCAAGGGCTCCCACAACTCCGACACCGAGATCGAGCTGATCGAGATGCGGCAGAACGCGCTGCCCATCCTGGAAGCCGCCGGGGTGGACCTGGTGCTCACCGGTCACAGCCATTCCTACGAGCGGTCCTTTTTGATTGACGGCCACTACGGCCTCTCGACCACGTTCACGTCGGCTATGAAGATCGACGGCGGCAGCGGCCGCGAAAATGGCACCGGCGCCTACCACAAGCCGGCTCAGCCCGACTTTCCGCACGCCGGCGCCGTTTACGCCGTGGCGGGCAGCTCCGGCCAGACCGGCGGCGGCACACTCAACCATCCGGCGATGTTCATTTCGCTGAACACGCTGGGATCGATGGTCCTCGACGTGGATGGCGGCCGCCTCGACGCCAAGTTCCTCGACAGCACGGGAGCCACTCAGGATTACTTCACGATCCTGAAGGACCTCGCGCCGCCGTCCGATCCCACGCTCTTGTCGGCGACGGCCGTGTCGACCAGCCAGATCAATCTCGCCTGGACCGACAACTCCTCGAACGAGCAAGGTTTCAAGATCGAGCGCTCCACCGACAACCTGAACTTCTCGCAGATCGCCACCGTGGGCGCGGGCGTCGCAACCTATCAGAACACCGGCCTGGCGGCTTCAACTACGTATTACTACCGGGTGCGGGCGTATAACGCCACGGGGAACTCCGGCTACTCGAACGTAGCCAACGCCACCACCCAGACACCGCCCGCGACGCCGGCCGCGCCGTCTGGATTGACGGCCAAGGCGGCGTCCAACAGCCAGATCAACCTGGCCTGGACGGACAACGCGAACAACGAGACGGGGTTCAAGATCGAGCGCTCGACCAACGGAAGCAGTTTCACGCAGATCACTACGGTCGGCGTGAACGTGAAGACTTACTCCGACACAGGTCTCGCGTTTAATACGCGCTATTATTACCGGGTCCGTGCGTACAACGGCTCAGGAGATTCGGCTTACTCGAATACCGCCAACGCCAAAACGCCGCGGCATTAGCGGCTCGGTAGTGACTCTGGCGCTGGCGCTCGCGCCAGCGCTCGCCCAGGAGCTGGTGCTCTATCCGGAATACCAGCGTCCGGACCTCCACGGGGCCATTCTCAAGGCGGACCAGGGCGGCCGCGAGCGCGAGATCAACTCTCCGGCCGTGGTCCGCAACGGCTACGCCAGCTACATCGTCGTCGCGAAGCTGCCCGCTCCAGGTCCGTACCGGTTCGACATAGCGATGAACCCCGCCGGGCGGCTGCGGGCCGACGTTTACCGTATCTGGTTTGACCGCGTCGAGCCGGGCGGCGATTACGTCCCCGACGCCCTCATCCCCGTCCCGAACACATTCTTCGGAAACGTTCCCGACGCCGACAACGCCGTCCCCGGCCAAACGGCGGTGGCCTTCTGGCTCGACCTGCACGTTCCGGCCAATGCGCGGCGCGAGACGGTGCGGGTCGAAGCGGTCTTGCAGGCGCTCGGCCGCCGCGACGTTTATCCCCTCGAGGTTCGCATCTTGCCGCTCAGCGTACCGGACGAAGATGCCCTCGAGGCGGTCTACGAAGGCTCGGGCGCGAGCGGTCCGGCGGCGCAAGCTCTCTTCCGCGCGCATCGCGGCCTGCTGCTCGAGCCGCTCGAGCTGCCCACGAAATTCAACGCCCGCTGGGACGCCTTCGACGCCCGCTACGGACCGCTCTTCGACGGCACGGCGTTTCGTCCGCTGCCCTATGCCTTTCTCGTGGCGCGTCCGCCGGTGACTCCGGCCGAGGCGGGCCTGCCGGGCATCCTCGCCGACGTGCGGAGTCACTTCACTGCCAAAAGTTGGACTCGTACGCGGGTGGCCATAGGACTATCCCCCGACACGAGCTTCCCCTGGACCCGCGATGCGGCTGGCCAAGGGCCGGATGCGGCGCGCCTGCGCCGGCTTGCGAGCTTGCTGCATCCGCGCTTCGTCCAGCACAACGACTCGAGCCTCGGCTTCGCCCAGCAGCTCCCGGAACTGGCCGGCGTGGTGGACCACTGGATCGTGTCCGAGCGCGAGCTGAGTTCCGTGCCGGAAGCGACCGCCCTGCTGCATAAGCGAGGCGACCGGCTGTGGACTTACGCAAAAGTTCCAGCGGCTACCGAGCCGGCGCATGCCATCCTGCACCACGTCGCGCGGGCCTGGATGTGGGGAGCCGACGGCCTTGTCTTGCGGCAGGCGCAGCCGGTCCCGAGCATTCGGATGAAGATCGCCCGCAATGCGCTCCAGGATCTGGCACTGCTGCGCTCGCTCGAAGGCCGTGCCGGCGCCGACGCTGGCCCAGACAAGCTGCGCGCAGAATTCGCCCGGCTCACCGGTAATACGCGGCCGTCCGATTGGTGGGCGCCGGCGGGTCAGCCCGCCGTGGCCGACCAGGCCCTGGCAGCCGCCACCTCCGACTGGTGGCCCGAGATCCGCCGCTGGATTTACCGGCTTGCCTTGGAGCAGGCCTCCCGCTAGAATTCCTCAGCCGGCTTGCACTTGCGCCATCCACCCGACGATTGGAAGAACCAATTTTTTGCCGTTGAACGCCCGCACCATTACGGTTACCCACAAGAAGAATGACAACACGGCAGCGAGACTCGAAAATCCCATAACGAGGGTGCCCAGAGGCGAGGGACCGGCAAGCGCCAATACAAACGGGAGCCCATACACGGCGGTCAGCGTCGCCAGGCTCAGATAGATCGATTGCAAGGCGTGGAACCGCACCTCGGCGTTGCGGCTGTACGGATCGGTCAAAAGAAAGTACATCCCGGTGATCAGCCCCAACGCGTAACAAAAGCCTGCCGCCACATTATCCTGTAGCCCCTCGCTCGGGAGCGTCACGGCAGGCTGCCCGGCTCCTGCGCCGGACTTCGGAACCTGCGTGCCGCAGTACCTGCACACCCAACCGTTCAAGGGAGCCCCACACCCGGGACAGTCCACGGGCGGCACCTCGTATTTCGGGGGAGGGCTTTCAACCTCTTGATCGCGCCGCAGGCGCTCGATTTCGTCGAGCGCAGCCTGGCCCACCTTGACGCTGGAGAAACTAAAAACTACTCCCGATTTACCCTTCTCGCCGAGCTGAACTTGCCCGCTCTGGAGCATCTTGAGATAGTCCGCGTCCACCACGACCGCCTCGTCGCGCGAGCTTCCCACGGACTTACCACAAGATCCGCAAAAGGCGCTTTCCGTTATTGCGCCGCAATGGGAGCAGATCGCCATAATGCCTCGCCGTCGGCCGTCTCACGCGGCCGAAGCCGGGTCCCGTGCCATGATCGTACCACTGGAACCCTCGGAGCGGTCACCCGGTTGAACCCAAGTCCCTTTTCGCCCGGCATTTAGGGTAAACTTGAAGGTCGGAACAACGGCTTGAATAGGACACGTGTATTCGTTTTGGCCGCGGCCTTAGGGCTCGGCGGCTGGCCGGTGCGCGCTGCCGAGCAAGCGCAGCTCGATAGCGATATCACTTTGTTTACCGTCCTGGCCGCCGCGAACGTGGCCGGTTTCGACGCCGGACTCGACTCCACCAGTGGCAGCCCGGTCCGCCTGGCCGTGCGGGAAGAGCTCAAGAAATATCAGGGCCCCAGCTTGGCGCCGCTCAAGACTTTCTACGAGCAACACAAGCAGTCCGAGGCCGGGCAGGATCTGGCTCAGTATGTGTCCCTCGCCTTGCAGGCGGGTCCGCCGCCGGAGTTCAAGCTGCGGGTGCCGTTCACCGATTTGTCGCCGGACGCGCAGGGGGTGAGCGGCCTCCTGACCCTGCTCGGGAACTTCTATCGGGAGGCCGATATCGGGACGCTGTTCGCCAAATACCAGCCGCAATTCGATGCGGAGATCGAGCGTCACCACGAGGCGATCGTGCAGGCCGTCTGGGAGACCAATGGGTATCTGCGGATGGCGACCTCCGGCTACCTGGGGCGCCGGTTTCAGATCTACATAGACCTGCTCGGCGCGCCCAACGCTCCCAGCGTGCGCGGCTACGGCGCCGACGTGTTTGTCGTGCTCCATCCTTCGAAGGAGCTGCACACCCGCGAGATCCGGCATGCCTATCTGCACTACCTGCTCGACCCGATGGCGGGTAAGTACGCCAAGGAAGTGGACTCGAAGAAAAGCCTGGGCGGCCTGGCGATGTTCGCTCCCGCGCTCGACGAGTCTTACAAAACGGACTTCGCGCTGCTGCTCACCGAATCGCTGATCAAGGCCGCGGAAGCGCGCCTCCGCCACGGCAACGACCAGCAGAAACAGGCCGAGGTCGACGCGGCGCTGCGGGAAGGTTATCTGCTCGCGCCGCATTTCTACGAGCAACTACGGCGGTTTGAAGTTCAGGACCAGGGGCTGCGCTTCTACTACCCCGAGATGATCAAGTCCATCGACTTGAAGAAAGAAGACCAGCGCTTGCGCCAGGTGACTTTTAGCGAGCGCCGTCCCGACCCGAAGCCGCGGAGCGAGCCGCTGCGGCCGGTGCTGACGGGCGCCGAGAAGATGCTGGCCGACGCCGAGGATAGCTTCCGCCGGAATCAGGTCCCCGAGGCGCGGCGGCTCTTTGAGCAGGTGCAAGAGCAGACGCGAGGCAAAGACGCGCGGGCGCTTTACGGCCTGGCGCGCGTGGCGGCGGTCGAGAAAGATCCCGAACGGGCTAAGGAACTGTTCCGGGCGGCTCTGGAGGCCCAGCCTGACCCGCATGTGAAGGCGATGTCGCACTTATACCTGGGACGGATCGAGGATCTTTTCGGAAGCCGCGAACAGGCGGTGCAGCACTATCAGGAGGCCCTGGCGGCGGGGGACAACACCCCCGGCACGCGCGAGGCCGCGGAAAAAGGATTGAAAGCGGGTTTCGCCTCGCCGAGACCCAACTAACCCGGTAGTGGGAGACAACATGAAGAAGACTCTTTTGTGCATGGTCGCGGCGATTGTGCTGGTGACGGCGGGCGCGTGGGCGCAGGCGCGAAAGCAGCCACAGCCCAAGTCCAAGAAAGAAGTGGAAGCCATCATGGCCGTCCAGAGCGCCCCGGATCCCGACGGGCGCATTAAGGCGGCCGAGGCCTTGCTGCGGAGCTTTGCCGACACCCAGTTCAAGGAGTTCGCGCTCCAGATGGAGACCCTCTCCTACCAGGAGAAGAACGACTTCGAGAACATGGTGATCACGGGCGAGCGGACGCTGGAAGTGAATCCCGACAACGTGGTGGTGCTGGTGGCCCTCGCCCAGGCGCTGCCGCAGCGCACCCGCGAGCTGGACCTGGACCGCGAAGAAAAGCTGACCAAAGCCGAGGGCTTCGCCAAGAAGGCCCAGGCTCTCATCCCGAACCTGGAGAAGTTCAACCCGGAGATTCCGGATGACCAGTGGACGAATTACAAGAAGGGCATGATGTCGCAGTCGCACGAGGCGATCGGCATGGTCGCGTTCGTTCGTAAGAACTACGGCGCTGCCGAGGCGGCCTTCAAGCAGGGCGCCGAGATTGCGCCCCAGCCCGACGCCATGATCCTGTACCGTTTGGGCACGACCTATGCGGCGGCGAACAAGCCGGATGAAGCGATCGCGGCCTTCGATAAATCGGTCGCCGCGGGCGGCGTGAAGGCCGGCGGGAGGGACCTGGCGGCCGATGGTAAGGCCGCCGCGCAGAAAGCCAAGGCCGCGGGCGCCAAATAGCGCTCGCGGGGTGGATGGGCCGGAGGACGCGTGAGCCGCGCCTCCGGCCGTTGGCCGCGTGCAACGTCGTCGGTCAGGCCGCGGTCTGGCCGAAGACGATGCCCGCGGGCTTCACAAGGGGCATCATGGCCGAACCAATCTCCCGGCTCGAGGAGACGCTGGGCCACTGTTTTCACAGCCCGGCGCTGCTGTTGCGCGCGCTCACGCATCGCTCGCACACCTACGAAGCCCACAGCCGCGAGACGTCGTCCGACAACGAGCAACTGGAGTTTCTGGGCGACGCGGTGCTGGGATTCGTCGTCAGCGCCCGGCTGGTGGCCGCTTTCCCCGCTTACCCCGAGGGCCGGCTCTCCAAACTGAAGGCTCACCTGGTGAGCGCCAATCACCTGTTCAAGACCGCCCGGCTGTTGGGACTCGGAGACTACCTGCAGCTCGGCCGCGGCGAGGAAATGAGCGGCGGCCGCGGCAAGCGCGCCCTGCTGGTGGACGCGGTCGAAGCCGTGATCGCGGCGCTTTACCTGGATGGAGGCATCGAGGCGGCGCGCAATTTTGTCGAGCGTTTCGTGATCGCCGATCACTTCGAACACCTGGTGCCCGAGAGCGATCCGCTGGAGGACTACAAGTCGGCGTTGCAGGAGACGCTGCAGGCGGCCGGTCTCGCGCCGCCGAAATACACGGTGGTCCAGGAGCGGGGACCGCAGCACCAGAAAACGTTCACCGTGGAAGTGCGCGTCGGGGGCGAGGTCAAGGCGCAGGCCGAGGGGCTCTCGAAGAAGGAAGCAGCCCAGGAGGCCGCCCGCCTGGCCCTCGAGCACTTCCGGCGGACGCTGCCCGCCGTAACGGCTGGTGGGACTGATGAGTGACTCGCCGGCACGGCCCTGGTGGAGTCTGCGGCGGCCCGCCGGAGTCCTGTTCTGGGGGGCGGCGCTGCTGTTCGTGGCCGGCGTGCTGCTTCCCCTGGTCCACGCCAACACCTTCCGCCGCGGGATACAGACGGCGCTCGAAGGCGCGCTCGGCCGGCGCGTGGAGGTCGGCGACGTGACGCTGCAACTGCTCACCGGCCCGGGCTTCCGCCTGGAAGACGTCGTGATCGGCGAAGACCCCGCCTTCGGCGTGGAGCCCTTCGCCCACGCGGCCGCCATGCAGGCCCGCCTGCGCCTGCGCACGCTGTGGACCGGCCAGATCCAGCTTGCCTCGCTCACGCTCGAAGGACCGAGCATCAACCTGGTGAAGAACGCTGCCGGTAAGTGGAATTTCGAAACGCTCCTCGAGCGCGCCGGCGCCCCCGCCCCGTCCGCCGCGCCCGCGACGCCGGCCGCGCAGGCCGAGGCTGCGTACTTTCCATACATAGGAATCGACGCCGGCCGGGTGAATTTCAAGTTCGGAGACTACAAGAGCCTCTTCCACGTGCAGGAAGTGGAGGCCGCCCTGTCGCCGCCCCGCGACGCCGGGGGCCGCTGGCTGATGCGCATCGGGGGCCGCCCGGCGCGCGCCGATGAGCTTCTCCCAGGCATGGGCCGCCTCACCGCGCGGGGCTCGCTGACTGCCACCCCGCCGGCCGGCGTGGCCCGCAGCGTCAACCTCGAGATCGCTCTCGAGAACAGCCCCGTGGCGTACCTGCTCCGCCTCATCCAGGGGCGCGACTACGGCATCCACGGCGATCTGGCGGCGCAGGCGCGGCTGAGCGGCCCGCTCTCCGGAATGGGTATTCAGGGGACGCTCGAGATCGGCGACGTGCACCGCTGGGACGTGACGCCGGGGCCGGCGGCCCGGGTGACCGTGCCGCTGCTGGGGCATCTGGATCTGCCCCGCCAGGAGTTGCATCTCGAGACGGGGTCGGCGTCCGGCGCGCCGAATCCGGTGCGGGTCTCGCTCGACCTCGAGAATTACCTGAGTGCGCCGCGCTGGCGGGGCGCGGTGGACTTGGAGCGCGCGCCCACCGCACCGTTCTGGCGGATCGCCCAGCATTTCGGCGTGCTCTGGCCGGAGGGACTGCAACTGCGCGGCGCGCTCGCGGGGCGCCTGGAATTTCCCGGCGTGATCTGGCCCACCGGCTCCCTCTCTCTCCTGGACGGCGAACTGGAGTGGCCCAATTCCCAACCGGTCCAACTGGGCGCGGCGGCGGTGAAGGTGTCCGGCACGGAGTTCCAGATGCCGGCCACCCGCGTGAAGATCGGTGACGAAGCGCTGGAGGTAACGGTCTCCGGGAGGCTATCCCCGCTCCAGGTGCAGGCGCAGGTGAACGCTCGCGGGGTCCACCTGGCGGCCGTCCGCCGCTACGTGGAGACGGTGAAGCCGGGGGCGTTCGGCGGGCTTCTCGACGGCCGCTGGGAGGGCCGTGTGGTCTATCGCAAGGACCTCGGGAGTCCGGGAGTGTGGAGCGGGCAGGGGTTGCTGAGCGACGCCGAGTGGCAGCCCGAGGGGCTGGCCTCGCCGGCGCATCTGGCGCAGGCGCGCTTGCGCTGGGAACCCGGCCAGTTTCGCGCCGAGCCGCTCGCGGGCTCGCTCGGAGACACGGAATTTACCGGCGCGTGCTCGCGCCGCTCGCCTCCCGACACCCCCGAGCAGAACCGCAGCGTCTGCCAGGTGCGGGTTCGCGAGCTTGATCTCGGCGAGCTGGAACAGTGGTTCCACGCCGCCGACCAGCCGGGCGCCTGGGCCGCTCTGAAGCGGGCGCTGGCCCGGCGTCCCCAGCAGCCGCCGGCCTGGCTCGCGTCGCTCGCCGTCGACGGCACCCTGCGCATCGACCATTTGCGCGCCGGATCGTGGGAGTTTCGCAACCTCCAGTCGCGCGTGGCGTGGGGAGAGGGCGTGCTGACGCTGAGCGCCATGCGGTCCGAGCTGGGCGCGGGAACGCTGACCGGCGGCTTGCGGGCCGACTTCACCGGCGCCGCGCCGCGCTACAGCCTGCAGGCCTCGGCCCGCGCCGTGGACCTGGCCGGGCTCGCCCTAAGCACCGCGCTTCCGGCCCAGTTCCAACGGGGCCTGCTGGACGTCCGGCTGGGACTCGACACGCAAGGCCGCACTCCGCAAGAGCTGCGCGCGGCGCTCCAGCTCCACGGAGTGTTTCAAGCGCCTTCCGTTTCACTCGACCGCATGCGCTCGGAGGAAACCGAGGGGGAGACGGGCGCGTCTTGGGAAATGCGACAGCTTGAAGGAGGTTTCACCTGGACGGCCGCCGGCCTCGACCTGACCCGTATGCGCCTGACCCTGGGCCGCGATGTCTACCTGGGACGCGGCTCGATCTGGGGACGTCCGGTAGTGCTGCTCGATCTGGCCTCGGGCGACCGCAAGCTGCGCCTGGTATCGACCGAGCTGGCCGAAGGGGTCGCCGAGGCTCCATGAGGCCGTGGGCGGCGCTGGGCCTGGCCGCGGCGCTCATAGCGGGGCCGGCCATCTCCCCCGAGAGCTCGCGCTCGGCCGCCGAGAAGATCGAGCGACTGGCGAACCTGGAGGCGGCTCCGGGCTCCAGCGTCATCCTCACGCAAGACGAGATCAATTCCTACCTGCGCTACGATTTCGCCTCGGAGATACCGGCGGGAGTTACTGATCCCGACATTCGCCTCGACGCCGACCGCGTGACGGGACAGGCCACGGTGGACTTCGCGGAGTGGCAGGCGGCGAAGGGCAAATCGCCCGGCATGCTAATGGGCTTGCTGCTCCGTGGCCAGCGGCGCATCGAGGTGGTGTGCCGCTACACGTCCGCCAACGGCTCGGGCCGCGTGGATATCGAATCGGTGCGGATCGCCAACGTTTCCGTCTCGCCCGCGGTCGTGAACTTTCTGATGGAGGAGGTCGTCCAGCCGCGCTATCCGGCGGCGGTGGTCGGCCGCCCGGTGCCGCTCGATTACAACTTGCGGCAGGTAAAGATAGAGCCGGGGCGAGCCGTCTTCGTGTTGCGCTGAGACTTACTCGCTCACCTTCGCCCAGAATAGCTGCCAGTTCCGTCCTTGGTAGACCAGCGAGTCGCCCTCTATACCCAGCAAGCCGCCGAACGTAGACTCCGGCTCTCCAGTCATCGTCCCTTGGACTGTGTGCCAGGCGCCCGCTTCACGAATCAGCCGGTAGAGGCCGGGCCCGGCTTTAGACGGGCCGTTGAAGTATGCGTAAACCTGATTGTCCGGCGTCATAACGGCGCCGAACAGATACTGGCGCTTCCCATCGGGGGATGCAGGAAACTGTAAAGGCCCACGCGCTATCGTTTGCCCCTTCAGGTCAAGCTCCACCCATTGAGCGCAGTTTGAAGTGAGAATCGCGACTCGGTCGCGCGAAGCAACCAGAGCCCGCGTGGAGGACGGCAGCGCGGGGTGCAGCAACGGGGGACACCCCCACGCAGAATACGGCAAGAATCCGCCCAGCAGCACGCCATCGGCTCCGTAGTGTTGAACCGTGTCGTGATCGGGCATGGTCGCCCGCCTCCGATCCGGCCCGATTTGGAGTCCGAGCAACCAGATGGTGTCATCGGGGCCAAGAACCACAGCGTGGCCCTCGAGCGGCGAGGTACGGACTACCTTCGTGATCCGGCCGTCGCTAGAGAGCAGCGCCAGGAAGCCCGCCAGCGTCCCGGAGTTTTCGAAGGCCGTTCCGACGACCGCTATCTGCCCTTTCGCCGCGGCCGCAGCGTCGTCAATCCGGACTTGCCACGCCTCCGGGAACCAAATCCTGGCCTTTGCCGCCAGCCGCCCGTCGCGCTCATAAATAGCGAAATTTTCTCCCGGTTCGTCCGATTTTGCCAAAGACCTCCAGTGAAGCAGCCAGGACCCGCTCCACTTGGGGGTCCTCGCCCCCGTAGCAGACGCCTCTGGTGGAACCCTCCCGTACCCGCTAAGGGGAGAGAGTCGCTGGCACATCACAGGAGACGTGCCCAACAACAGCATCGCAACTGCTCCCACACCCATTCCTGCTCGTCTCAGAATCCGTTGCATGGCATCCTCCTAGCCCCCATACTGATAACACGTCACCTGCCCGCAGCACTCGCCTCCCTCCGGACACTGGAACAAGGAGCCCGTGCAGCCGATCTCGTAAGTACTGCCACCACCACTGCAGGTAGTCATATTGCTGCAGGCGCCGCAATTGGCCGGGTTCTCCTGCATAAAGTAACCAGAGCAATAGCCGGAGCCACACTGAGCAAATACCGATGGGATCCTCCACCAAGCCGCGACGGACGACCACAACCGCTTGTACAGAGGCACGTCCTGTGAAGTTACAGGTGCAGCCAGCGAGGGCGCGGCACAGTGCAGAGGAGCTGGCTTTGCGTGCATCATGGCCTCAAGCGCTTCCTTAGGAAGCTTTGGACCGGGGACGTTTTCGAAAATTGATGCAAGTACACGCCCATCCGGGCTCGTAATGCGAAAGTCTGTTTGTGGTTTGCCGGTCGGAACCGTAAACTACCTTACGGATACGATCCCCAATCCGATCAGCGCGAATACCGCTCCCGAAGCCATTAAGTGGGAGCGGTGAAAGCGGGGCGTTTTCATGGGCAACCTCCTTGCTTCCGAAAACGAATTTAGAAAGATCCTACAGCTATTTCCGAAAATGTCAATGAGTTTGTTCCCAATAGGAGGGAGTTTGTATACTGTTCATCTGCATACCATAGATATATCTAGGCAGAGACGCTAAATCCTGCGTTATATTTAGAACCATGTGCCGCTTTGATATTTCTGTTTCCAGGTGAAAATGCGGCGCAAGTTAATTACGGGACAACGCCATAGCTCCGAGTCTGGGAGGTGCGAATTGGCACTCGGGAGAAACGCGCTGCTCAATCCCGTCCACCCGTAAGATAGAGACGTATTTCCGTGGTTTCGCGTGCACCGTAATCAGTGATCTTTTTTCGGGCTCCGGTCGTTCCGAGGGGTGCAATCCACCGAACTAGCGATCGGCGCTCTGGGCTTCCTTGGGCAACCGAGAGAGCACGCTCTGGAGCGCATGACTCGCGCGGGCCGCGTGGATATCGAGTCGGTGCGGATTGCCAACGTTTCCGTCTCACCGGCGGTCGTGAACTTTCTGATGGAGGAAGTCGTCCAGCCGCGCTATCCGGCGGCCGTCGTCGGCCGCCCGGCGCCGCTCGATTACAACCTGCGGCAGGTGAAGATCGAGCCGGGGCGGGCTGTTTTCGTGTTGCGCTGAGGACACACTACGGCTTAACAGTAGGTGCCGTGCGGTGCGATCTTCTCCGTATCCGGCCATCCGGGAGTTGCCTCCCGGATGGTCGGGGTGTGAAGGTTGTATTCAGTCGTCCGGCGGAGTGAGGTTAATCGTCGCCCGATCTCGATGAGTCAAGCCTCGCCGAACGTGAAACCCTTTCCAACCTTGCAACCGTCCATCGATGGACGCTGAGTCCCGCCCCTCCCCTCTTGCGG
>JBGPDC010000080.1:0-23235 GCA_041482115.1 Terriglobia bacterium | reverse complement strand
GACGGCGTTCGAGTCCGCCGAGCGCATCGGCTGCCTGTGTATTCCCGGCGGCGGCATGCGCAGCGCCATGCGCGTGCGCACTATCCTTGACAGCGGCGTCACCGTCCTCTGCTGCACCCCCACCTACGCCCTGCGGCTCGCCGAAGCCGCGGCCGAGGATGCCGCCGGGCAGGGCCAGGTCGTAGCTGCCGCAAACGCAAGGCAATTCCGCCGCGGACCGCACCAGGTCGCCGGTGCGATAACGGAGCAACGGCGAGCCGACCCGCCCGAGGTTGGTCAGCACCAGCTCGCCCGTTTCCCCGAGCGGCAGGGCCTGCCCGGTCGTGGGGTCGATGATTTCCGCGATGTACCCCGACTCGATGACATGCAGCACGCCGGGCAGCTCGCGGCAGCCGTAACTGACCGGACCGGTCTCCGTCATGCCGTGGTGATCGATGACGCGGGCGCCGGGCCAGCGGCTCTCGATCTCGGCCCGCGTTCCCGCGATGCTGCCGCCCGGCTCCCCTCCGACGATGATCTTGCGCACCTGGGAGGCCGCGAGATCGATCTTTTCCTCCGCCGCGGCCTCGGCGAGGCGCAGGGCGTAGGTGGGGGTGCAGCAGAGCACAGTGACGCCGCTGTCCAGGATAGTGCGCACGCGCATCGCGCTGCGCATGCCGCCGCCGGGAATGCACAGGCAGCCGATGCGCTCGGCGGACTCGAACGCCGTCCAGAAGCCCAGGAACGGCCCAAACGAGAAGGCGAAGAAGAGGTGATCGGCGGCCGTCACGCCGGCGGCTTCGAAGACCCGCGCCCAACTGTCGAGCATCCAGGTCCAGCTCTCCGGGGTGTCGAGCCAGCGCAAGGGACGGCCCGTGGTGGCGCTGGTCTGGCTGAAGCGCGTGTAGCGCTCCAGGGGATACGTCAGGTTCGAGCCGTAGGGCGGATGCGCAGCTTGATCGTCGACCAGGTCCTGCTTGAACGTGAACGGCGCGCGCGCGCAGAAGTCCGCGACGCTGGCGACGCTCGCATCGAGGCCGGCGGCGCGGAGCCGGGAAGCGTAGAAGGGATTGCTCGCGAGCAGCTCCGCGAGGAGCGGCCGCAGCTTCGCCAATTGCTGGGCTTCGAAGCCGGGCATTTAGTCCAGGAGTTCCCGGGGGGCGGCCTCAATCTGGTCCGCGATGGCCGCGGGGATCGGGATACCGGTCATCTGGCCGCTCGCGCGGTCTCGCCGCACGCAGGCGACGGCGAGAGAACCGCGCGCGACCTCCCGCACCGGCTCCTCGTTCAGCTTGTGAAAAGTGAAGGCGTAGACCAGACTCTTCTCGCGCTTTTCGCGCACCAGCAGGCGGATCTCGACGACGTCTTCAAAGCGGAGCGGATAGCGAAAGTCGCAGTCGGCGTGGACGCGGGGCCAGCCGACCGGCTCGGCGAATCCCGTGGTGTGAATCGAAAAGCCGAGCGACCGGAAGAAGGCGTGCTCGGCGGCCTCCATGAACCGGAAGAAGTTCGAGAAGTGCATGAGCCCGGCCATGTCGGTCTCGGAGAACTCCACCTGCCGGGTCAGCCGGAACTCGTAAGCCACGGCGCCCGTCATCTCCCGGCGCCGTTCGAGTGGAAGGGCTGGCGGCCGTGCGTCAAGGCCTCCGGCACCCGCGCGAATTCCGCCACGGCCTGGAAGAGCGGCTCGAAATCCTTGAAGAGATTGCCGATGAGGCAGTCGGTCAGGTCGCCCGCGAGATCGGGGTAGCGGTTGACGAACACACGGAAACTGAAAGCATGATCGTAGAAGGCGTAGACGAGCCGGCGCATCGCTTCGATGCCGTCGCACAACTTGGTCCCATAGGAGGCGAACCGCGCGGCGGAAAAATCGCCGGCGGTGAGGGCCTCGTCGACGGCGTCGGCGGCCATCTCGCCGCTGCACAACGCCACGAAGACGCCCGAAGAGAAGACGGGGTCGAGGAACGCAAAGGCGTCCCCGGCCAGGATCAAGCCGTCGGTGGCGCAGTAACGGGAGCGATAGGAGTACTCGCCGGTGACCCGGTAAGGTCCGAACTGCTGGCCGACCGCAAGATGGTTCTGCACCCAGACGTTTTCGCCCACTTCGCGATGGAAAATCTTCGCGAGATCCTTCGTGTCCCGGTAGAGATAGTCTTTTTCCGCGACGACGCCCACGCTGACGACGTCGCCGGCGAGCGGGATATACCAGAACCATCCCTTGTCGGGCACATAGGCCACGGTCGTCGCGCCTTCGTCGAGTCCTGGATCGCGGAGCGCCCCGCGGTAGTAAGTCCAGACCGCAATCTTGTTCAGGTAGGGGTCGCGGACCTTCCAGCCGTGGCGCGTCACCGAGAAGGCATCGCGCCCCGTGGCATCGACGGTCATGGGAGCGTGGTATTCCACCGTGGCGCCGTCCTTGGCGATGGCGCGCACCCCTTTCACGGCCCCGTTTTCCTGCAAGGTCTCGCGGACCGTGACCTCCTCCTTCACCTCGGCGCCCTTGGCGCGAGCGTTGTCAAGGAGCATCTGGTCGAATTCGCTGCGCAGCACCTGCCAGGTGTTGGCGGCTTCGTGTTTCAGGTGCTGGAAGAAGTAGAAGGGGTGCGAAGCGCGTCCGTCGGGGCTGACAAATTGTACGCTGTACTTGCGCGTGAAGTGCGAGGCCTTCATGCGGTCGATGAGCCCGAGGCGAGCGAGCGGGAAGTACGTATAAGGGATCAGCGACTCGCCGATATGATAGCGGGGAAACTTCTCCTTTTCGAGGAGCAGCACGCGGCGCCCCTTGGTGGCGAGTACCGCGGCGGTCGTGGAGCCGGCGGGTCCGCCCCCGATCACGATGGCGTCGTAGCAGTTATCTGCTGGCAAGTTCCTCTCCTGACCTAGAAGTTAAGTTTACGGCAAACCGATGCGAAACTAAGAGCGAAGGGAGTACCCCCCGGGCTGAGCCGCGACCGTAAGGGAGCGGTCTTCGCGGGAACGCATGACCTACCTCATCACGTTCGCCTGCTACGGGCTTCACTTGCACGGCAACGAAATAGGCTCCGTCGATCGCGAGCACAGTCTTTACGGAAGCCGTTTGCTGGCGATCGATGCGGAGCGGGTTTCCGCCGAACGAGAACTCATGGACCAGCCGTCGTATGCGCTGGACAAGGACCGTCGAGCCGCTGTGCTGCGAGCTCTGCAGGAGGTCTGTTCGCACCGCGGCTGGAGTCTGCTGGCGGCTCACGTGCGCAGCACGCATGTTCATGCTGTCGTGGAAGCGGATGCTCGACCGGAGAAAGTGATGAATGGGCTTAAGTCCTACGCGAGTCGCGGGCTGAACCGCCTGTGTGTAGATGACACTAGCCGCAAACGATGGGCGCGGCACGGTAGCACCCGCTGGCTGTGGAATCGGAAAGAAGTGTCGGCGGCTATCCGCTATGTGATCGAAGGACAAGGAGATCCTATGGCTGTCTTTGGGGAGGCGCGGTAAGGCCACCACCGCTCCCTTACGGTCGCGGCTCAGCAGAGCCACTGCGATGTTCGGGTAGACAGAACCCTTCGAGCAACCGGTCCACCTGCAACAGCCCGTCCCGGCTCAGCCGCAACACTTGCGGATCCACCGTCAGCAACCCCCGCTCCTGCAGGTTGCGCACGGGATCAGCAAAGCGCTGCTGGAGGTCCACCCCGAACTTGTTCTGGAAGTACGGCCGGTCCACGCGCCCCAGCTTCATTTGCAGGATCAGCTCCCGGATCATGCGCTCCTCCGGGGTCGGCGTCAGGGCCCGGTAGATCGGCAGGGTCCCGGCGTGCACCTGGGCGACATACGGATCGAAGTCGTGTTCATTCTGGAAGTGGACCCCGCCGACGTGCGAGAAGGACGCCACCCCGAGGCCGATCATGTCGGCGCCGGTCCAGAGCAGGTCGCGGTAGAGGAAGCGAGTCCGGGCCGGGTCCTTGACCGCGGTGTAAGCGCTCGCTACCGTGTAGCCCGCTTTTTCCAATTGCGCGAACGCGGCCCCTACCCAGTCCCGCTTGGTCTTCCAGTCGGCCACCGGCGCGACATTCTGGCCGTGGATGCGCATTTCCTTGAAGAGGGTGGTGTTGTAAGGCACTTCCATCTGGTAGATGGTCACGCTGTCGGGGTCGAGGGCGATGGTCTTGCGGACGCATTCCTGCCAGTTCTCGGGGGTCTCCCCCACCATCCCGGCGATCAGGTCGATGTTGATCTGCGGGAAACCGATGGCGCGGGCGTACTCATAGGAGCGGCCGATCTCCTTGGACAAATGCGCGCGCCCGTTCAGCTCGAGAATGCGGTCATCGAAGTTCTCGATGCCCAGGCTGAGTCGGGTCACGCCGAGGTCCCGCAGGACGCGGAGCTTGCCCTCGGTGATGGTCCCCGGCTCGCATTCAAAGGCCACTTCCTCGGCTTCGTCCCAGGGCAGCAGCCGCTGCATGGCTTTGAAGAGGCGGGTGAGCTGCCGGGACGAGAGGTAGGACGGGGTACCGCCCCCGAAATAGACGAACTTGGGCCGGCGTCCGCTGATGAAGGCCTTCTGGGAGTAGAGGGTCAGCTCCTCGATAGCGGCATCGAGGTAGCTCTGAATCTCGCCCGAGTCCTTGTCGGTGTAGACCTTGAAGTAGCAGAAATGACAGCGTTTACGGCAGAACGGGAGGTGCAGGTAGACGCCCAGGGGGGTGCCGGGGAGGGCGGGACGGTCGAGTGCCGCGTGGGCCTCGTCCACATGGGATGGCGTCCAAAAGGCATACGGCGGATAGTTCGATACAAAATAGCTGCCGCCGGTGGTCTCTTCGTTAGAACAGGCCGTTTGCGGCGCCTCGGTCAGCATGGGGCCCTCCTCGCGGCGCCGGTAAGCGCGATTAGCGAGGCTTCTATCAAAGCGTAGCAAACAGGATGGAACCTTGACAACCGGAGGAGCATAAGCGGATTCCTGTTAGAATGAGAGTGTTATGCCGGAAGATCCGGAAGCACCGCCGAAACCAGCCGCCGAGGCGACTCCGCCCCAGCCGGTCAAGAGCGAGGCGGAACTCGAGCAAGAGAAGGAGATCGGCGACTTCATCACTCGCCACGTCCTGGACAAGGACTCGGTCTTTTTCGAGGGCTAGGGTAGCGGAACATCGGATGGCGTAACGGTGGTCCTGCCCCCCTGCGCGGCGTCTGGCGCGCGTGTTGAGATGTGGTTATGGTGCGGTAAGATAACCGCAAGCGTAGCGGTGTTCTGCAACGCACGCCGCGCCGCTTTCGTCTTTTAAGATATGCCTGCGCCACGCAGCGCTTTTTGGCAAAAGTCGGTCGCTATTCTGGCGATGATCGTCATGCTGACCATCTCCAGCGCCGCCGCTTTGCCCGGGCACTGGCACAACAGTCCGCAGAGTGGCCGTTGCGATATTTGCCGCAGCGGTCACCTGGCCACGCCCCAGCCGCTCGACCGGGTCGAGATCCAGGTCCCTGCCAAGATCGAGTGGCGCCAGACGCCCGTCGAGCTCCGGCACGAATCGGAACCGGTCCTGGCTTACAGTTCCCCCCGCGCACCTCCCGTTTAGCTCCCGTTTTTCCATCGCCAGGTTTTCCTGCGGCTCGCACCGGCTCTCCAGGCCGATGGCGCCAGTCGCTGGACTCCCTGCGGTTCGACAAACTTTCGGCGAGCTTAAGGAGGGATAGATGCCACGAATCTTGATCGCGCTCGGCCTCGGGGGGCTTTTTGCCGGCTCCCTCGCGGCGCAGGACACGGCCGAGCTTCTCACCCGCATCCGGGCCATGGAAGAGCGCATGCAGCAAATGGAAGCGCAGTTGAAGGCTTTACAAGGGCAGCCCGTCACCGCGGCTGCCCCCGCCGCCCCGCTGCCCGTCACCCCGGAAGCCCCTGCGCAGCCGCTGGCCGAGGCGCCGCAGGCCACCAATGTGGCCCAGGTGCTCGGTAACAAAATCTTCAATCCTGAGATGGCCGCCATTGGAACCTTTCGCGGCGCAGCCGGGTATGGCGCCTCGCAATTCTCCCGGGACCCCGTGCCGGCTTTCGAGATGCAGGAAGGAGAGCTGGCCTTCCAGGCCGTCGTTGATCCCTATGCCCGGGCCGACATATTCCTGAGCTTCGGCGAGCAGGGAGTGAACATTGAAGAAGGCTACCTGACCTTCACCTCGCTGCCCGGGGCGGTGCAGTTGCGCGCCGGCAAGATGCGCTCCGCCTTCGGCAAGGTGAACACCATGCACCTCCACGTGTTGCCCTGGATCGATCGTCCGCTGGTGATTCAGAATCTGGTCGGCGGCGAGGACGGCATTAACGACGCCGGCCTCTCCTTTTCTCGCAGCCTTCCCGCTCCCGGCCAGATCTTTCTCGAAGCCACCGGCCAGGTCTACCGGGGCGACTCGGCGGACGTGTTCCGCTCGTATCGGCGATCCGACGTCAGCACGGTCGATCACCTGCGCGCCTTCCGGGACATCACCGAAGCCACCAACCTCGATCTCGGCGTCTCCTACACGCGGGGCCACAGCCCCCTCGCCGACGGCCTGGTGAATCAGCTTTACGGCCTGGACGCGACGCTGCGCTGGAAGCCGCTGCGGCGGGCGATCTATAGGTCTTTCATTGCCCGAACCGAGATGGTCTGGGGCCGCGCCGCCCTGCCGGTAGGGGTCTCGCGCCCCTTCGGTTACTATGTTTCTGGCGACTACCAGTTCCGCCAGCGCTGGTGGGTGGGTGGCCGGTTCGACCGCTCCGACCGCCTCACGGAGGCCGCTTTGCACGACACTGGAGGCTCCCTGCTGCTCACCTATCGGCCGAGTGAGTTCAGCCAGATTCGCGGGCAGTTCCGGCGCACCCGCTATGGCGAAGAGGCTACCGCCAATGAATTTCTGTTCCAGTTCATGTTTTCTATCGGCGCGCACGGGGCGCATCCGTTTTAGGCGAGAGGTGGAGCTATGCTGACTTCGAGAAATTCCTTTTTCTTCCGGGCGCTGCTCGGCCTGCTGCTCTCCGGCTCGGCGACCTTCGCCGTTGCCGCGGGTAAGCTCAACGTCGTGGGATCCACGCAGGACATGGCCTCGCTCGCCCGCGAGGTCGGAGGCGACAAGATCAACGTCGACGCCATCGCCCAGGGCTATCAGGACCCCCATTTTGTCGATCCGAAACCGAGCTTCCTGCTCCGGCTCCAAAAGGCCGATCTGCTGATCGTGGTGGGCCGGCAGCTCGAACTCGGTTGGCTGCCGCCGCTGCTGACCCAAAGCCGCAATCCCAAGATTCAGGTGGGCCAGGCCGGCTACCTGGATGCGTCCCTCACCTGCGAGATCCTGGAAATCCCGACCGGGGAAGTCACCCGCGCCATGGGCGACGTGCACCCGGTGGGCAACCCTCATTACTGGCTCGACCCCGACAATGGCCGCCGGATCGCCAAAGCCATCCAGCAAAAGCTCGCGGCGCTGGACGCGGCCGACGCCGCGTTCTTCGCCCAACGCTATGAAGATTTCGATAAGCGCGTGGCCGAGGCCGAGAAGCGCTGGGCTGCGAAAATGGCCCCCTATAAAGGGCGAGAGGTGATCACGTACCACAATTCCTGGCCTAATTTCACCAAGCAGTTCGGGCTGAAGGTTGTTGGTTATATCGAGCCCAAACCGGGCATCCCGCCCACGCCCAGCCACACGCTGGAGCTGATCGGTTTCATGAAGAGCCATAACGTCAAGATCATCCTGGTGGAGCCTTACTTCGACGCCCGCACGCCGCAGTCGATCGCCCGGCAAACCGGCGGCGAGGTGGCCGATCTGATGCCCTCGGTCGGCGGAGTGAAGGAGATCAAGAATTACTTCGACCTGTTCGATTACGACGTCAATTTGCTCGTGGGGTTGTTCACCAAGGTGCGCTAGGAGCGACTTATGGAAATGTTGTCATTCCTGCTGGCCCCGTTTTTCGCCAGCCTGATTCTTACCGGCATTCACGCCTATCTGGGGGTCCACGTCGTGGAGCGAGGCGTTATTTTCGTGGACCTGGCCCTCGCCCAGATCGCCGCCCTCGGCACGACGATCGCCCTGCTCGTCGGCATGGATCCTCACGGTGCGCGCACTTACTGGGTCAGCCTCGCATTTACCTTCGTCGGCGCGGCCATCTTCTCCACCATTCGCGGGCAGCGCGCGCGCATCCCGCAGGAAGCCATCATCGGCATCTCCTACGCGGTGGCTTCGGCCACGGCCATCGTCGTCATGAGTAAATCGACCCAGGAGACCGAGCATCTCAGGGAAATGCTGGTGGGCAACATCCTGACGGTCTCCTGGCCCGAAGTGGGCA
The DNA here is from genome assembly GCA_041482115.1 of Terriglobia bacterium. Taxonomy (GTDB): domain Bacteria; phylum Acidobacteriota; class Terriglobia; order Bryobacterales; family JACQDG01; genus JBGPDC01. The sequence continues at coordinate 14,983 of JBGPDC010000080.1, read as the reverse complement.
AGACGGCTGCGCTCTACGGGGCCATCGGCCTGTTCCACTACATCTTCCGCAGGAAATTCCTGCTTATCTCGATGAACCAGAAGCAGGCCGAAGCCGAGGGCATCTCGGTGCGCTTCTGGGATTTTCTCTTCTACGCCTCCTTCGGCTTCGTGGTGACCTCTTCGGTGGCCATCGCCGGCGTCCTGCTGGTCTTCTGTTATCTGATCGTGCCGTCCGTGGCCGCCATGCTTTATGCCGAGCGCATCGGCCCCCGCCTGGCTATTGGCTGGACCATGGGCACTCTCGTCTCCGCGCTAGGCTGCGTTCTCTCGGTGGAGCTCGACTTGCCCACCGGCGGGGCCATGGTCTGCACGTTTGGGGTGGTGCTGGTTCTGATGGCCGTGCTGCGCGCCCTGTGGAAGCCGGCCTCGCACCGCTCCGATCCGATGGATGCCAAGGTGGCGGCCGTAACCGGCCGGCAGCGCGGCTAGAAAGACCGGCCATTCCTAAGCTAAGCGCCCGCCCTGCAACAGTCCCTGGCAATCAGCCTAAGGTAAATGACCAGGGACCCAGGGTCTTTCGATCCACCCCAGTCCGGGAATCACTGTCTTGCGAATCGGTACTCGTGGTCTATTGGCTCGCGCACCCAACCTGCGTACACTCGAACTAGCGAATGAGTGGTGATATGCAAGCATTCTTACGGATACTCGGAACCGGCGGCCGGCAGGAGCCAGCCGGGACACTGCACACGGACTCTTCGGACCGGTCAGCCTGGCCGGTCCACGTCAGCCGCTGCGAACCTGCCTGAAGCTCCGCGCCAAGAGCCCCTCCTTGGTTTCACCGAATGGCGCGGTTCGGTGAAACCGCCACTCCTTCGCCTTGCGGCAATTTATGGCCGATAGCTGGACTATGGGAGTTCGCAGAGTGTCTCGATCGACGCTTACGGCACGGGAGCGCCAGATTATTGTGTTCGTGGCGCGCGGGATGACCAACCGCGAGATTGCCGTGCAGTTCTCCATCAGCGAGAACACGCTGCGCAACCAGCTTCACAACATCTTTCGCAAGGTCGAAGTGCATAACCGGCTGGAGTTGGTGTTGTGCGCCGTCAGCCGGCAGTTGCTCCTTCCGCCGGACTGAGGCCGCGCGTAACGCGGTGCTATGATCGGGGCATGTGGCGTACCCTGTCCTTATTATTCGCCCTGACAACGGCCCTGTGGTCGGCGGCGTCCCGGAATCTCGACATCTACTATCTAGACGTGGAAGGCGGCGCGGCCACGCTGCTGGTGACGCCGGGCGGACAGTCGTTGTTGGCCGACACCGGCTGGCGGGGCTTTGAAGATCGCGACCCGAAGCGGATTTACGAGGTAGCCACGCACCAGGCGGGCCTGAAGAAAATCGACTATGTGCTGATCACGCACTTCCACGCCGACCACGTGGGCGGCCTCGAGGGTCTCGCGAAATTGCTTCCGATCGAACATTTTCTCGATCACGGCGACTCCGTGGAAAGTGCGCCCCGCGCGGCCGAGCTGTGGAAGACCTATGAGTCGCTCGCGGCAGGCAAGCGCCTGACGCTCCACCCGGGGGAACGGCTGCCGCTCCAGGGCGTCGAGGCGGTGGTGGTGTCCTCGAACGGGGAAGTGCTGCAGAGTCCGCTGAAGGGGGGCGGCCAGGCGAACGAAGCCCGGTGCCGCGACGCCCAGCTCAAAGAGGACCGGCCCACCGAAGATCCGCGCAGCCTGGGCTTCCTGCTGACCTTCGGCAAGTTCCGGTTCCTCGATATCGGCGACCTGACCTGGAACAAAGAGCACGCCCTGGCCTGTCCGCAAAATCGGCTGGGCCGCGTGGACCTCTACCAGGTCACCTGCCACGGCGCGAACCAGTCGGGGGCGCCGGAGCACGTCTTGGCGCTCGAGCCGCGCGTCGCCATCATGAACAACGGCGCGCGCAAGGGCGGCAACAAAGAGACTTTCGAGACGCTGCGGAAGTCCCCCGGCCTTCAGGACCTGTGGCAGGTGCACCGCTCCCTCGAAGCCGGGGACCTCAACTCCGACGAGCGTTTGATCGCCAACCCGGAGGCCGAGTGCCAGGGACACTGGCTGAAAGTATCGGTCGCCTCGAACGGCAGGTACACGGTGACGAACAGCCGTAACAACTTCAGCAAGACCTACGCAGCGAGGTGAGTCGCCGGTGAGCGAAGTCAGCAGCTTGTTTGTAAAAGCCTGCCGGGAGACCCTGGGGACCTGGCACGGGCGGATCGACAAGTGCCTGGACCAACTCACCCCGGAGCAGATCTGGTGGCGCGGGCACGATAGCAACAACGCCATCGGGAACCTCGTGCTGCACTTGAGCGGCAACGTCCGGCAGTGGATCGTGGCGGGCGTGGGCGGCGCCGCCGATATCCGCGAGCGCGACGCCGAATTCGACTGCCGCGAGCCGCTGCCCGTCGCCGAGATCCGCGAGAAATTGGCGGCCGCGGTGCGCGAGGCCGATGCCGTGATGGCCCGGCTGACCGAGGAAGACCTGCAAGAACGTCTGAAGATCCAGGTCTATGACGTGACAGTTCTCGAGGCCGTCCAGCATGTGGCAGAGCACTTCGCCATGCACGCCGGGCAGATCCTGTACGCCACCAAGCTGCTGACCGGGACGGACCTGGGGTTCTATAGTTTCCTAAAGAAAAAGCAGAGCTAAGGCGCAGAGCTGAGCCGGATGTACGGTCAGTCTATCTCTAGGGTCGAGAGCAGGCCCGCGATCGCGTCGGGAGTAATTTCAGACTCGGCGTTCTCCGGACCGAGATCGGCTCGCTCATCGAAGACCTGGAACAACGCCATCTTGACGGCCGCGTACTGCTCGGTGCCCGTGAGGGAACGGCCGTGACCCGCCTGCCAGGATTCCACCGCCGCCGTGGGCAGGAAGACCGTGAGCGGAAACGACGTCTTGCGATCCGAGCTGATGTGGAAAACGTATTCCTGGCCCGTCCGGCCGCCCCGCTCGCTTTCACGGTACCCTTCGTAAAAGTATTGATACACGTATCCGGTCTGCGAAGAGTACGACTTTTGCCGGCGAACCGGCGGAGCTCCATGCAGCGGCGCGGGAGGCCGGGGCCGGCGCCGCAACAGGCGGTCAAAAATCATTGCCCGTTGGTGCCGCTCCGGAAGTAACGTTGCTCTCGAAACGGATCACCGTACATATGATAGCCGACCTGCTCCCAGAAGCCGCCCCGGTCGTGGTCCATGAACTCCAGCCCGCGCACCCACTTGGCGCTCTTCCACGCATAGAGGTGCGGCACCACCAGGCGCAGCGGACCGCCATGCTCGGGCGTCAGCGGCTCCGGAGCGTGCCGGTCGGCGAAGAGCACGTTGTCGCGCATCAAATCCTCGAGCGGCACGTTGGTGGTGTATCCCGGGTCGGCGTGCACCATCACGTATCGCGCCTCGGGGCGGGGGTTTACGAGCGCGGCGAGGTCGCGAAACAGTACGCCTTCCCACTCATTGTCGAACTTGCTCCAGGTGGTGACGCAGTGGAAATCCGCCTGGACGTGCTGCCGCGGGAGCTTCTGAAACTCGTCCCAGGTGAGGCGCAGCGGGTTTTCGACGAGGCCCCAGACCCGGAAGTCCCACTTGGCCGGATCGAAAGCCGGAATCGAGCCTTCATGCAGCACCGGCCACTTGAGCGTGAGAGACTGTCCAGGAGGCAGGCGGCCGGCGTCCTTGAACTGGCGTTCCTGTTGTTTGCGCTCGGTGTCGAAGAACATGTCCGCAGGCCGTTACTGAGCCGCGACCGTGAGGGAGCGGTCATCACCACAGGCTGTTAGGAGTTACATCGTAGCATGAGACCGGATCAGGCCCGGCTGTTCGAGCAAGGGATAGAACTCTTCAACCGCCAGGAGTTTTTCGAGTGTCACGAGGTGCTGGAGGCGGTCTGGACCCCCGCCCGCGGTCCCGAGCGCCTGTTCCTGCAGGGGCTGATCCACTTCGCCGTCGGCTTCTATCATCACCAGCGGCGGAACCAGGCGGGCGCGGAACGGCAGTTGCGAAAGGGACTCCAGAAGATCGCGGGCTACCTGCCGCAGTTCTGGGGAATCGAGACCAGCCGACTGCGCGACGAGGTGGCGAGCCGCTTGCTAGTCATCGAACGCGGCGGCGAAATACAAGGGTTTCCTCGTGTGGAGCGGGCAAATTCTACCGGCTGAGTGTATTTTTTTCCGGACCCTGCATCGCCGAGCCGCAAGGGGAGGAACTAATTGATGTGGGGAAAAACTGAAAACCTGCCTTCCAGGCCACAGGCGGCGCCACCTGCCATGCCGGTGGCCAACGCACCGGCGGTCGAGCCGCCCAAGCCTGCTCCGCCTCCCGTGCGTGTGGAAGCTAACGGTAGGGCCGTGATCGGACCCTCTCTGATCATGAAGGCCCAGATCACCGGGGTCGAGGATCTATACATCGACGGCCAGGTGGATGGCGCGATCGACTTGACCGGCCACAACTTGACGATCGGGGCCAAGGGCCGGGTGAAGGCGAACGTTGTCGCCCGGAACATCTTTGTAGAGGGCAACTTGGAGGGTAATGTTCAAGCCAGTGAGAAGGTCGAGATCCGGAAGACCGGCTCGCTGCGCGGGGACCTGACCACCGCCGGCGTCACCATCGAAGACGGGGCTTACTTCAAGGGCAGCATCGACATCGTCAAGGCCTCGGCATCAGTCGCAGCGGCGAAGTCCTGAGCAGTGGGGCGGACCCCCAGGCCGGCTTCTGGCACTGGTCTGAAGCCGTGCGTCATGGCCGGCGAGGGCGTCGGCCGCGGATCAGGAGTTCTAATCGGCGAAACTGCTTTTCCCTAGCTCCAGGTGCAGCCGCAGCGAGGAAATCCACACCGGTCCGCGGTCGCGGTTGTAGGCGGGGTTCGACACATGCTGGAGATCAATACTTGCGAAAAATCCAGGGAACACTCGCGCGCTGTAATAAGTCTCCGAGATGTATTCATGTCCATACCGCAGGCGGCCATCTCCGATCAGGAAATCATAACCTCCGCGCGCCAGATATAGCGCATGAACCCCTGAAATCCCGCCGGCCGTGAATTCGGTCGCCACGGTGTCGAACGGCCTGCGCCAGCGCTGTCCGGTGATCGAGACACCCGCCGTAGCTAAACGGTCGATGGCTGTGAACGCGAAGCTTTCCGTCTTTCCGTCATTCCAACCCAGCCGCCCAAAGATGCCGAGGTCTTTGGTGATCTCCTGCTCCAGGTTGAATCCGAATCCATACTTGAGGGTCCCGTTGCGTCGAGTGGACGTAACGTCAGGAGTGGCGCGGCTCAGTTCCGCCTGCCGGATCGCCTCGGCATAGTTGCCGGCGTTGGCATGGTTCTCGTAATTCAGCAACCGGATGGCGCCGGCGCGCCCCCGTATCTGGTAGCGGTATTCCCCCTCGAACACGTCCCCGCGATTCCGAAGGAGTCGGCGGTCGAACCTTAGCCCATTCGCAACTCTTGGCATGGCGGCGCTCGCATAACGGAAAGACCACTGGCGGCTGTGGAATTCGTGCACCCAGCCCCAGGTGTAGCCGCGGACGTCGGCGGGATAGTCCCACGCCCCGTTGTACATCACTGCCCATCCCGTGAATTGTGCCCGTGGATCATGAGAATACCGGTTATTGTCGAAGAAGTCCGTCAGCGTGAAGCGTCCCGCCGTGACGGTGTAGCGGTTCAGCGGGCGCTGACCGGCGAGCTGGTTGGCTTCGCTTGTGAGCGGCTCCCTTTCCGGGCCGAGCGCAAAATCGTGCGAGACGTACAACCGCGCCACATACGGCTTGGGCGTGGCCGACGCGACGCGCGGCAGCTCGCCATTCGAAGAGTTAGCCAGGCCGTCGACGCCGCTGAATCCTCTTCCACCGGCGATTTCCGGATTGAAGTACAGCGCCGTGTTTTTCTCCAGGCGCAGGCCGAAGAACAAAGTCGTGGTCAGCGACACGTCGCGCTCCGTGGTGTTCTGAAGGCTGAACGGGCCGGCGTAGGGCGAATGAAACGTGCCGTGGTACTGCCCGATCGAGGTGGCCTGGTAGAACAGATTCCAGCGCTCCGGTTCGACTGGTCCCGCTCGAGGCTTGCTCTCTTCTTGTTGCGGAACCGGAGACGGTTCCTGCGCGTAGGTGACCGCGCGGATCGACAGCAGCAGGAAGGCGCTATAACCAATGTGAAGCGCGCGAGCGTTTTTCCGCATCTGATTCCGGGACGCGACTCTACCGGTGCCGCACCAGGTAGATCGCCACTTCGGCCAGCAGGTTCGGAAACGCCCGGATGCTGCGGCTGCCGTGAAGGAAAATGCGGCGCTCGACGATCAGGTCTTCCGCCACGCTCAGGTCCTCGAAATCCTGGACCGTCAGGAAGTGGATGTTGGGCGAGTCGTACCACTGGTGCGGGAAGACTTTGGTCTTCGGCGCGCGGCCGGTCAGGAGCATCGCCAGCCGCATCTGCCAGTGCCCGAAGTTCGGGAAAGCCACGATCGCGCGCCGGCCGACCCGCAGCATCTCCTGCAGCACGTTGAGCGGCCGGTAGGTTTCCTGCAACGTCTGGCTGAGAATCACGAAATCGAAGCACTGGTCCGGGTAGTCGGCGAGGCCCGTGTCGATGTCGCCCTGGAATACCGAAAGACCTTGGGCGATGCAGCGCTGCACCTGGGCCGCCTCGATCTCCACCCCCCGCGCCATCACCTGCTTGTTTTCGGCCAGCCAGGCGAGCAGCTCGCCGTCGCCGCAGCCGAGGTCGAGGACCTTGCTGCCCGGTTCCACCAGGCTGCTGATGATCGCGAAGTCGCTGCGGCCGAGCAGGCGCCCGACGAAGGTTTGCGTATAAGGGCGGGCGTCGGCGGCGGTCATGCAGCCTTCTTGTAAGTGTTCGACAGGAAGTGTTTGATCAGCTCGGTTTGCTCGCCGACCTCGACCAGGAAGGCGTCGTGGCCATAGTTCGACTCGATCTCGCAATAGGCGACGTCGAGATTGTGGCCGCGCAGGGCGCGCACGATTTCCTGCGACTGGTAGGTCGGATAGAGCCAGTCGGAGGAAAAGCTGATCACCAGAAACCGCGCCTGGCTGCGCCCGAGCGCCGCTGCAAGCGACGCGTAGCCCTGGCTCAGGTCGAAGTTGTCCATAGCCTTGGTGATGTAAAGGTAGGAGTTGGCGTCAAAGCGGGTCACGAACTGTCCGCCGCGGTAGCGGAGATAGTTCTCCACCTCGAAATCGACGTCGAACCCGTTGTTCAGCTCGTCCTTGGGACGCTGGCGCCGCCCGAACTTCTCGCGCATGGAGGCGTCGCTCATGTAGGTGATGTGGCCCACCATGCGCGCCACGGCCAGCCCGCGAGCCGGCGGATTGTGGCCGTAGTAGTCGCCGCCGCGCCAGTCGGGGTCCGACATGATGGCCATGCGGCCCACTTCGTTGAAGGCGATCTGCTGGGGAGAGTGCCGGTACGACGTCGCGATGGGGATGGTGCTGACCACCATTTCGGGGTACTCGACCGCCCACTGCAGCGCCTGCATGCCTCCCATGGACCCGCCCGCCAGTGACAGCAGCCGCGGGATGCCGAGCTGGTCGAGGAGCTGCTTTTGCAGCCGCACCATGTCGCGCACCGTGATGACCGGGAAGGTGGCGCCATAGGGCGTTCCGGTCGCGGGATTGATCGAGCCGGGACCCGTGGTGCCGCGGCAGCCGCCCAGGATGTTCGTGCAGATGACGAAGTAGCGGTTGGTGTCGAAGGCCTTGTGGGGGCCGATCATGTTGTCCCACCAGCCGGGCTGCCCGGTCTCCTTGCTGATGCCGGCGGCATGGGCGTCGCCGGTAAAAGCGTGCAGCGCCAGGATGGCGTTGGAGCGCTGGGCGTTCAGGGTCCCGTAGGTCTCGTAGGCGACGGTCAGCCCGGTGAGGGTTTCCCCGCAGTCGAGCGTCAGAGAATCAAAATGGGCCAGTTGTGTTTCGACCGTCATGCCGGAGCCAGGGCGCGGTCCGGGAGCCTCCGGGCGCCCGGCGCCTCCTCTTAGAATAGCGGAAAACATCCCGGCTTGCTTTTGATACAGTAGCGCTTATGCCCGAGCCCGAGCTGCGGCCGCTCATCACGGCGGAACGGATTCGCACCCGGATCGCGGAGCTGGGCCGCCAGATCGCCGCCGATTATCCGGAGGGGCAGTTGCGGCTGATCGCCATTTTGAAGGGCGCCTGCTTCTTTCTCTCCGACCTGGCGCGCGCCATTGGCCGCGACGTCTCGATCGACTTTATGGGCATCTCGAGCTACGGCCGCGACAAGACCAGCTCGGGCGAGGTCCGGGTGACCAAGGACCTCGACCAGGAGATCGCCGGCCAGGACGTGCTGATCGTCGAAGACATAGTCGATACAGGCATCACGCTGAACTATTTGTATAACGTGCTCGACCAGCGCCAGCCGAAGTCGCTGCGGATCGCCACGCTGCTCGACAAGCCGAGCCGGCGGCGCGTCCCGGTGGACGTGGCGTACGTCGGCTTCCAGATCCCGGACGAGTTCGTGGTGGGCTACGGTCTCGACTACGCCGAGAAGTACCGCAATCTGCCGGATATTTGCGTGCTGGTCGAAGGCGCGCCGGAGCCGCAGCAGGCGGTTTCAGAAGTTCGCTAAGGTATTACGGAGCCGCGCGCGTCAGCAAGCGGTCTGCCAGGTCGGAGATACGTGACCGCATTCGCGAAATGGTGTACTAAGCCGTGAAACAGGTTGTGACGGTGGGGGACCTCGCGGGACTCGCAGCCGGGGCTGAACTGCGCCTTCCCCGTGGCACGCTCGTCACGCCGGCGGCCCGTGAGCTTGCCGCCGCGCGTGGGATCGCCCTGCGCGAGCTCGGCTTGGGCGAAGCCGCACCCGCCCCCCCGCCCGGGAAGATCGTCGCCCTGGGGAGCGATCACGGCGGCTTCCGCATGAAGGAGGCGCTCAAGCCCGTTTTCGCCGAGCTGGGCCTCGAGGTCCGCGACGTGGGCGTGCATGAGGAGAAGCCCGTAGATTATCCCGACATAGCGCAGGCGGTGGCGGAGCTGGTAGCGGCGGGCGCGGCCACGCGTGGCGTAATCGTGGACGGAGCGGGCATCGGCAGCGCGATGGCCGCCAACAAGGCGCCGGGAGTGCGTGCGGCGCTGTGCTATGACCGGGCGTCCGCTAAGAACAGCCGCGAGCACAATGACGCCAACGTCCTCACCTTGGGGGGCCGCCTCCTGACCGAGACCCAGGCCCGCGCGGTGCTGCTCACCTGGCTTACGACTCCGTTTGCCGGCGGGCGCCATGCCGGCCGCGTCAACAAAATCGCCGAGCTGGAGCGGCGCTACCGCACGTGGACCCCGCTACCGTGAGCCTGGTGTTCTCCTGGAGGCGCCATAGAGATAATGATCGAGATGGCGGGCTCCATCCGCCGGCAGCCGCCGAAGCTCGCGCGGCGAAATACGGGCCAGCAGCTCCTCCGCCACTTCCCAGATGGGCTTACGCGCGGGAGCTGGTGGTTCAGACCGGGCGCGGACGCGCCGCCATCGTTCCAATGCCGCCCGGCGCGCGTTAGCCTGGCGTGCCTCGGCGGATATCCTCTTCGATTTGCCGCCTCGTCGCCCGATCTCGGCCATATCGCGGCGAACCGCCGCGGGCGCCTTTCGCTGCATGCTCTTCAGCGTATCCCACTCCGAAGCCGCTCTGCACGGTCCGTCAGAGGGGCTAGCGGCCCTGTGATATCATAAGGCTTCCGCCTGCAACAGCCGTACCATTACGCGAGCGTCCTCGCGCTGCCTAACGTGGACCCCGTCGACCTCCACCAACTCGTAGAACAAATCGGCGCGGAGTTTCTCGCGCGTGTGCCCCAGCCGGGCGGGCGCGCCCCGGAGCCTCCGGCCCGCGAGACCACGGCTTACTGTGCGCAAGCTCCAGCACTCGCCGCGGGTCTCCCGCCCGGCGCCGAGGGACTGAACATTCCCGACGTCGTTTGTCCAGGCTGCGTGCAGCGCTGCCCCCAGACCTGTGCTGCCAAGACGAAGACCATCGTCGAGGCCGGCGCCCAGCGCGTCTCGGCCAGCGACCGCCTCACCGCGGTGGACCAGTCGATTGCCGCGCTGATCGATCACACGCTCCTGCGTCCGGAAGCCACCCGCGACCAGGTCGAGAAGCTCTGCCAGGAGGCGCTCCGGTTCCGCTTCGCGAGCGTGTGTGTGAACGCCGCCTGGGTGCCGCTGTGCGTCCGCCTGCTGCACGGCTCGCCGGTGAAGGTCTGCACTGTGATCGGCTTCCCCCTGGGGGCCACGCTCACCGAAGCCAAGCGCGCTGAGACCGAGGCGGCCGTGAAGCTGGGGGCGCAGGAGATCGACATGGTGATCCCGGTCGGCGCGCTGCGGTCGGGCGATCTCGACGCGGTCTACCACGACATCCGGGCCGTGGTGGAGGCGGCGCACGCGGGCGGCGCGATTGTGAAAGTCATCATCGAGGCGGCCTTCCTCACCGACGAGCAGAAGGTGCTGGCCTGCGCTCTCGCGCGGCTCGCGGGCGCGGAGTTTGTGAAGACCTCGACGGGCTTCGGCCCCTCTGGCGCGACCGCCCACGACGTGGCTCTGATGCAGCGCGTGGTGGGCGGTGAGATGGGCATCAAGGCGGCCGGCGGCATCCGCAACTGGGAAGACTTCCAGAAGATGAGCGCGGCCGGCGCCACCCGCATCGGCGCGAGCGCCAGCGTCAAGATCCTCGACGAAGCCAAGCAGGGCGCCCATCTTCAGAAATAGTCTCCCGATGACCCCCGCCCCCCTTTTCAAGAAGCGCAGCGAGCTGCTGGATTTCCTCCTCGAAATCTCGGAAGTCTCGGCCGGGATTCTGGAGCTCGATAAGCTCCTCCCCGCTCTGGCCGGGATGGTCAAGCGGGTCATCCCCTACGAGATCTTCGCCATTCTGCTGGTCGCCGAGAAGGGCGACACCATGCGCATTCACTTCGCGATTGGCCACCGCGAGGAGCTGATCCAGAAGTTGCGCATCCCGGTCGGCGACGGTATCACGGGCGCCGCGGTCACGAGCGGAAAGTCGGTGCTGGTGAGCGACGTCCGGCACGATCCCCGCTACTTGAACGCGATGGACGCCGTGCGGTCCGAGCTGGCGGTCCCCATGATCGCCCGCGGGCGCGTGGTCGGCGTGATCGACATCCAGTCTACGCAGCTTGACGCCTTCACCGACGAGGACCTCGGCATCGTCGAGCTGATCGCTTCCCGCACCGGGATGGCGCTCGACAACGCGCGCCTTTACCGGCGTGTGGTGCGGCAGAACAAAACCCTGCGGACCCTGACCACCATCGCGCAGGAGGTCTCGTCCATCCTGGACCTCGATCCGCTGCTGCGCGCCATATCCGAGCAGGTCCGCAAGCTCATCAACTACGACGCCTTCAGCATCCTGCTGCTCGAGCCCGCGCGGTCCCTGCTGCGGCACCACATCAGCGTCCGCTACGACCAGCGCATCGAGCTCGACAACATCCCGCTCGGCCGGGGCATCGTCGGGGCCTGCGCGGAATCCGGCCAGCCCGTGCTCGCCCCCGATACCAGCAAGGACCCCCGCTACATCGCCATGGAACCGGGCATCCGCTCCGAGGTAGCCGTCCCTCTGATGGCCAAGGGGCGCGTAATCGGCGTGCTCGACCTCGAGAGCGAGCAGGTCAACTATTTCACCGAGGAGCACGTGCGGACGCTCTCGCTGCTCGCCCCCACCATCGCCATCGCGGTCGAGAACGCCCGGCTCTACGAGCGGGTGGCCGAGAAGGAGGCGCGGCTCGAGTCGGACCTGAAAGCCGCGCGACAGCTCCAGCGCCATCTGCTGCCCGCGCGCCTCCCCGCCGTCGAAGGCCTGGACCTCGCGGCGCGCTTCGAGCCGGCGCGGGAGATCGGCGGCGATTTCTACGATTTCTTCCCGCTGCCGCGCGGCCGTCTGGCGATTCAGGTGGGCGACGTGAGCGGCAAGGGCGCCGCCGCCGCGCTCTACGCCGCCGTGGCGAGCGGCTTGCTGCGTACCATGGCCCAGGTGCACAAGTCTCCGGCCGAGCTGTTGCGCGTGATGAATGTGACGCTGGTGGAGCGCAAGATCGACGCCAATTTCGTGGCCATGCTCTCCGCCTTCTGGAGACCCGAGTCGCGCACGCTGCGCCTCGCCAATGCCGGTCTGCCGCTGCCCATCATCTGCAGCGGGGGTCATGTGACGGAGCAGAAAGTCGAAGGCGTTCCTCTCGGCCTGCTGCCGGACATCTCCTACGAAGAGGTTACGGTGACCCTCCAGGCCGGCGACGCCGTGGTGATGTGCTCCGACGGCATCACGGATAACCGCGACGAGTTCGGCCAGGAATACGGCCGCGACCGGCTGGTCGGCGTCGTGGGACAACATTGGCGTCTCCCGGCGCACGCCCTCATCCACAAGATCTTTCAGGATGTCAAGAACCACGCCGCGGGAACGCCGGCCTTTGACGACCAGACCATCGTAGTGCTCAAGGTGCGCTAAGCGATGCCGACCCAGGGATTCGACTACCGGAACGGCGAGCTCCATTGCGAACAAACGCCCCTCGCGCAGATCGCCGAGCGCGTCAAGACCCCCTGCTATGTCTACTCGGCGGGGACCATCACCGGCAACTACCAGGCGTATTCGAAGGCCTGCGCCGCGGCGCCTCACACCGTGCACTACTCGGTGAAGGCCAACTCGTCGCTCGGCGTGCTGGGCGTGCTGGCGCGCTTGGGCGCGGGCTTCGACGTAGTCTCCGGCGGCGAGTTGTTCCGGGTGCTGCAGGCCGGCGGCGACCCTTCCCGGACCATCTTTTCCGGGGTTGGCAAGACCGTCGACGAAATCGACTACGCGCTCGGCGCCGGCGTCGGACTGCTGAGCTGCGAATCGGAGGCCGAGATCGAGCTGGTGGACGCCCGCGCGTCCCGGCGGCTCGGCCGCGCCCCCCTCGCCATTCGCGTCAACCCGGACGTCAGCGCCGAGACGCATCCCTACATTGCGACCGGCCTGCGCGACCACAAGTTCGGCGTCCCGATCGCCGAGGCCGAGGAGATGTACGTGCGCGCCGCGCGCCTGGAGCACGTCTCGATTGAGGGCGTGAGCTGCCACATCGGCTCCCAGATCGTCGACCTCAGCGCGTTCCTCGAAGCGCTGCGGAAGTCCGTGGATTTGGCCCAGCGCCTGCGGCGGCGCGGCATTCCGATTCAGCATCTCGATCTCGGTGGCGGCCTCGGGGTCGGCTACCGGCCCGGGGACGAGAGCCCGACGATCGAGAGTTACATGACCGCGATGTTGCGCGAGATCGAAGGGCAGGACCTGCACCTGCACGTCGAGCCCGGCCGGTCGATTGTCGCCCAGGCCGGCGTGCTGCTCACGACCGTGCTCTATTGCAAGCGCTCGGGCGCCAAAGAATTCATCATCGTGGACGCCGCGATGAACGACCTGATCCGGCCGGCGCTCTACAAGTCGCACCACGAGATTATTCCGGTGCGCCGCGCGGAGCGGCCGCTCGTCACCGCCGACGTGGTCGGACCAATCTGCGAATCGGGCGATTTCCTCGCGCGGGATCGCCAGATGGCCGCGGTCGAGCCCGGCGAAGTGCTCGCCGTCTGCACGGCCGGGGCGTACGGCTTTGTGCAATCTTCCAACTACAACTCGCGCCCCCGCGCGGCCGAGGTGCTGGTGGAAGGCGAGCGCTGCGCCGTGATCCGCGACCGCGAGAATTACGCGGATTTGATCCGCGGCGAACGAACCCTGTAACCGAGCCGCGACCGTAAGGGAGCGGTTTTCGGAGGTACTTATGCCATCCTATTTAGCAACAGCCCTGTTAGCGCTGTCCGCCCTCAGTCTGTCCGCCCAGGATTTTTCCCGCCTCCATCTCGAAGAGCTCGACACCGGCTTCGACGGCGCCGAGGGACCCGTGTGGGTCCGGGCCGGTTATCTGCTCTTCAGCGACACCGGCGCGAGCAAAATCTTCAAGTACGTGCCGGGTCAGAAGTCCGCTGTATTTCGCGACAACTCCGGCGGGGCGAATGGCAACGCGCTCGACCGCCAGGGCCGTCTTTACACCTGCGAATACATCAACCGCCGCGTGACGCGCACCGATAAGAAGGGGAAAATCGAGGTCCTCGCCGATCGCTTCGAGGGTAAGCGGTTCAACGCGCCCAATGACATCGTGGTCCGCCGCGACGGGCACGTCTATTTCACCGACCCGCTCTTTACCCCGCTCGACCACCGCGACCTGGACTTCTACGGCGTCTTCCACCTCACGCCGCACGGCCGGCTCGAGCTGCTCGCGAAACCCTCGGGGCGTCCCAACGGCATCGCGCTCTCTCCCGATGGCAAGATCGTCTACGTGGACAACACGGACGAGCGAAACGTGCGGGCCTACGACCTCGACCGCCAGGGGCGCGCGTCCCGCGAGCGGGTACTCATTGCCGAGCTGCCGGGCGGCCCCGACGGCATGAAGGTCGATCGGAACGGGAACCTTTACATCACCGCCCAGGGCGTCCAGATCTACTCGCCGGACGGCAAACATCTCGGCGCCATCGCGGTGCCCGGCGGCGCGCGCAACTGCGCGTTCGGCGACCCCGACTTCCAGACCCTTTACATCACCGGCCGCACCACGCTCTACAAAGTTCGGGTCGGGGTGCAGGGCGCCGTCCAGTATTGACCGACCGGCTGGCTGCCCCCTTAAATGCACATTTTGGCGCGAAAAAGAGGCAAAAATACGCTTAAAAGTGCCCTTTTGGCGCCAAGACTTTTAAAACAGTCGTCCGAAAAGTATTCCTTCCCCCGTTCGCGGCTTGGGGGGCGGACCGCCTGTTAGTATAGCACCGGCCGCCCCCTTGACTTCAATTGGACCTCCGCCGGGGGTGCGCGACATGAAAGGGAGAAGCCACCCGAATACCTTGATTTCCGGGGGCCGTCTGAGAGTAGCCCTACGCTCGGATTCCGAGCTGCGACCGTAAGGGAGCGGTGCTTCGAAGCCCAACTGCCGCCTCAAAAACCG
>JBGPDC010000079.1:0-23382 GCA_041482115.1 Terriglobia bacterium | reverse complement strand
GGAGTTGCATCGAGACCAGGTATCCGAGCACCAGGGGGACGACCACGCCGAGCGAAGCCACCAGCAGAGAGGACCAGCCCACCGCCAGCAGTTCGGTCAGGTCCGATTCCACGCCCACTTCGAACAACAGCAGGATCGCTCCAATTTCGGCCAGGACGCCGAGCGTGGTGTTGGTCTTGAGCGGCTCGAGGACGGTGACGCCGACCAGCGTGAGGTTCCCGAGCACCACGCCCATGAACAGCTCCCCTAATACCGGGGGCTGGCCCAGGCGCCCCATCGCTTCGCCACCCAGCTTGGCGGCGAGGATGATCAACGTCAGTACCATCAGGGAGTCCCGGACCAATTCGCCCATATCGGCGGTCTGGAGAAGCAGGGCCGGTGAGAAGGACAGGATCCCGCTGAACATGTGGCGTGGGAGACGAAAAACTTGCTGCTGACTATGGCTCAGCAGCGATCACTCGAAGAAAGTTGCGCTGCAGCCGGGCAGCACAGCCGTGCAGTAAGGCGCGCCTCAAACGGGGAGGTATGGAAAAATGAGAATTTCGTCCTCTATCGACCTCCTTTGAGAAATTGTGTAACAGGATTTGCCAGTGTAACTCAGGAGGTCGTCAAATTCCTAGCAGGCAAGCGCGGGTCGGCAGGCCAGTAAGACGCGAAAGGGCGGCGGCATACCATCGCAACTGGCGTTCGTAATCCGCCCGGCGCGCCACCAAGTGGGCGTCAGTCTTGAAATCGACGATGGTCCAGATGCCGTCCTCGAGAAAAGCCAGGTCCAGCACCGCTTCGAGCAGGCGGCCGTCCTCGAGACGCGCGAGCAGCGGCAGTTCGCGATGGCAGCGAACGGCCGCACGAGCGCGCTCGAGCCAAGGATGAGCGAGGGCCGCGGCGGCGGCTTCGCCCGCCGCCTCGATTTCGTCGGTGGTGGCGCCCGAGGCGCGCGCGTGGACACGCGCCAGAAGTGCCAGCTGGGCGCGATCGGGCGCCAGAGCGGCGTCGCGGAGAATGGTGTGGACCAGCGTGCCGAAGCGCCGTCCGCCGGGCCGGTCTTCGGGGCGCGGTAAGGCCGCGAACTCGACGGAGGTCTCGGGCGGAACCGGCGTGTCACGGTCCGTCGCGGCAAAGACGTTGAAATGCGGCCGGACGCCGGCCTGGAGAGCGTTCTCTCGTTGCCGCTGCCACTCCTCATATTCGGCGAGACCCTGCGCGGTACGGACGCCCCCCGGATCTTCGGCGAGGACGGTGTCGAGGCGCAGGCCGAGGTTCAGATCCGGCGGGCGGTGCAATTGAGCGGGGTCCCACCAAACGACGCCGTGCGAACCTTGCTGGGGCACGTGCAGGCCGGGACGAATCGAAAAATCGAGGCCACCGGGATAATCGGAGGGGCCGCGCAGCACCGTATACTCGCCAAAAGCCGGGCAGCCGGGAGCCACCGACGGCCGCCGGCGAAAGTCGCGTGCCGGGTATAGGGCCTTGTGGAGCGGCTCGAGCCAGGACTCGGACAGCGGCTCGTCGCCCACCGCCGGCACCACCAGCAGATCGCGGGCGCGCGTGGCGGCTACGTAGCAGACCCGGGTGCCTTCGGCGCGGTCGCGGAGGGCTTCGTCCGGCTGGTGGTCGAGGAGGTCCCACGGGGCGCAGCCCACGAGCGCCGTCGCACAAACTCCCTGACGCGTGTCTACGTAAAGGTCCGGCTCCTGGCGCGAGAGGCGCGTGGTGATGTCGGCCAGGATCACCACTGGAAATTCCAGTCCCTTGGCGGTGTGGACCGTCATGATGCGGACACCATCGGCGCCCTCTTCGAGCACGGGCGCTTCATGAGAGACCCGGTCGGCCTGCTCGGCCAGCTCTTCGACGAAACTGCGGAACGAGATGCCGCCGTCCAGCTCAAAATTTCGCGCCAGCTCGGCGACCCGCGCGACGTTGCCCAGGATCTGATGTCCGGCGGGACGCAGGGCGAAGCCGGCATGAGCGCGCGTGGCCTCGAGCAGCTCTGAGAGCGTCGCGGCCACCGGACGGTAGTTGCGCCCGCGGTGCAGGCACGCCAGCATCTCGAGCGCCTCGGCTACGGGCTGAAAGTCCGGGTCGAGAGGCTGGGGGAGCGGCCGGAAGGGATGGAAGGAACCACAAGCATGGTGGAAGCGCAGCAGGAGGTCGTCGGGAAGAGCAAAGAGCGAGCCCTTGAGCGTGGCGAAGACCGCCAGCTCATCGCCCGGCCACTCGACGGCGGTGAGAGCGGTGCGCAGGGTCTCGACTTCCTCGCGCTGGTGGAAAGAGCGCGCGCCCACGAGCACATGAGGGATGTCGCACGCTTCGAGCGCGTGCAGAAAGTCGCGGGTGCTGTCGCCGGCGCCGGCGATGAAGTGCCGGAACAGCAGGCAGACGTGGCGCTCCCGGAGCGGGACAAGCTCGTGCGACCCGGGGTCTTCCACCGTCCAGCCGCTCTCGCGCACTAACCACTCGACGAACCCCGCGACGGTGGCGGGCAGCGAGGCGTTCACGGCCTTCTTCGTCACGCGCCGGCCGCCGAAGGGTTCCGCGACCGGCAAGGCGATCACGGCGGGCTGGTCGTGACGTCCCGGTCGCTTCGGCAGCAGCGGGACATAGCGTGGCTGGCCGGTGTGGGCGTCCTCCTGGATCTCGGACTCGAAGGCGGCATTGACGAAGTCTTGAATTGCGGGCAAGGCTCGGAAGCTGCGGGCGAGATAGACCACGCCCACGCCCTGGCCGGCGAGCGCATCGCGGACGGTCTGGTAGAGAAGTACGTCGGCGCGGCGAAAACGATAGATGGATTGCTTGGGGTCACCGACGAGAAAGAGCTTGCCCGCGACGGGGCGGGCCTCGAGCCAGTTCCTCTGGGCGGGGTCGTCGGCGGAAAGCAGCACGAGGATCTCGGCCTGGAGCGGATCGGTGTCCTGGAACTCGTCCACAAAGATGTGGGTGAACTTCTCCTGAAAATACTGACGGACCTCGGCGTTCTCACGCAGCAGCTGGCGGACCCGGATCAGCAGGTCGACAAAGTCGAGCGCACCGGCTTGGGCCTTGAGTTTCTCGTAGCGCTCGACGAGGTCCCATAGCTCCGTGCGGAGCAGGGCGGCGAGATCCGCATCGGCGCGTTTCTGAAACCCGCGCAGAGCTGCAATCAGATCGGAGCGGAGTGCGACCACCGCTTCGCGGGTCACGCCGGGGGCGAAGGGGCCCTTGCCCTTTCTATCGCTGGCACGATTGAGATCGCTCGGAAGGCGCACCAGCAGGACTTCGAGCGCATCATAATCGCGCGGCCCGCCCTCGCGCTCGGCGCGGGCGATCCAGGTGGCGAGGTTCTGCACGGGACGCAGCCCCTGGGCCAGCGCGTCTTTCGCGTTCGCGCACTGCGCGGCAACGGCGGCCAGTGGCTGGAGCTGACCGACCACCGCATCTATTTCACCTTCGCGATCGAAGGGCTCGCGGCGCCAGGGAGCCGGAAAATCGCGCCACTCGATGAGCTTCCAGCCGGCGTCCTGGAGGCGCTCGCGCGGGGTGCGCGTGTCCCAGTACTCGGGGCGGGTGAGGCGGCCGAGAATGCGGCGGAGTCCGGGGGAGGCGGCGCCGAGCTTCTCTTGCATCCAGGCGCGGAAGGCCCGGGCGTAGAGACGGCGCGACTGACCCTCGGAGAGCTCTTCGAAGGCCGGGTCGATCTCGGCCTCCACCGGACGCTCGCGCAGCAGCTCCGCACAGAAGGAATGGATGGTTCCGACGCGGGCCTCTTCCAGACGCTCCAGGGCGTCTTCGAGGTGCTGCTTCTCAACCGCGCCGGTGGCGGCCTGGCGGGCGTTGTCGAGTTCCTGGCGGAGGCGGAGCTTCAGCTCGCCGGCCGCCTTGCGGGTGAAGGTGACGGCGACGACGCTGTCGACGGTCGTGAGGCCCTGTTCGAGAACCGCCGTGAGGCGCCGGACCAGCTCCGTAGTCTTGCCCGTCCCGGCGGCGGCCTCGACGAGGAGGCTTTCTCCGAGCGACCGGCGGATGCGGTCGCGGGCGGCTTGATCGTCGAGATGGGCTTGGGCAGCAGTGCTCATGGGACGTTGCGCAGCGTGAACAGCGCGTCGAGCCGGTTCTGTTGCTTGCGGCCCACGCGGCGCTCTTCATAGGGACCGCACACTGCGCGGTAATCGCAATATTCGCAGGCCTCGGCGCGGGGCGCGGCCGGGAAAAAGCCACTCGTCAAGGCCTCGTCGATCGTTTCGAGCACTTGCGCGGCGCGCTGCCGGGCTTGTGGCGTAAGAGGGATTTCGATCTGCGTGTAGTTACCCCGTTGGGTAGCGTAGAAGAGCACTCCCGCATCGACGGTCTCCCCGAGCAGGCCTTCGACCGCCAGACCGTAGAGCAGCGGCTGCAGAGTTTCCCCGTTTCCGGTCCACTGCGGTGGGCGCTCCGGCGCCCTGCCGGTCTTGTGGTCGGTGACGCGAAGAAGGGAGCGGGTGCGACTTTGCTCGACGAGATCGATCGAGCCACGCAAGCGGAAGCCGCCGGGGAGAACCGCCTCCTCGGAGGTGCTGCGCGGGTCGCGGTCGGGGTCGGGAGGCAATCCGAAAGCAAATTCGAACCGCACCGGGAGCCAGTCGGCGTGCAGCGCTACCAATTCCTGGACCCAGCCGCGCAGGTCGGTGCGCATCTCCTCGAGACTGCTCTGCCAGACGCGCGGGATCGCCGGCGCGAGATCCTCTTCGTAGCGGGCGGCGACGCGGTGGAGGGCGCGGTCGGCGCGGTCCAGCACGCCGGCGAGGCGGTCTGCCGTAACGGGGAGGAGGCCTTCCGCTTCGAGCTCACGGAACAGCTCCCGTTGCACGTCGTGGAAGAGCGCGCCACGGGTGAGCGGATCGATCTGCTCCAGGGCTTCCATCTCATCGCGCGGGCGCAGGCGGTGAATCGCATAGAGCAGGAAGCGGTAGGGGCAGGCGGCGTACTGCTGCAAAGCGGTCGGGGAGTAGCTGCGAGCGCGCAGGCGATAGGCCTGCAGCACTTCGAGCGTTTGGGGATCGGGATCGATGAGGCCGTCGGCCGGGGTCCACTTGCGGCTCTGCCAGCGCGACCAGCGGGTGCGCAGCGAGCGCGCCAGATGTGGGTTGACGTTCAGCAGATAGCGGCCGGCGCCGCGCTCGCTCTGGCGGTGCTCCCGGAGCAGGCGCTGCAGAAAGGCGAGATCATATTCCGCGTTATCGACAGCCAGGCCGGTGTCGGCCGGGGCGGGCCACCCGAGCTGCGTGCCGGACGCTTGCGCCGCGCGCCGCTCGATCTCCTTTAGATCGGGAAGGCGGCCAAAGGCGGCGCGCCAGATTTCCAGCGCATAGAAGGACGGCACGCGCGGCCGGCCGAGCGAGACATCGAGGCGCGGGTAGGAGGCGACAAAGCGCGAGCGCGCCGCGCCAATGGCTTCGCGCAGCAGCAGACGCTCCTCGGCTACCCGGCCGTCCTTCCGCGCGAGTCCGGCGTGCACGGCGGCGCGGTGGGTGTCGAGCAGCAGCGGGTCCTCGGTCACTCTTCGCGGGAACAGACCTTCCGCCAGACCCGGCAGGAACACCACCTCGAAAGTGCGCCCCCGGGCGTCCGCGATGGCGCCGACGAAGACGTGCCCGTAGTGGCGTCCTTCGGGCGCCGGGCGCAGGAAACTCAGGCGCTCGTGCAGGACGCTGCGGACCTCCTCGAGCGTCACCGGGCCGACCTCCTCCATAGGCTGCAACTCGGCAAGGACGGCGAGGACCGAATCGGGACGGCGTAGGGCGCGGGCGGCGAGGCTGGCCAGCAACTCGAGCCAGTCGCGCCAGGCGGCGCTCGACGGCAAGAAGTCCAGAAACTCGATGAGCGGAAGGGCGAAGCTTTGCAGGTGGCCGAGGCGTGCGAGGTCGCGCTCGAGTTGGGAGCGCCGCGAGTCGCCGTCGGACTCGAGCGTGGCAAGGCGCAGGCGATACTCGGATTCGAGGCCCCCAAGACGCCGGGCCCAGCGATCCCGACCGCCGATCACGGCGGCGTCCACGAGCAGCTTCTCCCAGGCGATGGGCGTCTGGAGCGTGCCAGCGAGAATCGGGGAGTCGTCGCTTTCGGGCGGCTCCGGGTTGGGCTCGGCGGGCAGCTCGGGTACTGCCTTCAGGCCGGCGAGCGCGTCTTCGGCCGGCGCCACCCATTCTACGGCGCGGGAGACGGCGGGAACCTGACCAAGAGACAGGTATTCGGCGAACCGCGTGGCCGTGAGGCCCTCGGCGGCGCAGGCAAGCAATGCGAGAAAAGCGCGTCCCGCGGGATCGGGACGGGCGGCGTTGCGCGTGAAGTAGGCGGGTACGCCCGCCCGGCGCAGCGCATCCTCGAGCAGCGGTAGGTAGCCCTCCGGGTTGCGGAGCAGCACCGCGACCTGGTCGAAGGGGACACCTTGCTCGGCGAGTAGCCGGAGGCGACGGGCAATCTCGACCGCCTCGAGGCCCTCGCCGGACGCGGAGAAAAACTCCAGAGTGGGATCGGAGGCGCCGCCGGCGGAGGGCACCTCCGCGACGAAGACGAACCGGCGCAATCGATCGAGCGCGGTTGCAGTGGGGCGCGCAGCGTCCAGGTCCTCGGGCTCGCTGCCGAGGATTGTGGACAGAGCGCCGACCGAGACGCGGTCACCGGAGTGACCGGTGGCCACCACTCCCGCCGCCGAGTCGGTGACCGCCGCGCAGAAATCGCGCGCGGCCGCGGAATCGAGCCGGATATCGAGCAGCAGCAACGGAAGGCCTGCAAAGCGGGAAGTGGAAGCAGCCTCGGCCGCGAATCGCAGAATATCGGCGCGGTCGGCGAGCGAACGCCGGGCGAGTTCCTGCTCGTAAAGCTCGAGGAGGCGCGAGAGGTCGGCGCCGGGGGCGCCGGGAGCAGCCAAGGCAGCGGGCGCTACTCCCTCGAGACGCAGCTCCGAGAGTGTGGCGGCCAGCGCACGAGGCAGTCCCGGAGCGCGCGCAACCGGAGCGAAGTAGGCGAGTCCGCCCGCAGCCCGGCAAGCATGGAGACAACGGGCGGCGACAGCTTCGGTCCCGAGGCGGCTCGCCCGAGCCAACCCGCGGGCCGCCAGCGGACCCGTCGCGAGTGCGGCCGCGAAGTGCTGCAGGGTCGAGCGGTGAACGCCCAGAAAGCCACGCTCGGCCGCCGCTGCTCGCACAAAATCATCGGCTGCACCGCGGTCTTCGGCCAGCACCACGATCTCCGAGCGCGCGGCCACGGTCCGTAGATGCGCCGCGGCAGCTTCCAGGCGCAGGCTATTCAGGGAGGAGACGAGCAGGCGGTGAGGCACCGGCAGGTCCAGGGGAAACGCTCGTCATTATACAATGGGCCGTGCCCGAGCCAGACGACGAGAGCGCGCCGGTCTTCAGCTCCTGGAAGCGGCTCTACGCGGCCGTGGTCGCCTACCTGTTTCTGCTGATCCTCCTGTTCTACTGCTTCACCGTGACCTTCAACCATCCCCGATGAGATTTCTGGATTGGGTAGTACTCGTAGGCACGCTGGCCACCATCGTGTCCTACGGGCTGTGGAAAGGGCGCGGGAGCGGCACCGTCGCGAGCTATCTGCTCGCCAACCGGACCATGCCGTGGTGGGCCATGGGCCTTTCGATCATGGCCACCCAGGCGAGCGCCATCACCTTCATCGGCACCACCGGGCAGTCCTATGCGGACGGGATGCGGTTCGTGCAGTTCTACTTCGGGCTGCCGCTCGCGATGGTCATCCTCTCGGCGATCGTGGTGCCGGCCTACCGCAACGCGAGAGTCTATACGGCCTACGAGTTCCTGGAGCGGCGCTTCGACGGTAAGACCCGCACCCTCACCAGCATCGTGTTCCTGGTCCAGCGCGGCCTGGGAGTCGGCATGACGCTCTATGCGCCGTCGGTGGTGCTCTCGATCCTGCTGGGCTGGCCCGAGCACCAGACGATCCTGGTGATGGGCGCTCTGGTGATCAGTTATACCGTCGCGGGAGGCATCAAGGCCGTCACCTGGACCGATGTCCAGCAGATGTCCATTCTATTCGTCGGCATCATCGTGTCGCTCACTTCGGCGGTGGTGCTGTTGCCGCACGGGGTGTCGGTGGGCGACGCCCTCTATCTGGCGGGGACGTCGGGAAAGCTGAATGCCGTGGATCTCTCCTTCGATTGGCAGAGCCGCTACAACCTGTGGAGTGGGCTGATCGGCGGCATGTTTCTCGCGCTTTCCTATTTTGGCTGCGACCAATCGCAGGTGCAGCGGTACCTGACGGGGAAGTCGGTGCGGCACAGCCGGATCAGCCTGATCTTCAACGCCGTCCTGAAGGTGCCGATGCAATTTTTCATTTTGCTCACCGGCGCGCTCGTGTTTGTGTTCTTCCTGTTCGCGCAACCGCCGATGCTGTTCCACCGGGCCGAGCGCGAGCGGGTGGAGCGCCTCCCGGAGTACGGCGAGGTCGGGGCGCGGTACGAGCAAGCGTTTGCGGCGCGGCGGGCAGCGGCCCAGGCGCTGCTCGAGAAGCGCGATCCGGTCTCGCAGGAGCGCTACCTGGCGGCGGCGCAGCAACTCGAGGCGGCCCGGGCAGACGGCAAAGCCCTCGCCGAGCGCACCTCCGGCCAGCAGTACAACGACACAAATTACATCTTCCTGACCTTTGTGACCCGCTACCTGCCGGCGGGACTCGTGGGGCTGATCCTGGCAGCGGTGTTCGCGGCCGCGATGTCGGCCAGCTCCGGGGAACTGAACTCGCTCGCCACCGCCACCGTTATCGATCTCTACCGCCGGCACGTCCGCCGTGACGCGGCCGACCGCCACTACGTGCGCGTTTCCCGCGCCGCGACGGCGTTCTGGGGACTCTATGCGATGGGCTTCGCGACGTTCGGCCACCGGCTGGGATCGCTGATCGAAGCGGTGAACCTGGTAGGATCGCTCTTCTACGGCTCGATGCTCGGCGTGTTCGTACTGGCCTTCTGGGTGAAGCGCGCCACCGGGACCAGCGCCTGCCTGGGCTTACTAACCGGCCTGGCCACAGTTTTGTGGATCAACTTCCACTCCAACATTTCTTTCCTCTGGTACAACGTCATCGGCTGCGTGGTGGCGGTGACGGTGGGAACCCTGCTCGGGCAGCGTCAAGAACCGTCTAGAGCTTAGGGCGCGAGGCCGTTCGCCATCGCGGTGATCAGTGAACCCGTCACATCGTCGCCGCTCAACTCCCAGAACATCGTGCCGCCCAGACCGCCCGCCTTCGAGTTGATGTAGCTCATTTTGTTCGCGACCGACGCCGGGTCGTCGTAGCTCCAGAAGATGCCGGTCGCGGGACTGTAGATCCAGAAGGCCTGCGCCTCGTTGTGGCGGAACTTCCCGTAGGTGGATTCCAGGTTCTTCAGCACCCGGTAGTCCTCCACGCCCGCTTCGTAGGTTCCGAGCGCGGCGCCCGCCGAGTTCTGGTAAAGGCCGTTGTTGAAGTTGGGCACGCCCTGCCAGCCGTGTCCGTAAAACGGAATGCCCAGCAGCAGCTTCCCAGCCGGAACGCTGGCCGCGAGATAAGCCGAGACGGCGTAGTCGGCCCAGAAGCCGTTGGCGCGCGACGGGTCCGACGATGACATCCACAGCGGAGCGTGGAAGTTGGTCACTGTCTCCCAGGATCCGTGAAAGTCGTAGGTCATCAGGTTGATGTGGTCGAGATATTGGTGGATCAGGCCCAACTCGATTTTTTGGTATTCCGACTTGCCAGCCGGGGCGGCGATGCTAAGCAGGTAGGGCCGGCCGTCGGCGGCGCCCTGCAGGTCGAGCTGGCGGCGGAGCTCGGCTAGCAGCAGCGTGAAATTCTGGGTGTCCTGCGGCGGACCGCACTGCAGCCCGCATGCCGCCGGATACTCCCAGTCGATGTCGATGCCGTCGAAGATGCCGGGCGCCGTAACGCCGTTCGGCAGGTGACCTCGGATAAACAGGTCCACGGCCGAGGCGGCGAAGGTCTGGCGCGACTGGGCCGTGGCCGCCGCCGCGGAGAAGCCGCCGGAAAGGGTCCAGCCGCCGATGGACATGAGGATCTTGAGCTGCGGGTGCAGCGCCTTGAGCTTGCGCAACTGGTTGAAGTTCCCGCGCAACACCGCGCCCGACGAAGGGTCGGCGACGCCATCGACACTCGAAGCGGCGTCGAAGGGCTTGTCGTACTCGGCCCACGTGTCGTAGATCGTGGCGACGCCGTTGACCACGTTGGCGAAGGCGTAGTTGAGGTGCGTGAGCTTAGCGGCCGAGCCACTGGCTTCCACGTTCTTGACATAGTACGCCTTTTGATAGATCCCCCAGGACGGGAAGTAGCCGGCGATTTTCTTGCCGGAGCCGCCCCCGCCCGGAGCCGTCGAGGCCGTCGTGGCATTGCTGGGAGGGGACACGTTGCCGGCGGCGTCCCGGGCCCTCACTGTAAAGGTATAGGTGGTGCTGGCGGCGAGTCCCGTGAAGGTGTAGCTTGTGCCGGCCGTCGTTCCGGCCGGGCTCGAGCCGTTGAAGATGTCATAGGCAGTCACCGCGACGTTGTCGGTCGACGCGTTCCAGGACAATGAGACCGACGAGCTGGTCGTGCCGGTCGGGTGCAGGTTGGTCGGAGCGGTGGGTGGCTGGGTATCCGGCGGCGCCGCAGTCGTCGTGACCTGCACCGATTTGCTCGTGCGGGATACGTTGCCGGCGGCGTCCCGCGCGCGCACGAAGAAGCGGTACGTCGTGCCCGGCTGGAGGCCGGTGACCGTGAAGGTCAGACCGGCCGTGGCGCCCACCAGCGTAGATCCCTGGAGCACCTCGTAGCCGGTGACGCCGACATTGTCGGTGGAGGCGCTCCAGGCGAGCGAGACCGTCGTGCTGGTCTTGCCCGTGACCTGGAAATTAGTGGGGGTGCTCGGAGCCTTGGTGTCGGCAGCGGACGCTGCCAGGGGCATCCACAAGATCAGGAGAGCGGGGAGGCATGGGCGCATTTGTAGAAGGCTCTGCAAAGGCGCATGTTACGGGCGTTGCGACCCGGCCACAATTAGGGAAGCTGCTGAGAATACCGAGGGGGGAAAACACTACGAAGGCCAGTCCGGCCGTCGGGATCGCGGACCTCCAGCGGCCGTCCGCCTCAGCGCGTCTTGAACTCGACGACAACCACTTCGAAGGGAGTGTCGTTGAGATTCATTTCCGCGTGCTTGGTACTCTCGCCGGCGAAGGCGACCTCGTGAAGGGCGCGGCGCAACTCGGGATGGGAGCCATCCGGCAGGGTCAGACGGACCGCCTGTGGCGTGAGATTGACGGTGAGCCGCGGCAGGGCATGCTCATGGGTGGGGCCGGATTCATGGGGCCCATAATGCACCCGCATCACCCGCACCTGTTCGTTCTCAAACTCGACCTTGTAGTGCTTAGGGTCGACCTTGGGCGGATCCTGCGCCGGCCACTGCACCGGGGAGCCATGCGGCTTCTTGATCTCAATTTCGACGATGCGGTAAGGGGTGTTGCCGGGGTTCTCGCTGGTGTGCGTTCCGACGGCCGGGTCCCAACGGACATCGCCGGCCTTGAAGACAATGTCCTTCACCGTTCCATCCGGGTAGGCGATGCGCTGGTGGCCGGCATCAAGATGCACCATGACCCGGTTTATGTCGTGTTGGTGGGGGCGGGTCTTTTGGCCGGCGGCACCCGAGCCGTTCACGACCCGAACCAAGTCGTTATCGACGGGTACGCGATTCGCGGCGGCGGGAGGGGCCTGCGGCAACGCGGCGGCCAGTAAGACAGTGAAGAGTGGCATCAGCATGGCCGCTATGATGCCACAATCAGGCCCTGGCCGGCCGGATGGCCTCCCGCGCCATATGTCCCAAGTCGTACGACCTGCCCCCCGAATTGACCTTGACGGCCAGGGACATTTTCAGATAAAATAGTCTTGATTAGAGCGCTTTCGCTCCTTCTTCAGGTCTTCTGAGCTAAGTCAGATCACCAGAAAACTTCTCTCTTAGTCGCCGCCCAAACAAGGAGTCCGGCATGTTTGTACGCCTGGTACGCCTGCACCTGAAGCCGCACTGCGCCAAGGAGTTCACGCGCACCATCGAGAAAGAAATTCTTCCCATGCTGCGGCGACAGAAGGGTTTCCAAGACCTTCTCACATTCGTGACCGAGGGTGAAAAGGAAGCGGTCGGAATCAGCTTCTGGGACGGGCGTGAGAGCGCGGAATTCTATAGCCGCGAGCGCTCCTCGGAAGTGTTCAAAGTGCTGGCGAAAGTCGTAGACGGCGCGCCCCGCGTGCAAGGCTCGGAGCTGCCCCTCTCGACCCTCCAAAAGAATAACCCCCCGCGGGCCGCCTAAACCTTATGCATACGAAAATCATGAGCTTTCTGGCGGTGGCCGCCTTGCTGGCGGCAGCGATCTGGAGCCCCTCCGCCGGGTTCCGAATCCTGCTCGAATTGGTGGTCTGCGCAGGCGCTATAGTGATCATCCAGCAGGCGGCGAACTCCAGCAACTACCTCGCCGGCGCCGGATTTATAATCATTGCCCTGCTCTTCAACCCCCTGGTCCCGGTGCCGCTTTCTCGCGGGATGTTTCTTTGGCTCGACGTCTTTTGTATAGCGGCGTTTCTGACGTCTTTGGTTGCCATCAAAACGCAACCGAGACTCTCTATAGCGTCCCTCACCGGTCGCACGCCGGGAAGCAAATCCCTTTAGAGCCGGCCGGACTTTATGAGCCTCCGGCCCCCCCGAACACAGTTCTTGCGGCTGCGAGCCGCCTATGAGGCCGGCTTCGAGCAGTGGTCCTCGCAAGTCTACCTGCTGCGAGCGCTCGCGGCGCGCTCCGCCGGCGGTGGCACCGCGATGCATGAGGCCCGGGACCGCGTGGCGAAGGCGCAAGTCACCTACCGGCTGAACCGGGACGTACTGGCAGAGTTCCTGCTTGCCGGAACCATAGAAAACCTCGCGCCCTGAGGGCTGGCGGAGAGACAGGGATTCGAACCCTGGATGGAGTTTCCCCCATACACGCTTTCCAAGCGTGCGCCTTCAACCACTCGGCCATCTCTCCGAACTGATTGTAAACGCGGGCACTTGCCCGCCTATCCGCCACTATAGCAATCTCCGCCGCAAATTTGCGGCTGAGATTTCCCCCTTCTATTCTTTCGCCCCGGCGGCTTCGAGGGACTGGCGGATCGCGGCAAAGCCGTACCGCTTCGCCTGCGCGAGGGCGGTCTTACCGTCCTTCGAGCGGATCTCAGGGTCCGCGCGGGCCTCGAGCAGGGTCTGGACCATGGCCGTGTCGCCGAAGTCGATCGTAGCGGCGTAGAGCAACGGCGTGTAGCCAAACTTATCCACGTGGTTGACGTCCGCACCCCCCTCGATCAGCACCTTCGCCACCGGCACGTAGTCGCCGAGGACGGCGAAATCGAGAGCCGTCAGGTTCGACTCCTCCTGCTCCCGCACGTTCGCTCCGTAACGCAAGAGATCCTCCACCATCTCAGCGTCCCCCAGCGAAGCGGCCACGAACAAAGGGCTGGCCGGGAACTGGCCGAGCAGGTTCATGCGGCGCTGGATGTCGGCGCCCCGGCTGCGGAGCAGCGCCACCGTCTCCGGTTCGCCGGCAAAGGTCGCGAGGAACAGCGGTGACGCGTTGAAGAGGACATCGCGGCCCGGGTTGACTTCGGCTCCCTTGGCCAGGAACTGCTTTGCCGATGCAGCGGAGCCTTGAAAAAGCGAAGCCGCCATGAGCGCCGTGAACCCTGACTTGGCCTTGGCTCGGGCATCGGCGCCGGCTCCCAGGAGCAGACGCACTTTTTCCGGGTCCGCGGCAGCCATCATGAGCAGCGTGCAGCCGGCCGGGGTCTTGCTGTTCGGGTCGAGGCCCCGATCCAGCAGGACCTTCAATTCCGCCGCGCTCCCGAAGAGCGCGGTTTCCATCCACGGCTCGGCCGGACCGGCAAAGGTCCCCACGGGAGCCGGCTTCCGCCCGCCGGCGGGCGCCGCGGGCAGCGCCAATGCCAGTGCCGTGACGGCCCAGCTCGTAGCGGCTGCGGAGAGGAACTGGTCGTGCCCGTATGGAATTCCGGTCTCGAAGTAGGGCGGGCTGACCTGAGCCGGAGAGACCATGCGCGTGGCCACTCGCCAGATGCCCTCTTCTTTTTGGGTGGAGAGCAGGTAGCTCAGCCCGCGTTGCCAGGCCGGGTGGGAGACCGCGATGCCGCCGGCCCGGTGCAGCGCCACCAGCACCTCGCCGGTGGCGTAGGCGTCGCTCGCGCGGGAGGGAAGCTGCGCCCAGCCGCCATCGGGCTGCTGGAGAGCCAGCAGGGCCGCAGCGGCCTGGTGGAGGTCCGTGGCCGGGGCCGCCGCCCAGGCCAGTCCCAACAGCCGGAAGGTGTGGTCTTCGGTGGTTTGGGGTTCGTTCGCGAGGAGCCAGCGTCGCGCCCTGGTGACGGTGGCATCGGCTTCGGCCTGGCGCCGCGCGGGCATGTAGAGCTGCACCGCGCGTAGCGAGACCGCCGTCGCCGTGAACCGGCTATGGGACTGCGGCGGGCGGGCGTCGAAGGTGTTCCAGTGACCATCCGGCCGCTGCCAGTTGGCCAGGCGCGAGGCGTAGATAGCAGTAGAGAGATTGGGCGCGATGCCGGCCTCGTGAGCCGCGACGAGGTAGTTGCCCTCGGATAAGGCCGGATCGATCAGGTACGTCTCCTGGACGGCGTTGTCCACGGACTGGCGATCGAGAACGATCCATAACGCCTTCGAAGCCACCTCCCGCGCCGCCGCTTCATCGACCGGCAGGCCGTGCTCGCGCGCCGCTCGCAGGGCCATTATCGGGAGTCCCCCGTGGTGGCAGGAAAAGCACCCCTGCGCCTTGGAAAATGTCTGGCTGCTGCGCTGGAGCACAACGATGGCCTTCGCCGCCGCTTTGCGGATCTGGTCGGGAGCGGCCGGTTCCGAAGTCGCGCCGGCCAGCACCCCAACCGCGGCCAGCATCCCAATCAGGAGACGGTATTTTCTTGGCATGGCTAGCTCCCGTTATAGCACGGCGGACTCCTTGCAAATCCGCCCCGAATGTGCGTGAATATCGACCGAGACTCCAAGCGACTCAAAGGGAGGTAGGTTCATGAGATTCCGCGCTTTCTTGCCGGGTTTGCTGCTGGCTGGGGCGGCAGTGGCCGCGCCGCTCAACTGCGACCTGAGCGAATACAAAGAACAATCCGGCCTGAAAGCCGAGATGGCTGGCGACGCGCTGCGCCTCACCTGGCAGGGCGAGCGCGGGCAGGAGCTGCGCGCCTCCTTCGGAATCGACAATGGAACGCCGCTCGTCCGGGAATTGGCCGCCCACAAGTCCGGCGGCTCGTGGGCCGTGCTGGGCCGCGACCTGCGCCCGGAGTTCAGCGTCACGAGCGGCCAGCGGCGCATGTCGGAACAGCAGTTGCAACCGCTTCGCGAGCTCAAACGGGAGATCACCGAGGAGTTGCTCGCGAAGGAGCGTTGGAACGCGTTCTGGGACGCGCCGTTAGTGGTCCCCGGCAACCCGAACGGCAGCGAGAAGCTGCCCCGCAAGCCCGAGGAGATCCACCGCGCCACGGCCAGCTACAACGCCAACGCGTGCAAGGTGAAGACCGACGGCGGGCGCATCGAAGTCTCGTTTCCGGGCCTCTCGATGGGAATCTTCTCCGGACGGCTGCAATTCACCGCTTACAAAGGAACGAACCTGCTGCGCCAGGAGGCGATCGCCAGGACCGACGAGCCGTGGGTGGCCTACATGTTCCGCGGCGGGTTGAAGGGCTTCAAGATCAGCGACAACCCGCGCGTGGTCTGGGAGGATACCGCGCGCAACTGGCAGAAATATGAATTCGGCGGCTCGCCCAATGCCGAACCGGTGGCGCTCAAAGCACGCAGCCGCGTGGCGCTGGTCGAGACCGCGCAGGGCTCGCTCGCCGTCTTCCCGCCGCCCCACAAGTTTTTCTGGGCGCGCGAGATTCAGGTCAACCTCGGCTACGTGTGGTACCGCAAGGACGATGCGAATACCTACACGCTCGGCGTGCGGCATAGCGAGAAAGAGGAACAGTACCGCCCCTACGGTTTCACTGACGACGTGTGGCGCCGCCGCACCGCGCAGGCGCGGCAGATGAGTCAGGGCAACTTCGCCCTCTACAACGCGCCGCCGGGGACGTGGCAGCGCATGGGGTTCTATTTCTACCTGAGCGCCGAGCCGGCGCAACCCACCCGCGCGGCGGTCATGGCCTATACCCACGACGATCGCTACAAACCGATGCCCGGCTACCAGGTCGCCATCGGCCACTTCCACACGCACTTTTGGGAGGAAGAGGCCGACTCGAACACCCTCGATCTGCAGCCGCCGTGGATCCCGACCTTCCGAGGCATGGGGATCAACATCGCGATGATGTCCGACTTCCACGCCGACGGGCATCCCAAGGATCCGGGGGCGGTGCGCCTCCAGGAGCAAGAGGTCTACTTCGAGGCCAGCAAGCGCCACTCCGACCGCGACTTCCTCATCGTGACGGGCGAGGAGCCGGACGCTTACTTTGGCGGCCACTACACCATGGTGTTTCCGCATCCCGTCTACTGGACCCACGTCCGCCAGCCGGGCCAGCCGCTCGTCGAAAACCACCCTAAGTACGGGAAGGTCTACCACGTGGGCTCGGCCGCCGACGAGCTGGAGATGGTGCGGCGCGAGGGGGGCTTCGTGTGGCAGGCGCATCCGCGCACCAAGGGAGCGACCGGATATCCGGACGCGAGCCGCGAAACGGAGCATTTCCGCAGCGACCGCTTCCTGGGCGCGTCCTATCAATCGCTGCCGGTCGATCTTTCCGAGAGCCGGATCTGCGAGAAGCGCTGCTTCAGCACTTTCGACGACATGAACAACTGGGCCGGGCCGAAGTACCTGCTGGCCGAGGGTGACACCTACACGAAATACCCGGAGGACGAGCTCTATCCCGAGCTGCAGGTGAACTACGTAAAGCTCGATCGCGTGCCGTCGTTCGAAAAGGGCTGGGAGGAGTACACGAAATCCCTGCGGGCCGGGACCTTCTTCGTCACCAGCGGCGAGGTCCTGATCCCGCAGTACACGGTCGAAGGCACGGGCGCGCAGCGGACCGTCTCGGCGCAAGTCGAGTGGACCTTCCCGCTCGAGTTCGTCGAGGTGGTGTGGGGCGACGGCGACAAGATCGACCGGAAGATTGTCCCGGCCACCGAGATGGGCGCGTTCGGCAACCACCGCTTCCGCATCCCGTTCGACGCGGCCGGCAAGAAGTGGGTGCGGTTTGCGGTCTGGGACTCGGCCGGCAACGGAGCGTTTACGCAGCCGGTGATTCTGGGGGCGCGGTAGCGGGCGGGCCGGCTCGGCCCTAAGGCAACACACCTGAAGTGAGCGCGTGACACAGCTTCTCCGCGGAACATTGCTCTTTCTCGTGGGGCTGGCCCCGGCTCTGCAGGCACAAAACGATCTTCCGTATACGACCTACACCAGTTTCAGTCAGGTAACGGCGGGGCGCAATGCGCGCTATCCTGCCATTACCCGCGTCTCGGACCCCGCAGTCGCGGGCCGACGAGCTTACACGGGGTTTTTCTTTTATCAATGTCTGCAGTTCGATGCCACGGGGCGCTACCTGCTGGGTATGAAGGTCCATATTCAGAACCGTGTCGTTCAGCCGGCCGACCGTGGTGATATTGGCGTTGTCGATCTCAAAGATGGGTACAAATGGACCAAGATCGGAGAGACAACAGCCTGGAACTGGCAGCAGGGCGCCCGGCTCCAATGGCGTCCCGGATCGGATGAGATTGTATGGAATGACCGCTCGGACGATGGCAAGAAGTATGTGTGCCGGATATACAACTTCCGCACCGGCAAAAGGCGTACGCTGCCTCGGCCAGTCTACGATCTGTCACCGGACGGCACTACTGCGCTGACCCACGATTTCGAGCGGATGAAGCACCGCGGGACCGACTACGTCGGCATTGAGGACCAATACAAAGACCAGTACGCCCCCAGCAAGACGGGCATCTGGAAGATGAACCTGGATACGGGACGTGCGGAGCTGATTATAAGTCTGGATAGGATGGCTGGCATCGTCTACCCTAAGGGCAACCCCTCGTCAGGCAGTCTTTACTTTTTCCGCGAGGGCTGGAACCCATCCGGCAGGCGCTTCATCGCCTTCGTCAAGGATCTGGAAAACGGTTTCTCCCAGGCGTTCTCCATGACGCCAAGTGGTACCGATGTCCGCTATCTGTATAACGAGCCGAGCCACCATGATTGGCTGGATGACAACTACATCTTGGATTTTGGCAAACACACGCCTCCGGGCGGCGGCTCGCCTCTGAATGGGTACTTTTTTTTCAAGGATGATGGGACTGGAAACGCCAAAGATCTTCTGTGGAAGACAGAATTTGATGGGCATAACAGCTATCTCCCAGGTCCTGGTGGGGATTGGATTATCTCTGACACGTATAGTATTGAGGGCTTCCAATATCTGTTTCTGTATCATAGACCGACCAAACTATTTGTTCCGCTCGGTAAATTGAAATCGACGGCCGGGGAGGGCATACACCGGGTTGACTTGCATCCAAGATTCAGCCGGGATGGAAGGGTAGTATCAATAGATGCAACCCACGAAGGTCTGGGACGCCAAATGTACGTGATTAACATCAGTCACATCGTGGATAACCCGCCCAACCGCCGCGCATCGGTGCAATGACCTTGGATCCTGATCATTAGCCAGCGCAAGCGGGTCACCGCTTTTCGGAACGCCTTCCCAGCCGGCACCCCGGAACCGGCATACGCAGGATTCTTAGGCCGGTCTGGGGTGATTCGCCGATGGTCTGCCGGGGCGGCACTCTTATATAACGGGTAAGGATAGGAGTGTAATGCCGGTCCCCAGGCGCCGCTGTTGCGGCAACGTCCTCATCGAGTTCTCAATCGCCGTGAGCTTGCTGGTCACGGTGCTGGCGGGCGTGTGGCAGTTCGGCTATAGCTTCTACCTCTATAACTCGCTCGAGAGCGCCGTGCGGGATGGCGCCCGCTACGCCTCGCTCACCGCCTACGACGGCGGTGCCTCGAACGGCGCCGACTTCCATAGCCGCGTCAAGAACATGGTCGTCTACGGCAACCCAGAGCCGGCCGAGGCGGCGCTTCCGGTCGTCCCGGGCCTCACCCTGGAGCAGGTCACGGTCACCGAACAGTTCCGCGGCGCCACGCCCGAACGCGTCGAAGTGCGCGTCGAGGACTTCGCCATCCAGACCGTATTCCGTACCTTCACCTTGAGCGGAAAGCCCCGCTGCTCGTTCGCGTACCTGGGGCGCTACACGAGTCCCTAATGCCGCGTCCGATCACCACCTCGAACCGCCGCCGCGAGCGCGGCAGCTCACTGCTCGAAGGCGCGCTGGTGCTCAGCGTGCTGCTCTTCACCCTGATCGGTATCGTGGACGTCGGCCAGATACTCCTGCTCCACCAGGGGCTGACCGAGCGAGTGCGTGCCGGTGCACGCTGGGCAGTGGTGAATTCCGGCGACGAGGCCGGTATTCAGAATGTAGTGCTTTACAACACGCCCGCAGCGGACCCCGGCGCGCGGCCACTACTGGGCCTGACCCCAGACATGGTTACGGTCACGCGCTCCGGCGAAGGCACGGCGGAAGACCGCCTCGAAGTGCGCCTGCAGCACTATCCGTTCCGGTTCTTCAATCCGCTGGTGCAGGGCCTGTACGCAGCCCGGCCCATTTTCGTGGCGATGCCGATGGAAGGAACGGGCCTACCCGTGGCCGAGGTACATTAGCCAGCTCAGCCCGAAGGTAGCCGCCAGAAAGCAGCCGAAGACGTAGAGGCCGTAGTGCAGCCGCTCGCGGTCGCTCTGGCGTGACACCACGCCGAACACAATCGCAGTGAACAGCGCGAAGAAGAAACAGGCCTCGAAATGGTTCAGGTTCCAGTACATCAGGATTTCTTTCCGATGGCGATCTCGTAAGCGTCCAGGATCGCCAGGATATTCAGCAGCCCCGCGCACACCAGGAACTTGGTGCCATAGTCGGGCACGTCGCCCGGCATCTCCGGCTGGCTGTAGCCAAGCCAGGTGGTGACAAAGTAGAGCAAGCCGCTGGCGACGTTGCCGACCAAGCCGCCGTAGTTCAGCAACATCGTGAACGTGTCGCCGCCGCCCGCCTCGAACATCCGGCCGCGCATCAGCAGCCCGAAGATGAACATGCCCGCGATGGCAAAAAGCAGCAGGGCGCCGCGGTTCCACTTCTTGAGATAGAAGTGCCCGCCGCCCGGAATCAGCCAGCCCAGGGCCACCGGAGCGATCCACAGCTTGATCGGGGGCCGTGGAGTGCTGACCGCTTCTGCTTCCGCCATAACCCTGATTTTAGCATGCGCCAACTGCGGGCCGCGCCCTCCGGGCCCCTGCTATAATCCTGCCTAGAGGTCCTCAAATGCGCCGCTGGCCGCTCGGCTCTTTTTTGATCTTGATCGTACTCGCCCTGTTGGTGATCGCTCCCGCGCCCTCCCAGCGCCGCAACGAAGAATCCTGGAGACCGTTGCGCCCGGTGGTGCGAGGCACGCGCGGAGCCGTGGCCGCCGGATCGTCGCAGGCTACCGAAGCCGGCATGCGGATCTATCACCAGGGCGGCAACGCCGTGGACGCCGGTGTCGCAACCATGTTCGCCGCCGCGGTGTTCGAGTTTTCCCACTTTGGGTGGGGCGGCGAGGCGCCCATCCTGATCCGCACCAAGGACGGCAAGGTCTACTCCATTGCCGGCGTAGGAACGGCCCCCAAGCTCGCCAACGCGACGTTTTTCCGCAACCGCAAGCCGACGCCCGACGAGGTGGAGGCCGCCCGCGCCGATGGCGAGCGTGAGGGTCCCATCCCCTCGACCGGATTGATGCCCGCTCTCGTGCCGGGCATGGTGGACTCCGGCCTGACGGCCCTCCAGAAGTTCGGGACCAAGAGCTTCGCGGAAGTCGTGCAGCCGGCCATCGAGCTGGCCGACGGCGTGCCGCTCGACGACATGCGCAGCGGCTCGATTTCGCGCTCCGTGCGGTTTTTCCAGCGGTGGCCCAGTTCCCAGCGCGTCTTTATGCCGGAAGGGAAGGTCCCACGGCCGGGGGACATTTTCCGCCAGCCCGACCTGGCTCGCACCTTGCGCGCCATGGTCGCCGCCGAAAAGTCGCCGAAGGCCAAAGGCGATCGCGCCGCGGGCATCCAGGCGGTGCGCGATTACTTCTACCGGGGCGAGATCGCCCGCAAGATCGGAGCGTTTTCAGAGCAGAACGGCGGCTTGCTGCGATACGAAGACATGGCGGCCTTCCGCCTGGAGCCGGAAGAGCCGCTGAAGGCGACTTACAAAGGCTACGAGGTCTACAAGAACGGCTTCTGGACCCAGGGCGCGGTCATGGTCGAGGCGCTCAACGTGCTCGACCACTTCGATCTCGCCTCCATGCGCTACAACTCGGCGGACTACCTGCACACGCTGACGGAGGCGTTGAAACTCGCCTACGCGGACCGCGACAGCTACTACGCCGACCCGAAGTTCGTTCCGGCGCCTGCGGAGCTTCTCACCGTGGCCTACGCCACGCGGCGGGCGCGTGAAATCGACCCGGCCGCGGCGTCGACGGAGTTCCGGCCCGGCCACATCGAATTGCGCGCTCCGATGCATCCGGCCAATTATCCGGGACCGAAGACGGGCTTGAGCGACGCGCTGGCCGCGCGCGACACGACCTGCGTCAACACCATCGACCGCGATGGGGTGATTTTCTCGGCGACTCCTTCGGGCGCGTGGCTGCCGTCCGTGATCGCCGGCGACACGGGCATTCCGCTCACCGAGCGCGGCCAGAGCTTCCTGGTAATCGAAGGGCATCCTAATAAGATCGAGCCGGGCAAGCGGCCGCGCGTGACGCTCTCGCCGACTCTCGTGACCCACAACGGCAAGCCGTACCTGGCGATGTCCACGCCGGGCGGCGACAACCAGGACCAGAGCCTGCTGCAGATTCTGCTGGCCATCATCGAATTCGGGATGAACCCGCAGTTGGCGGTCGAGGCGCCGCGCTTCCAGACCCGCCACCTGGTCTCGAGCTTCGATGCGCACGCCATGTATCCGAACAGCCTGCTGCTCGATGAGCGCATCCCCGAGCGCGTCTACGCCGAACTGGCCCGGCGCGGCCACCAGGTGGAGCGACGCTCAGCCTGGCAGAACGGCGCGGCGCCTACCGCGGTCCGCTTTCGGGAGACCGGAGCGATCGAGGCGGGGGCGGACCCGTTCGGCATGCGCTACGCGGACGCCTGGTAGGCGACCGGAGGGGCTTTATTCGAGTGGGTGCCGCCACCGCAGGCCGGGAAAGCGGCTGTAACCGCGGTCGGTCGTGATCCACTCGCTGCCGGACTCGATGGCCAACGCCGCCAGATAAGCGTCGGGGATCAGATTGCCCCGTGCATTCGCCCGGCGGCACAGCTCCAGAAAAATATCCCAGTACCGGGTGTCCGCCCGCACCTCCACGAAGTTGGGGCGCGCTTTGACCTCCCGGGCGAAACGCATGGCGACGTCGAGCGGAGTGGGCGGCCGGAAGATGCTGGGGTGAGTTACGACCCGCAAGAATCCCGAGAGGGCCACGTCGGGCACTCCAAAGGCCTCCGGCGAGGCCATACAGGCGTCCCACCAGCGCCGATAGGCGTCGTGCCGGGGGGCGTCCTCGCGGTGAGCATATACGAGCACGTTAACGTCCAGCAGCTTCACCCTCCCGACTCCATTAGGTCGAGCAGCGCTGCGGAGTTGTCTAGATCGACGCCCGGTCTCAATCCTTTACCTCGGAAGGTAGTGAACTTCACTCTCGACCTGGACTGTGGCGCGGTGCGTCGTGCCAGCTTCTCGCGCAGGGCGTCCTCGATTACGGCGGTCATGGTGCTCCCGGTCTCCGCCGCCAACTTCTTCACCTCCGCCAGGAGGTGGTCTTCGACACGGAGTGTAGTACGCATACATCTTGACATATCAAACAGACATCAATATGTCAAGGTATCTCCGTGACGTAAACCTGCGTGTGG
The DNA here is from genome assembly GCA_041482115.1 of Terriglobia bacterium. Lineage (GTDB taxonomy): Bacteria > Acidobacteriota > Terriglobia > Bryobacterales > JACQDG01 > JBGPDC01. The sequence continues at coordinate 405 of JBGPDC010000079.1, read as the reverse complement.
CCCGTGCGGTCGCTCGCGAAGGCGATCAGGCGCTCGTCGGGCGAGAACGAGGGGTGCGGGTGGGTCCACTGGGGGCCGTAGACGGTGTCGGTGGCCATCTCCATCCAGCTCAGCGATTTTTCCTTGTCGGCTACGGACGCGGCGGCGGCCCAGTCCTCGGCGAGCGCGTAGCGGGACTTCTTCCACTGGCTCCCCTGGCTCGAGGCCTCGGGATGACAGACCGTCCGCCACCCGCCGCTCGCGACGTCGATGATCTGTACGCCGATGTCGGGATGGTTGGTATCGCACAGGACCTTCGTACCGTCACGGCTCGGGGCGATGTGCCAGGCGTTGAATTCCGCGATGGTGGTGATGGCGCGTGTCCGCCAGTCGAGTCGCTTCAACGCCTTCGGCCAGACCGTGAAG